>JBDZUZ010000020.1:0-816 GCA_040255445.1 Planctomycetaceae bacterium | reverse complement strand
GAGGATCCAGGCGAGGGTGTAGGCGTTCTCGGTCTTCCAGCCGATGCTGGCGTCGAGCGATTCGCGGGCCTCTTCGCGCGGGAGGTCGAGGCCTTCGCGCTCGTCGTCGGTGAGGTGCTGCGCGAGGCCGTTGCTGTCGATGTGGCCGCGGACCGTGGATTCGGAGCAGAAGGACTCGGGGGCGGTGACGTAGATGAAGAGAGCGTTGAGCGCGGCGAGTCTGCCGGCGATCTCATCGACGGGGCGGAGGCGGGATTGATCGCTCAGCGGAAGGCTGGGGGCAACGCTGAAGCCGTGTTTCTTGAGCAGGGCGAGGTTGTGCTTGCGGATGGCGGCGGGGTCGAAGGACATGTCTACGAGCTCCGGTGCGGATGGTTGGTGTGTTGGGGCTGAACGCGTGCGCGATTCGGGTCTGTGCGCTGCGGTTCTATGCGAAGAGGCGGATGAAGGTTGCTTCGTCCCACGGTTCGCCCCACGGGCCGGACTTGATCAGGTCGCGTGACATGCCGCTGTCGAGGGACGCCGCGGCGAGGGCGCGGGGCTGGCCGCGGACGATGACGCAGACGGCGTTGCCATCGCGCGACCAGCGCAAGGACATCGGGATGTCGCTGGAACGCTCGACGGCGGCGGGGTCGAGGAAGCCCTCCGCGACGGGGGGCGGGCCGCCGGCCTGCATGTATTTGACGACATCGACGCGCGGGATGGGGGCGCGGAGCGAGAAGACCAGGGCATCGCGGAGCGGTTCGATAGTGTCGGGCTTGCTGAGGTAGAGCCACGCCGCGTGTTCGGCATCGTCGTCGACGATGGCGTAGCGCT
>JBDZUZ010000195.1:0-6076 GCA_040255445.1 Planctomycetaceae bacterium | reverse complement strand
GCTTGGCCCGCCGCTCGTTGGCGGGGGCCCCCTCGAGCACGGACATCAGGTCCAGCGCGAGCTGCCCCTCGGTCTTGGCCAGTTCGATCACCGGGATCGCCTGGTCGAACGCCTGCATGATGTTGCGGTGGTTCTCGAAGGTGCCGGCTTTCTCGGCGAAGGTTGCGCCCGGGAGCACGATGTCGGCCTTGGCGCACAGCGCGGTCTTGTGGGTGTCGATCAGCACGCTGAACTTACCCGAGAGCGCGGATTCGATGTCGGCGCTGACCCAGTCGGTCGGGTAGTTGCCGGTCATGATCACGGCGCCCACGCCGCTCCTGCCCGTGCCCACGCCGAGCGTCTTGATCATGTCTTCGAAGGACTGGACATGGCCGGGGGCGAAGGCCTCGAGCACGCGGCGGACGCCGCGGGCGTTGGGCGCCTTCTCGGCGCAGACGCGGAAGCCGTTGGGGTTGTCCTTCGGGAAGGTCTTGTCCTCGCCGTGCACCGGGATCGGGCCGACGGCGAGGATCGCCTGCGGGTCGATCGCGCGGGCGAGCGCGGCGAGCAGGTACGCCTCTTCGCAGGTCAGCATCGGGCTGACGACCAGTCCCAGCCGCTTGCCGTGCTCGACCGCCGTGCGCAGGCCCTCGATCGCGTCGTCGTACGCGCGGGCGTAGTCGCACTCGACGGGGACGTTGTACTGCTTGCGGGTGGGCGTGCGCAGGCGGTTGGGGGCGTGCACGAACTTCCAGCCGTAGCGCACCTCGTCGGTGATCCAGTGCTTGTTGATGTCGAGGTTGGTCCGCGGCTTGACGCGGTAGATCTCGCCCTGGTTGTGGTGGATCCAGATGTTGTCGCCGCTGGCGGTGAGCGGGTCGATGCCCGCGGTCTCCTTGAGGAACCAGACGCGCTGGGCGAAGAGGAAGTCCTTGTCGAGGAGCGCGCCCACCGGGCACAGGTCGATCACGTTGCTGGCCAGTTCGTTGTCGAGCGCAACGCCGGGGAAGACCTCGATCTCTTCCTTGTTGCCGCGGCCCTGGACGAAGAGCTCGCTGGTGCCCGTCACCTCGCGTGTAAAGCGGACGCACCGCGTGCACATGATGCAGCGGTCGGAGTACAGCAGCACGTGCGGGCCGACGTCCTTCTTGGGCTGCTTGACCTTGGCCTCTTCGAAGCGCGACACGCCGCGGCCGTACTGGTACGAGTAGTCCTGCAGGAAGCACTCGCCCGACTGGTCGCAGACCGGGCAGTCGAGCGGGTGGTTGATCAGCAGGTACTCCATGACCGCCTTCTGGTTGGCGACCGCCTTGGGCGAGTTGGAGTAGACGACCATGCCGTCCATCGCAGGCTGCTGGCAGCTTGGCACCAGCTTGCCGCCCATGAAGGGCTCGAGCTGGCCGGATTTCTGGTTGGGCACCCAGACCTCGACCAGACAGATGCGGCAGGACGCGACGATCGAGAGCCCATCGTGGTAGCAGTACTGGGGGATCTCGACCCCGTCACCCGCGGCCTGCAGGGTGTTGGCGACCTGGAGGATCGTCTGGCCCTGGGTGAAGTCGGTCTTGTGCCCGTTGATGGTGATCGTCGGCATAGGGCCGGATGGTATCGGGGTGAATGGCGGACGTCGGAAGGCGGGACCGCCGTTGAAAACCGGGACCGCTTCGAATTTGTGGACTAATCTAGCTAAGTCTTGTAGACTACATCCATGGAGACCGTCAACATCCACGACGCTAAGACCCGGCTCTCCCAGCTCATCGCCCGCGTGCTCGAGGGCGAGGAGATCGTCATCGCCAAGGCCGGCACGCCGGTCGCCCGGCTCGTCCCGATCGACGACTCTGGCGAAGCCCGCCGCGGCGGGGCGTGGAAGGGTCTGGTGCGCATGGGCGACGACTTCGATGCGCCCCTGCCCGACGGGCTCGCCGACGCATTCGGGGTGTCGCGGTGACCCCGGCTCGCTTTCTGCTCGACACGCACGTGCTCCTGTGGTGGCTCTCGGAACCCGAGAGGCTCTCGGCCGCGGCACGCGCCGCTATCGGCGGGGGGGAGATTGCGGCGTTCGTATCCGCCGCGGCGGTCTGGGAGATGGCGATCAAGAAGACGCTGGGGCGGCTGGACTTCCCGGCCAACCTCATCGAGGTGCTCAAGGCCGAGCGGATTCGCGTGTTACCAATCGATGCGGCCCATGCGCTCGCCGTCGCGGAGCTGCCGCTGCATCACCAGGACCCCTTCGACCGGATGATGATCGCCCAGGCGCGGCTGGAAGGGCTGACGCTGATCACCCGCGACCGGGAACTGGCGCGGTACGGCGTGGCGGTGATCGACGCATGACACGCGGTGCGTGAGGAGCCGGTTGACCTTCTACCCTTGCCTCCCATGGCCCACTCCTTCCAGGCCCCCAAGGGCACCCGCGATCTCTATCCGCTCGACGCCGCGAAGCGCCGCTTCCTCCTGGAAGCCTGGCGGGACGCCTCCGTGCGTCATGGTTTCGAGGAGGTCGACGGGCCAACCTTCGAGCACCTCGAGCTCTACACCGTCAAGAGCGGCGAGGGGATCGTCTCGGAGCTCTTCAGCTTCCAGCGGGCCGGGGGCGAGAAGGACTACGCGCTGCGTCCCGAGTTCACCCCCACACTCGCGCGGCTCTACGCGGCGAAGGCCAACGCCCTGCCGCGGCCGACCAAGTGGTTCATGGCCGGGCCCTTCTTCCGCGCTGAAAAACCCCAGCGTGGCCGGCTCCGCGAGTTCCTCCAGTGGAACGTCGACCTCCTGGGCGACAACTCTCCCAACGCCGATGCGGAGGTGATCGCCTGCTGCATCGCGATGCTGCGCGGGCTGGGGTTCACGCCCAAGGACCTGCGCGTCAAGATCAATCACCGGGCGGCGCTCTCGGCCTGGCTCGAGAGCCGCGGGCTCGCGGCGGACCAGCACGCCGCGCTCTTCAAGGTGCTCGACCAGCGCGGCAAGCTGCCGGCCGAAGAATTCGCCAGGCAGCTCGCGCCGTTTGGTTTCAGCGCGGACCAGGCGGAGATCTTCACCAGCGGTGTGATTCGGGTGACGCTCGATCAGGACCCGGCATCCCCCGATGTCGTCGATGTCACCTATTTCGCGCAGGCGGTGGGACCGCTGGTCGAAGCGCTCACGCAGGCGGGTGTGCTCGACTGGGTGGACTTTGATCTCTCGATCGTGCGTGGGCTCGCGTACTACACGGGCATGGTCTTCGAGGTGCACGAGGCCAGCGGCGCGGAGCGCGCTGTCGCCGGCGGCGGACGGTACGACGGCCTGGTCGAGCTCTTCGGCGGGCCGTCGACTCCGGCCGTGGGCTTCGGCATGGGCGATGTCGTGCTCTCGCTGGTGATGCAGGACCGCGGCCTGATGCCCAGCGACAAGGACCTGCTCGGCAAGGCCGGCTTGCGGCCGGATGTGTTCGTGATCTCCAACGGCACGCCCGAGGCCGATGCGCGGGTGCGGCCGATGGTCGCCGACCTCCGCGCGGCCGGCCTGCACGCGCGGCACACCTACAAAACAACCAAGAACGTGGGCAAGCTCCTCAAGGAAGCCGGCGATCAGCACGCCCGCGCAGCGCTGATCATCGAGTCACCCGAATCGATCACGCTCAAGGATCTGGCCAGCGGCGAGCAGCAGCAGGGGCCGATCGATCGCGCGCTGCACGCGGTGCGCACGCTGCTGGCGACTCAGCAGGCGTCGTAAGCGCGACCGGGCACGCCTCACCAGATGAAGCGCATCCGCCCCGCATCGGGCACGGGGACGATGCCGTAGCGCCAGGTCACCGCGGGGAAGTAGACGAAGAACGCCTTGCCGATCAGCAGCGAACGGTGGATGACCGACATGTTGGGATCGATCTGCGCGACCCACGGGTTGGGCACATCCATCAGCCGCATGTCGAGGCTCTGCGGGCTGTTGTCGCCCAGGCAGAAGAACTCATCGCCGGTGAGGTTCACGGTGCTGGTCGGGTGCGTCGCCGCGGCGGGGAGGCCGGCCTTGCTGTGCCGCACGCCGTGCTCGTTGACGGGGCCGTAGGCGTTGGCCTGGTAGTGGATATCGCGGGCGAGGCTGACGCGGTGCATCGCGAAGGGGCCGCCATCGAATTCCCAGTGGAACGAGGGCGACTGGTAGTTGATGCGGTCTTCGAGGATCCCGAAGTCGCGCTGGACGAGTTCGAGGTCCGCATCGAGCGCGAACTTGAGGCGCTGGGCGGGGGTCCAGTCGTAGGTGGCGACCGCCCGCTGCTCGCCGTTGATGTAGAGCTCGAGCGACTGATCGACGTGCCAGAATTCGATGTTGGTCACCTCGCCGGGATTCATCACGCCCGCGAGCGCGACGGTCGCGAGCTGCCGCCACTGCGAACCGGCTTCTTCTGGCCGCATCTCGAGCACGCCGTCGTAGCCGTTGCCATTTGGTGTGAGCCGCGCCCGGAACTCGTGCCCCCGCGCTGTCAGCACCACCGCGGCCTCGAGGCCTTCCTTTGCGGGCTCGAGCCCCGCGGCGAAGGCGAGATCGCTCACCGGGTAGAGCCGTCCCGGACGCGTCAGCGCGTTGTAGGGATAGGTATCGAGGATGGGGAAGCGCCCGCTGTCCCACTCGAGCATCGTCGGGCCCGAGCCGGTATAGCGGTAGACCTGGCTATTGCCGATCTCCCAAGCGCGGCCGGTGTCGCCCTGGCCCACGCCGCGCCACGGCGGCACGAAGAAGCGTGCGCCGTTGAGTGAATCGGTCAGCGGCGCGTAGCGGCTGTCGAAGAGCGGCTGCCACATGGCCCGCTGGGCCCGCTCGGGCTTGCGGGCGCACTGCCAGCCCGGCAGCGCCCACGAGCCCACACCCTCGGGGTCGCTGGACTGGGGCTTCCTGAAGAACACATCACCGTCGATGAGCGCGATCTGTTCGCCGGGCAATCCCACCAGGCGCTTGATGTAGTTCACATCGGGGTCGCGCGGGTTCTTGAAGACCACGACATCGAACCGCGCCGGGTCGTAGATCGAGTAGAGGTACTTCAAGACGAAGATGCGGTCGCCGCTGGCGGAGCGGTCCTGCCGGCTGATCCGCATCGGGTAGCCGGTCATCGGGTCCTGCAGATCGGAGTTGTCGGCCTGCGGTCCCAGCGCGGGACCAACCGGCCACTCGTAGCCCGAGGCCGGGCTCGCGAGCCGGATGTGCTGACCCATCAGCGTCGGGGCCATCGAACCGGTCGGGATCAGGAAGGCCTCGACGACGAACCCGCGGAAGACGAAGGCGAGCGCGAAGGCGATGGTGATCGAGGTGAGCGTCTCCTTGATGGAGCTCTTCTGCTCGCCCTTCTTGTGCTGGTCGTCCATGGAGTTGAAGCCTCAGGAGTTGCTCGGAGCATCGGGCGAACCACCACTACCACCCCCACCACCCCCACCACCTTCACCACCGCCGCCGCCCTGGCCGGGGCCGCGCCCGCGGCCGCGCCGGCGGCGACGCCGCTTGCGCTGACCGGCGTCACCGCCATCGCCGCCGGGCCCATCGCCGCCCGATGGGGCGTTCCCCGACTGGCCATCACATGATCGATCATCACGCGGCCGGTCGTTCCGCGCCTGTTCGCCCCGAGATGGATCGCCGCGAGATGGATCGCCACCGGTCTGCTCGCGCCGCTGACCATCGCCCGGGCCGCGGCCCTCGGGCGAACGCGAGCGGCCACGCCGGCGGCGCTTGCCGCCCGGGCGCGGTCCGCCTTCGCGCGGTCCGCCTTCGCGCGGGCCACCTTCGCGCGGGCCTGTCTCGCCCGGCGCATCGCCGGACGGGCGGTCCTGCGGCGGCGGGGCATCTCTGGTGTCGCTTCGTGCTTCGCCGCGCGACTCGGTTCGGGCCTCGTTGCGGGGCTCGTTGCGTTGGGGGCGCGGGCCACGCGGGCCGTCGCCGCGGTCGCGCCGGTCGCCGCCCTCGGGCCGCTCGCGCCGCGGGCGATCGCCTCGCGTGCGATCGTCCTCACGCTGCTCGCGTAGAGCTTGGGGAGGCGCCGCCTGCGGGCCCGCTGCGCCCGGTGAGGGCTGAGGGGCCGGCGGGGTCATGCCCGGCCGCGGCCGCGCCGGCGCGGCGCCGCGTGCGATCGGCGGGCGGC
>JBDZUZ010000194.1:0-6107 GCA_040255445.1 Planctomycetaceae bacterium | reverse complement strand
GTGGGCATGACCAGGTGCGGGTGGCCGCCGAGCCGCTGGATGTAGCGCTCGGCCGCGATCTGCCGCTTCTCGATGATCTCATCGAGCCGGCGCATCTGGGCGATGCCCAGGGCGCAGTTGATCTCGCTGAGGCGGAAGTTGTACCCGAGCCGCTCGTGCCGCAGCCAGGAGCCGGTGGCGGCGCCGCCGGTCGAGGTCTCGGCGCTCGATGCCCCTGCGGGCGCGGCGGATTGCGGGGCGGTCCAGCCCAGCGGCCGGCCCTGGTTCCGCATGGATTTGCAGAGCGCGGCGATCCGCTCATCGTCGGTGACGATCATGCCGCCTTCGCCGGTGGTGATCTGCTTGTTGGGATAGAAGCCAAAGACGCCGACGCGGCCGAAGTGCCCGGCCGGGCGGCCCTTGTAGGTCGTGCCCAGCGCCTCGCAGCAATCTTCGATCAGCACGATCTCGTGCTTGGCGGCGATCTGGACGTACTGGTCCATGTACGCCGGATTGCCGAAGGTCTCGACGCAGAGGATCGCCTTGGTCCGCGGCCCGATCGCGGCCTCGAGCTTGGCCGGGTCCATGTTCATCGTCCGCGGGCAGATGTCGACGAACTTGGGCGTCGCCCCGACCATGAGGATGCAGTTGGCCGAGGCGATGAAGCTGAAGGGCGTGGTGATGACCTCATCGCCGGGGCCGATGCCCAGAGCGAGCAGGGTCAGGTGCAGGCCGGAGGTGCCGGAGTTGACCGCGACGCCGTAGCGGCAGCCGGCGCGGGTGGCGACGGCCATCTCGAACTGCTCGGCCATGGGTCCGATCGAGAGCCGGCCCGAGCGGAGGGTCTTGAGGACGAACTGTTCCTCCAGGTCCGTGATGTCGGGGCGGGAGAGCGGGATTTCCTGATCGGACATGCGGGGATTATCGGCCGGGGGCGGGGAGGGATCGAGGGGAAGGCGGGGAAAGCGTAAAGCGGAAAGCGTACAGCGGACAGGCTGTGTGCCGGGCGAGGCGGTCAGCGCAGGACCTGGGCCTTCTTGAAGCGGAGGAGTTCTTCGTCCTTCCAGTAGAGGCGGAGCAGGCCGTCCTCGCCGATGCCGTAGCGGTCGGACTGGGCGAGGAGGGCGAGGTAGCGGACTTCGCGGCGCATGGCTTCGGGCGGGCCGCCCATCTTGGTGGAGACCGCCGGGCCGATGGCGATCGTCGCTTTCTCGCCGGGCGCCACCTGCACCGGGCCGCTGTAGCGGTTGACGCCCGCGTTGCCCGCGGCCTGGCGGTTCTCGAAGAAGAGGGTGATCCCGGCATCGGGCGGGGTGTCGCCGTCGCCGTTCATCCAGGCCAGTTCCCACGCGGTGCCCTCGAGCTCGGGCCCGGCGGGGACTTTGTCGCGTGAGGCTGCGCAGCCGGTCGGCGCGAGGAACGCGAGCGAAGTTGCGGCGGCGAACACAAGCACGATCAGTCGAGCGAGTTGTATCGGGCGCATGAACAAGCCCCTCCTTCCCGAACAGCGTATCGGGAAGGAGAGGCGAGGGAGAGAGGAGCCTGGCGGTCTCAGGGTCGTTTCAGACGCCGCATCAGTCGCGGCTCAGACGTGACCGGCGGCCTTGGTGATGCGTGCCGCGATGGCGTCGACGATGCCGCGGGGCGAGAGCCCTGCGAGTTCGGCGGGGATCACGACATCCTCGAAGGACTCGATGCCCGATTCGAGCTGGGCCTGAAGGCGCCGCTCGGCGGTGATGACCGTCGAGTGGTTGGGCCGGCCCATGGCGCGGGCGATCTCGGGGAAGCTCTGCGTGGTGAGCTTGCGGGCGAGGTACGAGGTGATGGAGCGGGCGAGGACGACGCGCTTGTGCCGGCCCTTGCCCATGAAGTCGCCGAGTTCAACGCAGAGTGCCTTGCAGGTCTCGGCGACGACGGTGTCGGTCGAGATCGGGCGACGGGGGCGGAAGCCGTTGTCCGTGGGCGAGGGGCTGTCGCTGTCCTGCAGGCCAAGAGCCTTGCGGACCAGCAGCAGGCCGATGCGGCCATCGGGCTGGCGGAATTCGGGGAGCAGCCGGTGCACGGCATCGACCTGGATGAGCAGGCCCTCGATTTCGCGGACCGAGCCGCCGAAGCCGCCGAGCGCGCCGATGGCGCGTGCGGTGCGGTCGCAGATGAGCTGGATCGCGGCGTCCTCGAGCTCGAGGCCGCGGCGCTTCGCCAGTTCGCGGACGAGCTTGCCGCGGAGCTCGGCATCGGGCGCATCCATCTTGACGACCATGCCGGACATGAAGCGTGAGGCGAGCTTCTCGCTGAGCTTCTTGATCTCGCGGGGGTGCTCATCGCTGGCCATCGCGACCTTGGCGCCGTCGAGTCCAACAGCGTCGAAGGTGTAGAGCAGTTCGTTCTGCGTGGCGTCCTTGCTGGCGAGGAAGTGGACATCGTCGATGCAGAGCAGATCGACGCGGCGGTACGACTTGCGGAACTGGTCGACCTTGTTCTGCATCACCGCGGTGACGAACTCGTTGGTGAAGTGCTCGGCGGTGGTGTAGCGAACGTTGGCCTCGGGGTGGACTTCCTTGAAGCGACGCGCGAGCGCCTGGAGCAGGTGGGTCTTGCCCATGCCGCAGGCGCCGTGGATGAAGAGCGGCGCCATGCTCTGCGGGTCTTCGGCCATGCGGACCGCGGCGGAGTACGCGAGGCGGTTGGAGGCGCCCACGATGAAGTCATCGAAGCGGAAGCGGGGCGTGAAGCCGGGCTGCTTGGGGGCGCGGCCGTTCCGCGAGGGAGCTGCGCGGCCGGCGCGGGCCTGCATGCTCTGGCCGGCGGGGGCTTGATTTCCGCTCTGGCCATCGCGGGTGGTCGAGTCGCGACGCTGCGGCGCGGCGGGCGCTTCGAAGGCGGTGCGGTCGACATGGAAGCGCAGATCGATGTCCTGCCCGTCGGTGGCGGCGCTGCTGGTCTCGGCGCCGGCGGTGCGGCCGGCGGCGGCGGCGCGGCGGGGCTGGTCGCCGAAGCGGCGGTCGAGCAGCTGCGCGAGGAAGCCCGAGGGCACCGTCACATCGAGGTGGCCATCGTGGAAGTCGATCCGCGTCTGGCGGTCGAAGAATCGCTCGACGATCGAATGGCCGACCTCGGCCGAAAGGCGGGCGAGGATCTCGCGGGCGATTTCCTCGCGGCGTTCATCCCTGCTCGCGGCCTGCATCGTGGCCCGCTGCGCGCCGATGTTGGTTGCCCGGACGCGTGTCGTCGAAGTGCCTTCATCCACAGGCTCGACCCTCATCTGAACCGAAACCCTGCCCGGGTGTCGGGGCGCGGCGATACCGCGGGGCGCGCCGCGTTCGTAGCGGCCGACCTTGCCCGACTCCTGGGCGTCATCCGTGTTTCGAGTCCTTCACACCGGGGGCGCGAACAACGGTCGAACCGGTCGAGCCGGCCTGACCATCTCCGTGTCACGAATTTCGGAGCGACGGGACCACGAAGGCCCACCGCGACGCACCCGCCGTCGGTCGATTCCCTGACCAAATACCCTCTACGAGACTCCTCTGCTGCCGTGCCCTTCGCGTGCCGATCGTGGCTCGCGTTGGGACCCCAAAGTTAGAGGCGAATCCCGGGTCGAGCAATACGCGGAGTGTTCGTCGTCAGGTGTGCATCGCGCGGTGGGGCGGCAACGACAACGACTTGCGCGATCTGAAAAAAAGTTACCCACGGGGTGTGGATGACGACGTGCCGCGATGTGCAAAACCCGTTGAACACAGCGCAAGTGCCGCGAGCGGAACGCGCTAGCAAATGTGTCGGCGGCGCTCAGTTGACAGCGATCGCCGATGGTGCGCAGCGCTGCACACCGTCACGCACCCAGCGGCTTCACCATCGCGGTGCGCCGTGAGAACGCGGCAAAGCCGTGCCGCGTGTAGAGCGATCGAGCGGGCGTGTTGCGGTCATCGACGGCGCAGGTGAGCTGCCATCCCGGGTTGGTGCGCTGCAGTTCGGTGATGCCGCGGGCGAGCAGCATTCCGGCGAGGCCGCGGCCGCGGACTCGCGGCGCCAGACCCAGGTAGACGAGTTCGACCGTGCGCTGCTCGGGACAGCGGTTGAGGAGCATGCACCCCACCGGCTCGTTGTCTTTGCGGAGCAGCCACCACAGCTTGGGGTCGAATGCGCCGGTAGCGCGGTGCGATTCGAGGACATCGGTCGTGTCGCGCAACCCGCAGAGTTCGGGGCAGTCGAGCGTGTCGGCGTAGCTGGCATCGAGCGCGGCGGTAAAGAGCGGATCGCTGTTGCGGCGCCCGCCGAGTGTGTCGGCGCGTTCGAGGGCGATGTCAGCGGGCCAGGCATCACCACTATCCATCGTGGCATCGGCGCGGATGGGGCCCGATATGGGCCGCTTCATATAGCTCAGGTCGCCAACGTGCAGGAACCCCGCCGAGCGCATCGAGTCGATCGCCCAGGCTTCGTGCGGGCTGGGGAGCGCCTGCGCGAGGCGAACGCTGCCGGGCATTTCGCGGGCCAGGTCACTGCAGAGCGTCTTGAGGATCGCCGCGCGTTCGAGCACGCCGCGTTCCGTGCCGCCGGCATCACCCTTGGGCGGTGGTTCGGAGATGAACAGCATCACGGTGCGGCCGCGGCCGGGCACCGCGAGGACGACCTGACGAGCGACGACGCCGGGGCCGATCTCGTCGACCGTGGCCCAGGCGAGGGAGAAGTCGATCCCGTGCGCCGGGCCCGCGGCGATCAGGCGTTTGGCGGCCTGGTCGACATCGGCGAGCGACTGGTCGACGAGGCGTCGGGCCGCGGCGAGCGCATGCTCGCGGCCGAGCCGGCGGACGCGGATCTGGGGGGGTGGCCCCGGGTCCTGCACGCCGCCTGGGGAGGTTGTCGGAACACCGCGGGACACAGCGCGGTACGGTACTCCGGTTTGACGCGCCGAGCGCGTCCAGTAGACTTGCCGCTCCGGCCGGTCGGCCGGGGATGTTTCATCGGTCTTTCCGCGGCGTCATCGCCCGGGGGTTCGCGTGACGAAAGTGCTGTCGACTCTCATCCTCGCCCTGTTCGCGGTGCTCTCGGCCGGCATCATGGCCGGTCTGGCCCCCGAGCCGGACCCGATTCCCCGCCGCTGGCAGCTCGACCTGTCGACCGGCCCGCTCCGGGTCGCCACGGTCGATGTCGAGGGGGTGGGGACCCGGAAGTTCTACTACCTTACCTATAAGGTTACGAACAACACGGGCCAGGACCTGCTCTTTGCCCCGGCGTTCGAGCTCGTGACCGACAGCGGCGAGATCCGCCGCGCCGGGCGCGATGTCCCCGCCGCGGTCACCCGCGAGATCATGTCGCGGCTGGCGAACCCCTTCCTTGAGGACCAGATCTCGATCGTCGGCACCCTGCTGCAGGGCCCGGAGAACGCCAAGGAGGGCCTGGCGATCTGGTGGGTCGAGGAAATCAAACCTGGTGACATCTCGATTTTCGCCTCTGGCTTCAGCGGCGAGACGCGGGCAGTCGAGTACCCGAACCCACAGACCGGGGAGAACGAGCGGGTGCTCCTCCGCAAGACGCTGATGCTGCGGTACGTGCCGCCGGGCGAGATCCGGGACATGGGCAGCCAGCCGATCCAGCTGGGCGAGCGGCGCTGGATTCTCCGGTGAGCGAGGTTTGGCGGTAACTGGACGGCGGTGGGGGGCCCGGCTACTGTTCCGGCCCGAGTCAGACCGCCGGGTTTTGGTGGCCGGTGGTTTTGAACGATTGATTTGATGAGGTCCGCGTCATGGCACACAAAAAGGGTCAGGGTTCAACCAAGAACGGCCGCGACAGCAACCCGCAGTACCGCGGGATCAAGCTGTACGGTGGCCAGACCGCCAAGCCGGGCGCGATCATCGTCCGCCAGGTGGGCACGCCCTTCCAGGCCGGCTTCAACGTCCGCCGCGGCAAGGATGACACTCTGTTCTCGGTGGCCGATGGCACGGTGACCTTCAAGGGCCGCAAGGTCCATGTGATCCCGACCGACGGCGAGGCCGAGTGCCCCGCCTGGCTGAAGGCCGCCGCGAACAACTGAAGTTCGCGAATGCGTTGATTGACCAAGGCCCGGAGCGATTGCTCCGGGCTTTTTCGTTGGTGTGCCGAGCATGTTCGATCACCCGGAGGTGGAAGTCCTCTGG
>JBDZUZ010000019.1:0-33400 GCA_040255445.1 Planctomycetaceae bacterium | reverse complement strand
CCGGCAGCATGCATCGCGATCGAGGACACGCCCACCGGGATCACCGCCGCCAAGGCGGCGGGCTATTTGGTCGTCGGCGTCGAGCACACATTCCCCAAGGCGCAGTTGAGCGAGGCCGACACGGTCGTCGAGAGCACCGCGGTGCTCAGCGCCGAGCAACTCCTGGCGATGTGAGTCTTTCTGGAGCGCGGCCGCGGCCCGCCGGGGATCTCACCGCGGCCCGAAGCGCCCGGGCGACTGCGTGCTCAGGCCGAGCATCCCCGCCAGCGGCAACATCAGCACGGCGAGCCCCACGGCGATCACGCCCGTGTACACGCCGCTGGCCAGCCGGAGCACGAGTTCATCGGCCGGCTGCCAGACGATCGGATCCCCCAGCGCCGAGCGGATGCTGAAGATCGCCACCAGCACCGTCTGCGCCACCGCGGAGCCGCAGAGCGCGAGGAACCCCATCGTCAGCGGGTTGCGGCGGATCATGATGCCGCGGAGCGTGAGCATCAGTTGCACGGCGAGCACATAGCCCAGCGCGTGCGGCCCCAGCACCGCCGCGGCCGAGCCCACACCCTCGACAGCGATGATCGAGGTCAGGTCCATCACCACGCCCAGCACCAGCGCGGTCCAGAGCGCCGCCAGCGGGGGCGCCGAAATCCCGATGAACGTCACCAACACGAAGACGAAGCTGGGCACGATTCCCGTGTCACCCAGTTCGAGCGCATCACGGAAGCCGCGTTCGAGGCCGAACATCACCCACGCGAGGATGGCGACTCCAAGCCGGTTCATCGCCGCTCCTCCTCGAAGGCGGAGGGCGTGATCCGCAGCAGCACTTCCGTCAGTCGCTCCATGCGGTCGATCGTGGGACGCACGACCACGACCTTGCGGAGCGGCTGCGAGGGGTTCGAATCGATCCGCTCGACCTTGCCCACGAGCAGCATCTGAGCGCTCCGCGGCCACCGCTGCGGGTCATCGAGCCGCACATCCTGGCCGACCTCGGGCAGGATCGGCTCGGCGGTCACCGGGTCGCGGCGGTCCTCGACATCGCCGCGGAGCGTGCCGTCGCCCACGGGCTCGAGCGTGCAGCGCAGTCCGTTGAGCGTGTCATCGATCATGATCACCGCCCGGAAGGGGCCGGCCGAACGCGCTGTGATCGGGAGGACGGTGCAGGTCCGCGGCTCGACGCTCATCACGCGGCCGACGAGCTGCAGCCCCGCCGCCGCGGCGACGGTGTTGAGCGCGATGCCCTGCTTCGAGCCCGCCCGCACCCGCAGCACGCCGCGGGCCAGATCGCCCGCCGTGCCGTAGACCGGCGCGTTGAGCTGCTGGACCGGCATGTCGGGGTTGAGCGCCAGGCCGCGCTGGAGTTCCTCGATCAGCCGCTGCAGCCGCTCGTTCTCCGAGTAGCTCTGCAGCAGGAGGGTCTGTGTCGTCCGCAGTTCCTCATCGAGCGCGGCGAGGGTCTCATCATCGGGCTGGTTGAGATCGGCCGGCCGCAGCCATCGCGACACGGCCGAGAAGGGGTTCGACGCCGGCGCGATCGCGACCTCGGCGATGTCCCCAAACCACGACACCCACGCCGACCACTTGAGCGGCAGGAATGATGTGACGAGCATGCACACCAGCGACATCAGCAGCAGGCGTCTGGACCGGGCTGTGTGAGCCATTACGCCGTGTTCCTGTGCCGGCAGCGCCGGGCATCACGCATCGAGGTCGCTCTCGAGCGTCGCCTTCCAGATCTCGAGGTTCTCGAGGTACACGCACGTGCCGCGGGCGACGCAGGTGAGCGGGTCGTCCGCCAGTCGCGCCTCCAGGCCCGTCGCCTTCTGCACCACCTGCGGGAGACCACGCAGGAGCGCGCCACCGCCGGCCAGGCAGATGCCGTTGTCAACGAGGTCGGCCGCGAGTTCGGGCTCGACGCGCTCGAGCGTCCGCGTGATTGCTTCGGTGATCGCCTGCACCGGCTCCTGCAGAGCCTCGCGGATCTCCTCGCTCGTCACGGTCGTCTTGCGGGGGAGGCCCGAGATCATGTCGCGGCCGCGGACATCCATCGTCGTCTCCGCGCCGACGGGCCAGGCCGAGCCGATCTCGATCTTGATGCGTTCGGCGGTCTGCTCACCGACCATCATGTTGTACGTGCGCTTCATGTGGTTGATGATCGCTTCGTCCATGTCGTCGCCGGCGACGCGCACGCTCTCGCACGTCGCGATGCCGCCCAGCGACATGATCGCGACCTCGGTCGTTCCGCCGCCGATATCGACGATCATCGAGGCCGTGGCTTCCGCGAAGGGCAGCCCAGCGCCGATCGCCGCGGCGACCGGCTCATCGAGCAGATACACCGAGCCCGATCGGGCGCCCGCACGCGTAGCGCTCTCGAAGACCGCCCGCCGCTCCACCGCCGTGATGCCCGAGGGCACCGAGATGACGACGCGCGGCCCGAAGATCCGGCTGCGGCCGTTCACCTTGCGGATGAAATAGCTGAGCATCGCCTCGGTGATCTCAAAGTCGGAGATCACGCCGTCCTTGAGGGGGCGGACCGCGGTGATTGTGCCCGGCGTCTTGCCGAGCATTTCCTTCGCGACCCAGCCGACGGCCTCGCCGTCGCGGCAGACCTTGTTGGTGCCCTTCCACACGGCCACCACGCTGGGCTCATTCAGCACGATGCCCTGGCCCCGGACCGAGACCAGCGTGTTGCAGGTCCCAAGGTCGATGCCCATGTCGACGCTGAATAGTCCGAGAACGCGGTCGAGGAACACTGTTCAGGCCCTTCCGCCGCCTCTAGTGGCGGCCCGCGGACGGTCCATCGTCCGCGATCCATCGAGCGCGCACCAGCGGCCCGCTCCAGTTAAGGACAGAGATTATCGGCGTCGGGACCGCCTTGCCACCTACATATCGGTGCGGCCCGGCCCCGACCGCCACCCATTGGGAGTGTCGGCCCCACGCACCTGGCCGGATACCCAACGCCTGCGGCCCTCCCCCCCAACGAAAATGGACGTCAGGCCCATGACTGGGCCCGACGGCCGGGGGAGGGTTGTCGTCCTTAGAGTGCGGGTCAGGACCCCTCGCTTCGCCAGAGGTCTACCGCCCCGTCCAATCGCGGTTGCAACGCCGCGGCCCCGGATCGAAAAAAACCGGCCGCGGATCACTCCGCGGCCGGCACTGGCTCTTGCATCATCCTGGTCACGCACCCATTACAGGGGGCGGGACGCGAGGGGCTTCTGGGCCGGCTCGGGCTGCCTGGTCTCGGGGGTGATCTCGATCACCGTCGGACGGGGCGAGACCTCGAACTTGCGGGCGGGGGCTTTGAGCTGCGAGTTGAGCTCGAAACGGGCCCGCTCCTCGTAGTTCATGGTCGTGCCGGAGGTCGAGAGCGCCTCGAGGCGGGCTTCCTGCTTGGAGCGGATCGAGGCGAACTTGCCCGAGAGCTCCTGCAGGCTGCCCGAGTCGTAGCGGCTGGCCTGATCGATCGTCCGCTGACGCTTCTCCATCATGTCGATGAGACGCTCGTTGCGGGCGATCGTGTTGATCTGGCGGTCCATCTGCCACATCTGGGCCTGGAACTCGGCGTGCTCGGTCTCGAGCTGATCGAGCAGGGTGGCCAGGCGGGATTCCTGCTCGGACAGGTAGCCCAGGTCGCGGTCGATCTCATCGACGCGGTTGGTGTAGGCGCTGGCGACCTGCTCGATGCGGTTGGCCTTGCCGTACGCATCGTTGAGCTTGAGCGACTCGTTCTGGAAGACGACGCGGACGATGGCGGGGCCGCCGTCGGCCGCGGCGGAGGCCTGGGCCGACTCGGCCCGGGTGATCATGCCGTGCATCTGCTGCAGATCGTTATGGGCGAGTGCGACGACCATCTCGCTCTCGGCCCGCTCCGCACGGAGCTGCGTGACTTGCTCGCGCAGTTCGGAGAGGTCGGAGCGGACGGCGGCGATCTTCTCGGGGTACTGGGCCTCGAGCTTGCGGATCTGCTCGCGGAGGGCGATCGGATCATCGATGGTCTTGTCGATCGCGGCGTTGATCTGGCCCCGCGTCTGGGACGCGAGCGCGGCGATCCGGTCGGGCCCCGCGACGAGCGCGGCGGCGCCGCCGACCAGCCCGGCGATAACGGCGTAGCGGACAACATGCTTGACGATGGCCATTTGTTTGCCTCCTGACACCTGGCGGCCGGTTCGCCCTCTGGGTGACATCCCGGGCGAGAAAGGCCGAACTGGTTGGTTCCTGCCACGGTGTTGGGAAGGCCTCGGCGGCGATTTCACCACCGGAACACGCGCCGGGCTTGGGAAACGCCCCGGGCCGGGTATGTTTACAAGTGAACAGAGAGGCCCGCCCCGCATGCTGACCCCTATGACAACCGGCTTTATCGGAAGGCTCCGCAATAACGACCAGGCCGCCTGGTACGAGTTGTGGGAGACCTTCGGCCCCGTCGTGCGGGCCCAGCTCACGAAGTGGGGCAAGGGCAAAATCGGCGTCGAAACCGTCCGCGACCTCTCCCAGGAGACCCTCGCCGCGCTCTCGGAATCGATCGACCGCTACGACCCCACCCGCGGGGCCCGGTTTTCGACCTGGCTGCTGGCCATCGCCCGGCACGTCCTGGGCGATGAGCTCGACCGCCGCTACGCCCAGAAACGCGGCGGCACCCGGCAAAAGGCGAGCCTGGACGAGTCCTGGATGGGTGCTTCGGGGGATCTGGGCGCCGACGCCCATTACGAGGCGGCGGTCTTCCGGGCCAAGGTCGAGGCGGCGATCCGCATCGTGGAGCGGGAGAGCGAGTTCACGGATTTCTCGATCTACTCGATGCGGGTGCTGGATGGCCGGGCCGGCAAGGAGGTCGCTGTTTCGCTGGGGATCAGCGAGCCGACCGTCAGCCGGCGGCTGGCCAAGGTCCGGGATCTGCTCCGCCAGCGGCTCGAGGAAGTGATCGCGACCTACAGCTTCACAGAGGAAGAACGCGGCGAGGCCGCGCGAAATGGACTCCTTCCCCCTCCCAAACAGGACCGTGTCGCGGCCGACGATGCCCTCTTCGACGAGGCCATCGCCGAAATCTACCACCGGCAGATGGACCTCCGCCGGGAAGATCAGGCCGCACGGCTCCAGTAACTCCCCAATGCGGATCCGCCGCGCCGGGGGAATCGAGGACGGACCATGACCGGACCCGGCATCCTCTTGATCGTGCTCGCGGGGCTCGCCGCGATCGTGATCGGCGTGTTCATCGTGATCTACCTGATCGTGCCGCTCTTCCAGGCGCTGGGGTGGATCCTCCGCCAGATCGTGCGGTTCATCATCGGCGAAGTGACCGACATCGCGCGGTTCGTGGGTTCGGTGATCACCGCGATCGTGTACATCCCGCTCATCCTCATCAACATCGTCATCGGCCGCTGGTCGGCGTCCAAGCACTTCGGCCGCTCGCTGCAGGACGAGGGCTCGGCGATGGCCAAGGCCCTCTACCGCATCTGCATCGGGCACCCGATCCGACTTGTCGGGCTCGGGTCGATGACCGAGGGGATCGAGAAGCGCATCCCCGCGGCGGTCGCCGCAGCCCCGACATCCGACAAGCCCACGCGCCGCACCGGTCAGTTCGAGGGGTACAAGATCACCGGCTCGCTCGCCGGCGGCGGCTCGGGCGCGAAGCTCTATATCGCCGAGCCGGATGATGTGAAGCGGGCCGCGCTCGAACGGCTCGGTTTCGGCGATGTCGATCAGGTTGTCATCAAGAGCTTTTCGATGTCCGAGGGCAGCAGCCTGCCGCAGATCGTGCGCGAGAGCCGCTCGCTCGATGCGGCCAAGCGGCTGGGCCTGATCCTCGACCACGATCTGCAGCCGGATCGCTTCTTCTATGTCATGCGGTTTGTCCCGGGCGATTCGCTGACGCTCGTCACCAAGCGGCTCCACGCCGAGTCCGAGGCCGGCGGCCTCTCGGGCAAGCAGCTGCGCTCCGCACTGCGGTACGCCTGCGACCTGGTCGGCACGCTTTCGCTCTATCACCAGGGCGGGCTGTGGCACAAGGATGTCAAGCCCGACAACATCATCGTCGATACCTCGATCCCCGGCGGCCGCGCGCAGCTCGTCGACTTTGGGCTGCTCAGCTCGCTCCGCTCGGCGATGACGCTGACGACGCACGGCACCGAGTACTTCCGCGACCCCGAGATGGTCCGCCTCGCGCTCAAGGGCGTGAAGGTGCACGAGGTCGACGGCACGCGGTTCGACATCTACGGCGCGGGCGCTGTGCTCTTTTCCGTGATGGAAGATTCCTTCCCGGCGCACGGTGTGCTCTCGCAGTTCGGCAGCCGCTGCCCCGATGCGGTCAAGTGGATCGTCCGCCGGGCCATGACCGACTACGACAAGCGCTACCCCTCCGCCGCGCTCATGCTCGCGGACCTGCGCACCGTCGCCGAGTCGCCCGATCCCTTCGCCGTGCGGCCGGCGGACCTTCCCAGCATGAAGGCCGACGCGGTCGAGCTCGACGAGCCCAAGGCCGAGCACGAGGACGGCCCGGTCAATATCCCCTTCCCGCCGCCCGCTCCCGCGGTCGCCGCGGCCGAGCCGACTCCCCCGCCCGCACCGCACGCCGACCCCCACGCCGACCTCCACGCCGGTTCAGTCCCGCCGGCCCGCCCCGGCCGCGCTCCGCGCATCCGCGTGACCAACTGGTGGACCGGCAAGAGTGTCGTCGAGGATTCGGGCGATCCCGCCAGCCCCGCGGCGACTGATCCCTTCAAGTCGCTGGGTCTTGCAGCACAGGCCGCGGTCGCGAAAGTCACGCCCGCGAAGGCCTCGCCCGCTGCACCCGCAGCGCCCGCAGCGCGTGCGCCCAAGCCCGGCCCGCGCCGACCCGCCGGCGAGCAGCTCGCCAGCGCCCGTGCCCGTGTCCGCGCAGCGCAGGACCGGGCTGCCGAGCGCATGAACGCCCGCGGCCACCGCCACCGCAAGTCGACCGGCGGTGGTGTCGGCGTGGGTATCGCCGTGGTCGTGTTCTTCCTGGCTTTCGCCGGCCTCGCCGGCTCGCTCTTCCTCGTCCGCTCGGGCCCGGAGATGCACACCGCCGTCGAGATCAATCACACCGAGCCGCGCATCGCGATCGCGCCGCCCGATGCGCCGATCCCGCCCGAACTCATCGGCAACGGGGCCGACGCCGTCACCGTCTCCACCGGTTCTGGCCAGGCCCGCGTCACCGTTACGCACGAGTCGGGCCGCCGCGAGACCACGCACCGCCGCCCGGCCCCCGCGCCGGCCGCTGCACCGGTCGAGATCCCGGTCGTCCCCTCCGGTACTCGCGCACTGATCCTCAGCGACCTCCGCGCCCCCGTGGCCGAAGCGGCAGTCGACCGCACCGTCGCGTTCACGAGCATGCTCGACGCATCCGGCTTCGAGATCGTGGGCAGCGTCCCGGGTGTGACCGAAGCCCCGGAGTCCACGGTGCTCGAGGAACTCGCCTCGATCCGCCTGGCCGCCGGCCGTACGCCGCTCGAATCGGGCGATGCCCGCACCGCCATCGGCCGATGGATCGATGAACGCCGCGACCGCGCCGATGCGGTGATCTGGCTCAGCCCGCAGCAGGACTCCGACCTGCCCCGGATCTTCGTCTTCACGCCCGCGACGAGCACCGGCGCTGAGGATGTCGCGGTGCTCCGCGCTCTGCAGCACGCGGCTTCCAACCTGCCGGCCGCCGCGCCGCGCTAAACGGGCTCACGACCGGCCGTGCGACACATCGCACAGCCGCGCGAGCGTGGCCGCCGCAGCGCCGGAATCGATCGCCTCCGCCGCCATACGGGCGCCCTCGGCGATCGACCTGGCCGCGCCCGCGACTTCGAGCGCCACACCCGTGTTGAGCAGCACGATCTCACGCGCAGGCGAGGTCTCGCCGGCAAAGACCGACCGCGCCATCGCCGCAGCGTCCTCGAGGTCGCGGGCGACGATCGCGTCGATGGGCGCTCCGCTCACACCGCTCGCCGCCGGATCGATCTCTTCCATCCGGACCGCGCCGCCCTCGACCAGCGCGCACACGGTCGGACCGGCAATGCTCACCTCGTCCAGCCCGCCGGCGCCGTGCACCACCCGCGCCCGCTCCGCCCCCAGGCGGACCAGAGCCTTCGCCACCGGCTCCACGAGCGACCGGTCGTACACGCCGATGAGCTGGTGGCGGGCGCCCGCGGGATTCGTGAGCGGCCCCAGCAGATTGAAGATCGTCGGGATGCCCAGGGACCGCCGTGTCGGCCCGGCGTGCTTCATCGCCGGGTGGTGGTGGATCGCGAAACAGAAACACACGCCAGACTTCTCGAGACACGCGGCCTGAACCTCTGGCCCCGCATCGATCTGCACCCCCAGCATCGAAAGCACTTCCGCGGAGCCCCGTCCGGTGCGGCTGCGGTTGCCGTGCTTGGCGACCAGCACCCGGCCCGGAGCCGCCGCGGCCGCGCACACCGCCGCCACCGTCGACACGTTGAAGGTCTTGGGGGCTCCACCCGTCCCACACGTGTCCAGCACCACCCGCCCCGACCCCGTCGCGACAGGAATCCGCGTCACATGCTCACGCATCACCCGCGCAGCGCCGACGATCTCATCGACCGTGGCGCCCCGACGCTGGATCAGCACCAGCACCGCGGCGATCTGGGCCGAGTCCATCTGACCGGTGAGCATCGCCTCGAAGAGCCCGCGGGCCTCGGTTTCGGTCAGCGTGGCCCCGGAGAGCAGCCGTTCGATCATCTCTTTCATCATCATCCCCAAGGTAGCGATCGAACCGGCCTCCGGATTCGTACCATCCCATGATGCCCCGCCCGGACCATCCCGGCCGTCTCACCGGCGTCCGCCGCGTCGCCGCCGCCGTCGCCGCGCGGGAGTGGCGTCGTCGCCTCGTCGAGCGGATCGGGCTGGGGCTGATCGCGGGCAGTGCGGTGAGCGTCGCGGCGGTGATCGCGATCAAGCTGGGCGCCGGTCCCGCGGAGTCGGCATCCGACCCCGCTGTCTGGACGCTGGCGGTCGGTCTTCCGCTCGGTCTGGGGATCGCCGCGGGCGTGGTCGCCGCATCGCTCCGCCGCTGGAGCGTGATGCACGCCGCGGCCAGGATCGATGATCAGTTGCAACTGCGCGATCGGCTTTCTTCCGCGCTCGCGCTCGAGGCCCGCGCGGACGACCCGTTCGTCGCGATCCTTCTCGCGCAGGCCGAGTCCGAGGCCGCTGGCGTTGACCCGGCCCGTGTCGTTGCCCGTCCACGCTGGAATCGTTGGGCGTGGTGGCCTCCGATCGCCGCCGCGGCGGTCGCCGGGCTCGTGTTCGTGCCGGCGCTGTCGGTCGAGCCTCCGACCCGAGTCGATCCCGTTGCCGCCAGCGTCGAGCGCCGCGAGGTGATCGAGCAGGCGAGCGCCGTTGCCGAAGCCGTCCGCGAGGCGGCCGGGCCCGATGCGCCCGCCGCGGCCCAGCGCCAGCTCGACGAGATCGCGCGGCTCGAGGATGAACTGCGGTCGGGCCAGGTGCCGGCTGATGAGGCCCGATCGCGGATCGCGCACGCGGCACAGACCGCCGCGGAGGAACTCGAGCGCCGCGCCGAGTCGGCGCAGAGCGGCCGAGATGAACTCATCGAGCGGCTCAACGCCGCCGAGGAGAGCGTGACCCAGGAGAGCCCCGCCGCGCCGCTCGCCGATGCGCTCCGCCGCGGCGACTTCGATCGCGCCGCCCGCGAAGCACAGTCGCTGGCCGAGGCGATCGAGCAGTTGCCCAGCGATCAGCGCGAGCAGGTCGCCCGCGAGCTCGAGCGGCTCGCCAGCGCCCTTGATCGCGAGTCGAAAGAGTCAGCGTCGCCGGATGGTGGCGACGCCTCGGGCGCCGAATCGCAAGAGCCTTCCGGTTCTCCTGAGACGCAGCCAACACCGCCGACCCCGCCGCCAACAGATCCGCAGCCCCGGCAGCGCGAGCAGGATCCGTCCCGGCCGCAACCGCCCGAACCGACACGGCCCGATTCGCCCGCGCGGCCCGAGCAGAATCAGAATCCGCGCCAAAGCCAGCCCCAGAGCCAGCCGCAAGGCCAACCCCAGAGCCAGCCCCAAAGCCAGCCGAACCAGCCCGATGCGCAGCAGCGCAGCGAGGCGGAGCGGCGGGAAGGCCAGCGTTCGGAGGATCGGCCGCAAAGCGAGGAACGCAACGCCGATGCGGAGCGTCGGCAGAACGGCGAGTCGTCAGCGCAATCCCAACCGAAGAGCCAATCGCAAGGCCAATCACAAACCCAACCGCAAAGCCAGCCCGATCCGCAGAACCCGCGCCAGGGCGATCGACAGCAACAGTCACCCACAGACGAACTTCGCGAATCGTTGCGCGAGACCGCCGAGAATCTCCGCAATCCGCAGCAGCCCCGATCACAGCCGCAATCCCAGCCCCAATCCCAGCCGCAGCCCCGGCAGCAGGGCGATCAGACCCAGTCACAGCAGCAGCCGCAGCCGGGTGAGCAGCCACAGCAGCAGCCCGGCGGCGAGCAGGGACAATCCGAAGGCCAGCAGCAGCCGACGCCTCAGCAACAGCCGGGCGAACAGCAGCAGCAACCCGGTCAGCGCGAGGGCGCCGGCCAGCCCGGCCAGCAGCAGCCCGGTCAGCCGACCGGCGCTGCGCCGCGGCCGGGAGAGCAGCCGCAGGGCCAGCCCGCGCAACCGGGACAGGATCCCCAGCCCGGCTCGCAGGGTCAGGGCGGTGAGCAGCAGCGGCCGCAGCCCTCACCCGATGCGCAGGGCGGCCGCCCCGATGCCGCGCCCGGCGGCCAGCAGCAGGGCAGCGAGCAGAACGCCCCGCAGTCCGCACCGCAGCCTGGCAGCGAGGGTCAACCCGGCGCGCAGTCGCAGCCGGGCCAACAGCCGGGCCAGCAACAGCAGCCAGGCGGCGTCAGCGGTCAGGGTCAGCAGGACCAGCAACGCGAGGGCATGGGCCCGCTCCAGGAGCAGCTCAAGCGCATGGCCCAGAACCAGCGCAACGCGCAGAACGACCGCGACAACGCGCAGCGACTTCGTCGCCAGGCCGAGGAGATGCTGAACCGCGCCACGCCGCAGGAGCGCGAGGAGTTCGAGCGTCTTGCCCGCGAGCTCGGCTCCGGCTTCGAGGGCGATGGCGATGCCCAGCGGACGCCCCCGCCCCGCATCACCAACCGCGCTACCGAGCAGGTCGATGCATCCGGCGGCCCGGCGACGGAGCTGCCCGAACGCACCATCGCCGAGTGGCTCAACCCGCGGCCCGATGGCGACCGGTCGGGCGTCTCCCGCGAGTCGCTTGCTCAGGCCATGCGGCAGGCCGCCGCGGGCGCCGAGGAAGCCATCGAACAGCAGGCCGTGCCGCCGCGTCGCTCCGATCTCATCCGCCGCGTCTTCCGCCGCTACATCGACCGCGCCGACACGCCGGCGCCGCTCCAGGACGCGGCCGATGCGCCCCGACCGACCGCACCCAAGAACTGATCCACCGTGCCAATCCGCTTCGAGCAACCCGAATGGTTCTGGCTGCTGCTCCTGGCAGCGCCGATCGTCTTCCTCGCCGCGGTCTGGTTCGTGGCGATGACGCCGTCGCGCCGGGCCAGCGCGATCATTCTGCGCTTCGCTCTTCTCGCGCTGATTCTCGCGATGCTGGCGTCCGCGGCGTCGGTCCGGCGCACCTCGATCCTCGCCGCGGTCGCCGTGATCGATGTCTCGGGCTCGGTCCGCCGTTTCGGCGATCAGACCATCGAGAACGGCGAACGGATCGACGCGGTCGAGGCCGTGCGCCGCTATCTCGCCGTCGCTTCCGCGCGAAGAGGGCCCGAGGACCTGCTCGGCATCGTCGTCTTCGATGGCGCCGCCGCCGCCGTTGCCACGCCCTCGCGCGGGAACGTGCTCGAACGCGGTTTCGATGTCACGATGCGTCAGGGCACCAACATCGCCGAGGCCATCCGCCTCGGCCGAGCGTTGATCCCGCCCGATGCCGCCGGGCGGATCGTGCTCTTCTCCGATGGGCACGAGACCGGCGGCGCTGCGCTCGCGGCGATCCGCGAGCTGCGGTCCGGCAGCCCGCTCGCCATCGATGTCGTGCCGATCCGCTACAACCTCGAGAGTGAAGTGGTCGTCGAGTCCGTCGATGTCCCGCCCACGGCCGCGGCGGAATCGACGGTCAGCGCCCGCGTTGTGCTCCGCTCGACCGGGCGCTCGACCGGCACCCTGCGGCTCTACCGCGAAGGCCAGCAGCTCGACATCGCCGCCGCGGGCGAAGAGGGTCCCGGCCGGCGGCTCACGCTCGAACCGGGCCTGAGCGTGCAGGTGGTCTCCGTGCCGCTGGATCAAGGCCGCGTGCACCGCTTCCGCGCGGTCTTCGAGCCCGACATCATCGAGACCGAGGGTGGTCAGGCCCGCAGCGGTGATCGCGTCGCTGAGAACAACGCCGCGGAGGCGTTCACCATCACGCCGGGCAAGGGCAGCGTGCTCCTGGTCGACGGTGTCAGCGGAGGCCGCGCCGGCGGGGCCGGCAGCACGCTCGCGGCCGCGCTCGAGGAAAACGGGATCGCAACTCAGGTCATCGCGTCCGGCGCGATCCCGGGCGATCTCATCGGGCTCCAGGCCTTCGACATGATCATCCTGGAGAACGTCCCCGCCGATGTGGTGCCGCCGGCGATGCAGCAGCAGCTCATGGCGTATGTCCGCGATCTGGGCGGCGGGCTCGCGATGGTGGGGGGGCCCGACTCGTTCGGCGCGGGCGGCTGGATCGGCTCTGATCTCGCCGAGATCCTGCCGGTGCGGCTCGACCTGCCCGAACGCCTGGTGGCGCCCGAGGCGGCGACCGTCTTCATCCTTGACAACTCCGGCTCGATGCGCCGCACCGTGCTCGGCTCCACCGATACACAGCAGGCCGTCGCCAACGCCGCCGCCGCGCTCGCCGCGCGTTCGCTCGACAAGAGTGATGAGGTCGCCGTTGTCACCTTCAACAGCATCGCCGATGTACTCATCCCGCTGCGGCGGAACGACAAGCCCGAGGAGGTCGCCCAGCGCATCCTCTCGATCGGTTCGGGCGGCGGCACCGACATGGCGCCCGCGCTCTACCTCGCCCGCGATCAGTTGCGCAAGTCCGAGGCCAAGCTCCGACACGTTGTCGTTCTGACCGACGGCCGCAGCCGTTCGAGCGAGAGCCTCCCCGACATCGCCGCGAGCATGGCCGCGGATGGCATCCGGATTTCGACGATCGCCGTTGGCGACGACGCCGATACCGGCAGCCTCGCTCGCATGGCCGAGCGCGGCGGCGGCACGTTCTACAACGCGGTCAACCCGCTCGCGCTCCCGCAGATCTTCCTCAAAGCCGTCCGCGTTGTGCGCACCCCGCTCATCCGCGAGAGCCCCTTCGAGCCGGTCATTCGCGACACCGGCTCGGCGTTCGTCGAGGGGCTGGGCACGCCGCCGCCATTGAACGGCATCGTGCTCACGCGCCGCCGCGAAGAGCCGACGATCCTGCTCCCGATGGTCACGCCGGCGAACGAGCCGCTGCTGGCGCACTGGAACGTCGGCCTCGGCCGCGTCGTCGCTTTCACCAGCGATGCGCACGAGTGGGCCCAGCCGTGGCTCGACTGGCCCGGCTACCAGCAGTTCTGGACGCAGGTCACCCGCGGCGCCTCGCGCCAGCCGACTTCGCGTACCTTCCAGGCCGGGGCCACGCCGCAGGACGGCCGGCTCGCCATCCGCATCGAAGCGCTCGACGACGACGGCCGCCCGATCGACGGCGTCGAGATGCCTGCCACCGTTTTCACGCCCCGCGGCGATGCCCGCGAGATCCGCCTGATGCAGACCGGACCGGGCGTGTACGAGGCCGCGATCGATGCGACAGACCCCGGGAGCTACGTCGCGCTGGTGAAGCCGCGCCGCGGCGATCAGCGGCTCGAGCCCGTCACCGTCGGCGGCACCGTCGGCGAGGGCGATGAGTTCCGGGTCTTCGAGGACAACGCGGAGTTACTCGAAGCGATCGCCGCCGAGGCCGGCGGGCGGGTGCTTGATCTCGCCGACCCCGCCGCGGCGGAGCTCTTCAACCGCGCCGGCATCCCGCCGCGTGAGGCGGTCACACCGCTCTGGCCTGTGCTGCTCTCCTGGGCGATCGCGGTGTTCCTCGCCGATGTCGCGACGCGGCGGATCGCGTGGGATCGCTGGGTCAGCCGCGCGTTCGGCGCGGGCGTCGTCGATGCCGCCCGCCGCTCGATCGAGGCACGCGGCGGACAGGCCGCGGCGACGATGGATGCGCTGCGCTCCGGCCGGTCGGCACAGCCGGTGGCGACGACCGAGCCCGCGATCTCGCTCTCGAGCGACGACGCCGCGAAGCTCGCAGCGCAGGCCCGCGACCGCCGGCGGAAGGAGCGTCTCGCCGCGGTCAAGGACGCCGCCTCCTCCGCGCCGATCGTCGACCGAGCCAGCGCGAGCGGCAGGGAAGACAAAGAGGCCGGATCAGGCCTCCTGGCGGCGAAGCGGCGTGCAACCGAGCGCTTCGAGGACTGACCTAGATCAATTCGCCCGCAAGACCGAGGCCCTGCGCAGAAGTAATGCGCGCCCGCACCATCCGCCCGATCATCGACCGTGCCTCGGAGGCCGGCCGGTCGAGGAACACGATCAGGTCGCCATCGGTCCGCGCTGAGAGTTGCACGATCTCATCGCCGGCGACATTCGCAGCAGTGGCCGCCGTGGGTTCCGCATCGAGCACACCCACCGACCCGCCATCAACGCGGCAGGACCCACCGCTCACGGCGGGCACTCCGCTCGTGCTGCGACCGCCGATGGTGATCGCGATCATCCCGCTCTTCTTGAGGTCCGCGCCGGTCATGCCGCTCTTCTTGAGGGTCCGCCGGCTGAAGCCCTCGACGATGCACTCGAACGTGCGGCCGATCTGCTCGCGCCCGATCTCCTCGCTGATGCGGTTCTGCAGCGCGAGCAGTTCGTTGTTGCGGCGCCGTTTGTCGGCGTCGGACACATCATCGACCATCTTGTCGAAGGCGACCGTGCCGGGACGCGGCGAGTACTTGAAGATGAAGGCGTTCTTGTACCGCGAGCGTTCGAGAAGGGCCGCCGTCGCCGCGTGATCCTCTTCGGTCTCGGTCGGGAAGCCGACGATGATGTCGCCCGAGAGCATCAGCGGGCGGCCGATCTCGGGCTGATCCAGGAACGCCCGCGTCCGCGCGAGGAAGTCGTCGTACTCCTCGATCGTGTACCCGCGGTTCATCAGCTTGAGCATGCGATTGCTGCCCGTCTGCGCGGGGACGTGCAGGTAGCGGCAGATCCGCGGGTGATCGCGGATGACTTCGAGCACATCGTCGCCGAAGTCGCGCGGGTAGCTTGTGACGAACCGCAGCCGCTGGATCTGCGGCACTTCCTCGTGGATACGGGCGAGGAGGTCCGCGAAGGTGGTGGTTGATTCGCTCTTGAACGGGTCGCGCCGGTGCCCGCCCGTGTAACTGCGGCCCTTCTGCGGCTGCACCACGCCGCCGATCGTCACCGCCGCGCCGTGCTCGTAGCGGTAGTGATTGACCGTCTGCCCCAGCAGCGTGATCTCGATCACGCCGGCATCGGTGAGCCGCTTGCATTCATCGATGATGTGCTGCGGCGGGCGGTGGATCTCCGCCCCGCGCGTGAACGGCACCACGCAGTACGTGCAGAACTTGTTGCAGCCCCGCGTGATCCGCACGTACGCAGAGCGGCGCACTCCGTCGCCATCGGAATCAACCGGGCTCACCGACCGCGACAGATCCAGGAGTTCGAGCGAATCCTCCGCCGCGGCGAGCGTCGACGACCGCCGGCTGGCCGAGCCCTGCAACGCCACCTGCCGCGCCGACCGCTCCGCCGCCGGCACGATCCCCGTGTCCCGCGCCGGCCCATACCCCCCCGGCTCATCCGCGAGCATGCTCTCGCGCGTCCGCACGGCGTTGTCGAGCAGCCCCGGCAGCTTGTCGAGCTCGCCCGGCCCGCAGAGAACATCCACAACCGGCATGCGGCGGGTGAGGTCAACACCGTCGCGCTCCGCCATGCACCCCAGCACGCCCACCACCAGCCCCGGCTCGGTGCGCTTCCGCACCGCGAGCTCGCCCAGCCGCGACCACACCTTCTGCTCCGCGTGCTCGCGGACCGAGCAGGTGTTGTACAGGACCACGCTCGCCTCATCGGCATCCGCCGTGAATCGGTACCCAAGGGCCCGCAGCTGTCCCGACACCAACTCGGAATCGAGCTCGTTCATCTGGCAGCCGAATGTCTCCAGGTAGACCTTCCGCGTCGCCGGGCCCTCGGCCTGCGTTTCCGCCGGCGCAGAGCCGCACCCGCCGCCGCAGCAGCCACCCGTTCCGGCTGTCAGATCTGTCGTCTTTGCATCGCTCTGGGACATCGCGGGGGGATGGTACGCGCACAGCCCCGCCGATCCGCCTTCCAACACCCCCGACCTCAACGGCTTACGGCCGTTTTCGGCACCCCGGCCCCGTCCCATACACTCAGGCGATGTGGAACGGGATGTCACTGGCGACCAAGTGCCTGGTCCTCTTCGGTGGGGCCACGGTGCTCATCGTCCTCGCCGCCCTGACCTTCCCCTGGTTCCGCATGACCTCGCTCATCGATCAGGGGCAGCTCGAGCTCTCCCGTCAGATGGCGGCGACGTGGGACCACCTCGATCGCCAGGCCGCCGCGGCGGAGGTCGGCAACGCCCCGGCGGTCACGCCCGCCGAGCCGGGCGCCGAGCCCACCCCGAGCACCGCGGTCGGCCCGGAACTCGAGACCCCCGAGTTCGCCCGGCCCGTCGAGCGGGGCGGCGTGGTCGCCCGCCGGCTCAGCCTCGATGAGGCGACCGCGATGGCCGAGTCCGACCGCTTCATCCGGCGTGCCCTTCGGTCTCTGCAGTCCAACCCGGACCGGTACGACTTCCAGGACTCGCAGTGGTCCGGCACCAGCCGCGAATACCGCTACGCCATGGCGGAGCGTTCCGCCCGCGCCGGAGCGCCGACCCTCGCTTCGCTGATCGTCCTCGAACGCCGCTCGGTCGAGGCGACGCGCATGCTGCTCTTCAACACGCTCTACCTCGTGGTCGCGGGCGCAGCGGTGCTCGTGCTCGCGCTGATCGTGTTCTACATCCTGACGCAGAAACTGGTGCTCGAACCGGTGCTCAGCCTCGAACGCACCGCCGAGCGCGTCCGCGAGGGCAACCTCTCCACCCGCGCCACCATCAGCACCGGCGACGAGTTCCAGCAGCTCGCCGACACCTTCAACTCCATGCTCAACGACCTGCAGAGCTCGCAGGACCGCCTCCGCGGCATCAACGCCGCGCTCGATCTCAAGCTCAACGAGCTCACCGAGACCAACTCCGTTCTGTACCAGACCGCCAAGGTCAAGGGCGAGTTCCTCGCGAACGTGAGTCACGAGCTGCGCACGCCCCTCAACTCGATCATCGGTTTCGCCGAACTGCTCATGGAGGTCGCAAAGGCCGATGTCGCCAAGGGCCAGGAGACGCCCGCGCTCCAGAAGCGCATGCGCTACCTCGACAACATCCTCACCGCCGGCCGCAATCTCCTCTCCATGATCAACACGCTGCTGGAGATGGCCAAGATCGAGGCCGGCCGCGTCGAGCTCGCCGTCGACATGATGAACGTCCGCGATGTGTGCGAAGCGCTCGCCGGGCTCATCTACCCGCTCGCCGAGCGCAAACAGGTCGCGGTCAAGGTCGAGGTCGCCGATGAAGTGCCCCTGATCCGCACCGACCCCAAGAAGTTCCAGCAGATCGTCTTCAACTTCCTCAGCAACGCAGTCAAGTTCATCGAGCCCATCGAGCGCACCGGCCGCGTCCCGCAGATCACGCTCCGCGCCGAGCGGCTCGTCCCCGCCGCCGCGGGCGACGAGGAGCGCGTCCGCGTCAGCGTCATCGACAACGGCCCGGGCATCCCCACCGATGAGCAGGACAAGATCTTCGACAAGTTCTACCAGCTCAACGGCGGCCACACCCGCGAGCACGCCGGCACCGGCCTGGGCCTGGCGATCTGCAAGGAACTCGCCACGATCCTGCACGCCCAGATCCAGCTCGTCAGCGAGCCCGGCCGCGGCTCGATGTTCAGCATCATCATGCCCATCGCGATCGATGAAGACGCGATCCGCGAGACCGCGCTCGAGTCCCGCTTCCGCGGCTCACTCGCCGGCCGACGCGAGTTCAACGAGGCCGCCTCAGCCGAGGCCGACGCCGGCTGAACCCGCGGTCGCCGCGGGCATCGCGCTGCGCTTCCACACGCCCTCGTGGTGCCGCACCGTCGGCTTCGAGCGTGCTGAGGCGCTCCACTCCACGCCGACGACATCGATCCGCCGCGGCCGGTCCTCCCAACGATTCGCCCGCGTCAGGCAGTCGAGGATGGCGACCAGCTTGCGGTGCTTCTCCGCCGTCACCGCGGCCTCGGGCGAGACCGTCATCGTGAGCGCGGGCCCATCGACCGGCCGTTCGCGGGTCTTGACCTCGACCAGCACGATCGTGAGCCCATCGGGCGCGAGCGCGAGGATGTCAGCCTCGCCGAAGGTCAGCAGGAGATTGCGCCCCAGGATCCGATAGCCCGCACGTTTCAGATGCACCGCCGCGATCCGCTCGCCTCTGCGGCCGACTCGCTTGGCGAGTTCATCAGCAGTGGGGGTGGCGAGCCGGGCCGCGACCATCAGCCGCCGCCAGCGCCGCCGCACAGCGCGGGACAGCCGCGATGTCGCATCGCGCAGCCACCGCCGCCAGAACGCACCGCTCCCACGCGTCCGCCCCACACACGCCCCCCGCAGAAACACTCAGCTGCAAGCCAGACACGTGACTCGCGGTCAGATCATTCCGCCGGCGCGGAGAGATACCGGTCCGCCGCGATCTCGACCAGTCGATCGACCATCTGATTGAGATCGGTCATGCTCGCCCGGTCCCGCAGCCGCCGCAGGTACTTGTTCTTCTCGAAGTTCACCCGCAGCTCGCGGAGACGGTTTTCCAGCTGCAGCTGCGCCTCGTAGATCGGCAACGAGTCCTGCTCCAGGGACTCGAGATGGATCCAGTAGAGCGACGTGCCCAGCGTGAGCGGCCCCGCTGTCTGGCCCGGCTCGAGCGCGCGAGCGGCGTCGTTCAGCGTCGGGTTCGCGAAGAATTCCGCCTCGCTCATCGCCCCGCTGAAGCGTCGCTCCTCCAGCCCGCCCGTGTCGGGCTTGTAGCCGTTAAGCGCGTTGTCCTTCGCGAGCGCTTCGAACGGCGCCGACGAGTCCAGGTGCGCCCTGATCGCGCCGACCCGGGCATCATCGTCCGCGGGCGACTGCACAACCCGGAAGACCGCCGTCGGGGGCGGGTTGAACTCGTCGTAGAAGCGCTCGTACGTGAGTTGGATATCGCGCCAGCTCACGTTCACCCGCCTGTACACCTTCTGCGCGAGCTGGAACTGGATCAGCTCCCGCTGGCGCCGGTCTTCGAGGTACTGATCGAAGCTCTTGCCCTCGGTCTCGTACAGCCGCCGGTTCGCACGCTCGCGGCTGCCGTAGTTCTGGCTCTGGATGTCCTGGCCCAGGCGATTCATGAACGCGAAAAGGCCCTGCTTCTGCTCGGGCGTGAGCGAAGCCATCGCCTCCGCGCGCAGCAGCTCATCCTCGACAAACCGGTCCAGTTCCTCGCGAATGCGTTCGCGTGCGAACTTCATCCACTCCGCTCGCGGCATTTTCTCCGCCTCGGCACGCAGACGCGCCGCCAGCGGCTCCAGGAAACTCGTCGCGTAGATCGGCTTCCCGTTCACATCGCCGATCTTGGCATCGACGAACACCGATGCGACCGCGGCGGGCGGCTGGTCGGCACTCGCTGCGGCGCCCTCGCCCGCGCCCTCGCTCGCGCCGTTGCCCTCGCCCTGCGTCGCGGCGAGCGCGACGCCGTCCATCGCCACGATCGATCCCGGCGCCGGCGCTCCCGGCACCGCGGTCACATCCAGGATCCCCTCGCTCGCCGCCAGGGGACCCGTCAGCACCACCCCCGGGGCATCGGCGATCGACCCCGACCGCTGGGTGCCGGGGGGGATCTGCTGTGTGTCCGGCGGCAGGTCCGCCAGCACCGCCGGATCGGCGTTGGGCGCTGCGAAGTCCCGGGCGGTAACGGTCGTCGTCGGCAGCGGGCTGGTCCGGCCCGTCCCGCACCCCCCCGCGGCGAGCGCGAGGACAGCCGCCGCGGCGAGCCCCGCCGCGACCCGGCCCGATTGAGCAATGGCAACCGGCCTCGAGCCCCGATGCGGGCCCTGATGCGGGCCCTGATGCGTGTCCAGATGCGTGGCCCGACTCATGTCCAGCCAGGTGATCCGATCCTTCATCCCGCTGTTCTCCATGTCCGTGCCGCGGTCCGCGATCCCGTTGGCAGCCCAATCGGCAGCCCCGATGACAGCCCCGCCAACCCCGCCGATCGCCCGGTCAACCGCATCAACCCGCTACAATCGACCGAACACACCGACGACGCACCCGGCCAACGCACGCCCCGCGTGCCGCCGCCGCGTCCCTCGCCAATCTACCCGAACCCAAGGACCCGAAATGGCCTCGGACGAGCAACCCAAGATTATCGTCGACACCGATTGGAAGTCGCAGGCCCAGGCCGAGAAGGAACGCCTCGCCCAGAAATCCGCCGCGAGCAAGCCCGCCGCGAAGCCCGCCGCGGGTGAGTCGCAGCAGTCCGGCATCCCCGGCGGCCCCCCCGGCCCCGGCGACAAGGTCGGCCTCCCCGACCTCATCTCCCTCCTCGTAACGCAGGCGCTCAGCTACCTGGGCGCCTTCCCCGACCCCAAGACCGGCCAGGCGATGGTCTCGCTCGAGCTCGCCAAGGTCTACATCGACATGCTCGGCGTGCTGCAGGACAAGACCAAGGGCAACCTGTCGGAGGAAGAGGATCAACTCCTCTCCCGCACCGTCAGCGAGCTGCGCCTCGAATTCGTTGAGATCTCCAAGGTCGTCGAGAAGGCCGTCGCCGAGGGCAAGGTCCGCAAGGTCGGAGCCGGCGGCGGTCAGGGCGGCCCCGGGATCTCCGGTCCAGGCATGAGCGGTCCCGGCATGGCAGGCCCCGGCATGTCGGGCCCGGGCATGTCCGGCTTCTCGGCCCCCTGATTCAAACCAACGCAACGACCACCGCCGCGCCCCGCAGCGCGGCCGCTCAAGGGCGAACATCCGTGACCACGAATCCCGCAACGAAGATCAACTTCCTCGACCGCCACTACCACCTGCTCCGCCGGCTCCACTCGCTGACCGGCATCGTGCCCATCGGCGTCTTCCTGATCGCGCACCTTGTCACGAACTCCTCGATCCTCTGGGGCGGCCTCGCGCTCCGCGGCGAGCCGGACCTGGGCGCCGAGCCCAGCCTCCGTGAAGGCGGCGTCGCCTACTTCGCCGAGGAAGTGATCTGGATCAACGAGCAGATCCCGCACCTGCTCCTCATCGAGATCACGCTCTGGGTCTCGATCGCGTTCCACTCGATCCTGGGCTTCTACTACGCCCTGACCGGCAAGTCGAACACGACGCGCTACGCCTACCAGGCCAACTGGCGGTACACACTGCAGCGCATCAGCGGCTATATCGGCATCCTCTTCATCATCTACCACGTCGCCACGCTCCGCTGGGGCTGGACCTTCCTCGTCCCCGACGGCACCAAGTGGTCGCACGAGTACTCCGCCTCGACGCTCGCCGCCGCGCTCCGCGGCGGGACCGAAGGCATCACCGGCCTGGGCGTAATGGTTTCGCTGCTCTACTTCATCGGCGTCACGCTGCTGGTCTTCCACTTCGCCAACGGCCTGTGGACCGCCGCGATCACCTGGGGTCTGACCATCAGCCGCTCCGCGCAGCAGCGGTGGGGGTATGTGTGCGCCGGTCTCGGGGCAGGGCTCATGGTCATGGGCTGGGCATCGGTGATCGGCTTCGCCACACTCGACCCCAACGACGCCCGCGCGGTCGAAGCCCGGATGCACCACAAGGAAGCGACGATCACAGTCGAGGCGCCGGCGCAGCCGGCCGCAACGCCCACCGCCCACCAGCAACCCTGACCGCAAGACCTGACAGACACCCATCCGCGCTCATCCGGACGCGGCCGCCACACGAATCAACAGACGAAAACAACAACCGGGCCCCCGACGCCCCGCCCCGCGTGAGACCGCGTGCGGCACCCGCGCCGACCAACGCCCGACAAGCCCGCGGAGAACTCACTCATGGCACAACAGCGCGTCATCGTCGTCGGCGGAGGCCTCGCGGGCCTCGCCGCGACCGTCCGCATCGCCGAAGCCGGCGCGGCCGTCGACCTCTTCTCGATGGTCCCCGTCAAGCGCAGCCACTCCGTCTGCGCTCAGGGCGGCATCAACGCCTGCAACGAGGTCGCCCGCCAGCAGGGGTACTCCGAATACGAACACTTCGATGAAACCATCTACGGCGGCGACTTCCTCGCCGACCAGCACCCCGTGCTCGAGATGGCCTGCTGGGCGCCCAAGATCATCGACCTGCTCGACCGCATGGGCGTGCCCTTCAACCGCACCGAAGAAGGCAACCGCGACCTCCGCCTCTTCGGCGGCTCGCTCTTCAAGCGCACGCACTTCGCCGGCGCCACCACCGGCCAGCAGCTCCTCTACGCCCTCGATGAGCAGACCCGCCGCTACGAAGCTCAGGGCTCGGTCAACAAGTACGAGTTTTGGGAGTTCTTGTGGCCGGTGATCGAGGGCGATCGTTGCGTCGGCATCGTCGCCCAGGACATGCGCACGATGCAGATCCGCGCCTTCCGCGCCGATGCCGTCGTCATGGCCACCGGCGGCTGCGGCCTGGTCTTCGGCAAGAGCACCAACAGCGTCATGTGCACCGGCGCCGCCGCGGCCCGCTGCTTCAAAGCCGGCGTCAAGTACGGCAACCCGGAGATGATCCAGGTCCACCCGACCGCGATCCCCGGCGCCGACAAACTCCGCCTCATGAGCGAATCGGCCCGCGGCGAGGGCGGCCGCGTCTGGGTCCCCCGCACCAAAGGCGACACCCGCGATCCGCGCGACATCCCCGAGAACGAACGGTACTACTTCCTCGAAGAGCGCTACCCGGCGTACGGCAACATCGTGCCGCGTGACATCGCGACCCGCGAGATCTTCGACATCTGCGTGAATGAGGGCATGGGCGTCAACGGCGAGAACCAGGTCTACCTGGACCTCACGCACAAGGACCCCGACTACCTCACCACCAAGCTCGGCGGCATCCTCGAGATCTACGAGAAGTTCGTGGGCGATGACCCCCGCGAAGTCCCCATGAAGATCTTCCCCGCGGTGCACTACTCGATGGGCGGCCTCTGGACGCAGTTCACCAAGGGCAGCTACAACCCGAACAACCCGCTCCCCAAGCACAAGTCCGGCGCCCGCGCCCCGATCCAGGCCGAGGTCGGCCTGGGTATGCAGCCGGGCGCTCCCAACAACATGATGACCAACGTCCCGGGGCTCTACGCCTTCGGCGAGGTCAACTACGCCTACCACGGCGCGAACCGCCTGGGCGCCAACGCGCTCCTCTCCTGCCTCTTCGACGGCCTCTTCTGCGGCGTCTCGGTCGTCAACTACATCAACGACCTCGCCCAGAAGCCCGGCGTCACGATGTCCGACAAGCTCCCCGCCGCGGTGTACGACAAAGTTGTGCAGCAGGAGAAGGAGAAGGCCGACCGCCTCATCGCCACCGTCAAGTCCGGCCAGAAGCCCGACAACGCGATCAACCCCTACGCCATCGGCCGCGAGCTGGGCGAGGAGATGACCGCGGCGTGCACCGTCGTCCGCACCCAGGCCCGCCTCGAGCAGGCGCTCCGCAAGATCGAAGAGCTCAAAGAGCGCTACAGCCGCCTGCGTCTTTCCGACAACGCCGTCTGGACCAACCAGACCCTCAGCTACACCCGCGCGATCGGCGACATGCTCAGCCTCGCCGAAGCGCTCGTGAAGGGCGCGATGACCCGCAAGGAGAGCCGCGGCGCCCACTACCGCACCGACTACCCCGACCGCAACGACGAGCAGTTCATGAAGGCCACCGTCGCGTCCTACAACGCCGCGTCCAACTCTGTTTCCATCGCGCTCGAGGACATCGACGCCGACCTCATCAAACCCACCGCCCGCACATACGGCAAGAAGGACGGCAAGGCCGCGGACAAGCCGCACCCCCAGCCCGTCGCCGCCGCCACCAACTGATCAGCTCGCTCAACCCCGCTCCCTCCACTCCGCGCACGGAGTCACCGCCACCATGAGTTCACTCGGCACCTCAACCGCCCCCGCCGACCCCAAGCAGGCCGCTGCGCCCATCGGCAGGCCGGTCCCCCAGAACACCGATGCGCACCCCGACAAGGCGCCCCACGGCAAGAACCCCGAGCGCCGCGGCGCCAAGGTCGGCCGCAAGATCCGCATCCGCATCAAGCGCTGCGACGGTCCCGGCAAGCCTTCCTTCTGGGAAGAGTTCGAGGTCCCCGCCTACCGCGGCAGCAACGTCATCTCCTGCCTCCAGCAGATCGCCGCCAACCCCGTCACCGTCGACGGCAAGACCACGACCCCGCCCGTCTGGGACTCGGGCTGCCTCGAGGAAGTCTGCGGCTCCTGCACCATGGTCATCAACGGCAAGGTGCGCCAGAGTTGCTCCGCGCTGATGGACGAGTACGCCCCCAACGAGGGTGACATCGTCAGCCTCGAGCCCATGACCAAATTCCCCGTCATCCGCGACCTCTGGGTCGACCGCGAGCGCCTCTTTCACGCGCTCAAGCGCATCAAGGCCTGGGTCCCCATCGACGGCACCTACAACCTCGGCCGCGGCCCGACCGAAGCCCCCGAGCACCAGCAGACCCGCTACGTGCTCTCGACATGCATGTCCTGCGGCTGCTGCCTCGAGGCCTGCCCCCAGTACAACCTCGAACCCGATAAGTCCCAGTGGGACACCGCCTTCATCGGCGCCCACGCCATCAGCCAGGCCCGCCTCTTCAACGAGCACGAGACCGGCTCCCGCCTCAAGAAAGACCGCCTCGATGAGCTGATGGGCCCCGGCGGCATCAACGACTGCGGCAACGCCCAGAACTGCGTCAAGGTCTGCCCCAAGCACATCCCGCTGACCGAGTCGATCGGCGCGATCGGCCGCGCCGTCACCATCCACTCGATCGCCCGCTTCTTCCGCGGCTAAGCCGCGCGGCCGGCGCACGCGTTACAGACCGCCGCCGCCAACCCACTCCGAATCCTCCGAACCCCCCGCACCGCCCGCGCACGCCGCGGGCGGTGTTCGTTTTCGCGATGACTCGCCGCCAACCCGAGCCGCCTTACCGCCGATCTCACCGGCGATGACGCACCACCAGCACAGCAGCCGCGCCGATTCCACGGTTCCCGGACGCTCCGCCGAGCCCTGGCCCAGCAGCTGGTGGCGCAACGCCACTTTGCGCGTCTCGGGAGCCGCGGTCCGCGCCATCGCCGGTACCGCCGAACTCGCCCGGCAGGGCGCCGAGAATCTGGGCCTGCCCGCGCCCCAGTCCGATATGCGCGAGCAGCTCGCCCGCTGGCACGACCGCCAGGACTGGCCCCAGCGCCCCATCCGCATCGGCGTCATCAACCCCGGCGCCTGGGCCACGCCCCTCACACCAACTTCTGGCGGCGGCTCGTGCGACTGGTTCCGCGTCGAGCGCCTCATGTCCCCCGCTCGCGCCTGCGAGGAGTTCGTGCTCGATGCCGCCGTCTCGTTCCTCTCGTCCGACGGTGTCCAGGCGACCACGCTCGAACGCCCCGAGGCCGAGGCCGCGTGGTTCGACTGGGCCGCGCCCCGCCCGCTGAGCTACACCAGCCTCTTTCCCCTCCGCCTCGACTGCAGCCGGCTCTCCCTGGGCAATCAGATCGATGCCGATAGCCCCAACGATGCCGACCTCGCCCGCCACCTCATCGAGGCCGCCGCGGTCCTCGCCCGCTCGCAACCGCGGCTGACGCTGACCGACCGCATGATCGGCCGCCGCCCGCTCGCGGCCAGCGCAGCGCCGACCGCCGCAGCCCTCCGCCCGCTCGCGCCCGCGGGCGACCCAGCGCGCGACACCATGCGCCGACTCGCCGGCTCGCTCGTGATCGCCGCCTCGCAGCCGCGCCACTCGAAGATCGCGCGGACCGCTTCGCGCATCATCGCCGCGTGGGCCGCCACCGCCGACAACCTGACCGACTCGGAGCGCCAGCTCTACGCCGAGGCCGCCGCCCGCATCAGCGGCGACGAGGCCGAGACCATGCTCCGCCTCGCCGCGGTCCGCCTGGGTTGCCTTGATGACTCCGGCGGCTTCGACTCCCTCGAACGCGCCGACCGCATGCTCCGCAACCGCGAGCTGCACACCACCCCCCAGCAGGAAGCCGTGGTCCACGCCGAACTCCAGCAGGCCTCGAGCCCGCTCGCGATCGGGCGCGCTGCGGCGGGCCTGTGCACACTCACCGCCCGCATGAGCGCGGACGCCCTCCGCTTCTACCTCGCCGACACGCTCGATGAACTCGGCTACACCGACACCTTCCTCGGCCGCGACCAGGACCAGTGGGTCCTCGCCCAGCTCGCCCGCCGCCTCGAAAAAGCCCGCCGCGGCGAGACCTTCAGCCTGCCGATGCAGTCCAGCGCGGCCGCATCACAGTCGCCGACGATCGCCGCATCGCCCGCTTCGAGCAGCACAGATCCGCGCGCAACGAGCATCGCGACCGAAGCAGCACCGACCGCTCCGCGCAAGCGCCGCCCAGCGCGAAAGACCACCAAGCCGCGTACAAACACAGCGAAAAAGCCCGCCGCGCGCAAGGCGACGAAGAAGCTGCCGGCGAAGAAGCCGCCCGCGAAGAAGCCCGCGCCGAAGAAGACAGCCGCAAAGCGCCGCAAGGCCGCGTAACGCCGGCTCCCTTCCGGGGTACCCCCACACTCCGTGTGGGGCGAACGTGCAACCGCCCCGCTCGACGGAATGTCCCAACGTGCCACCGACTTTGCTCTGAAAGTCGGTGCTTTCCATGCTCCGGGTACCCCCACGCTCCGCGTGGGGCGAACATGCAACCGCGCCCCCAACGCATTGCCTTTACGTGCCACCGACTTTGCTCTGAAAGTCGATGCTTCCCAGACTCCCGTCCGCGCATTGCACACCAAGGTCGCGCATGCTCCCGCACACCCGCCGCCCTGCGCAAAGGCCCGGACGCCCGCCCTTCCCCCCGCCCCGAAGGCAACCCGCCGCGCGCAGTATGATCGCGGACCGCAGATCAATCCGATCTGCGCAGGAGCCAGCCGCCTTCGCATGACAGGAGCACCAGCGAAACCAAGACCACTGCTCGCCGCCGCGCTCGCGACGCTCGGGGTGGCAGTGGTGGTCGCCACCGTGTACCTGTCTCCCCGCGAGGCGATCGGATTCTCTACAGGCCCCCTCGCAGACGTCGGTCGATTCATCGCCACCGCGGTCTTCGCGGCAGCGATGCTCACCGGCACGAAGACCAAGTACGTTTGGCAGCGCCTCCTCGCTCTGCCCGGCGCCATTCTCGCCGTCATGCTCGTCGAGGGCGTCCTCTGGGCGGCACAAATCGCAGCGCACTAGACATGCTCATCACCCCAGCCTCTCCGGGTACCCCCACACTCCGTGTGGGGCGAATGTGCAACCGCCCGGCTCGACAGGATGGCGTCACATGCCACCGACTTTGCTCTGAAAGTCGGTGCTTCCCAGACGCACGCCGGCGCATTGCACACCCAGCTCGCGCAAGCCCCCGGCTACCCCACACTCCGCGTGGGGGAATGCCGTCGCCCGGCCGGCGTCCCCTATCTGCCGAGCCCACAGGTGCTCCACCAAAATAGCGCACAAGACCGAACAAAACCCTCTTGACACACCCTCAGAGGCCGTACATACTCCGCGTATGACCCGCCCAATATCCAAAAATGCCCCGGTCCTGCTCGCCTCCATCCTCCCCGCCGACGAGTTCGGCCAGCCCCCCGATCCTTCCGAGCCACCCCTCACCGATGGGGACCTCGCCCGTATCAACATCTACGTCTTCGAGAAGCGCTGCGACCCCTGGGCGGCCGCTGATCAGTGCGGCCTCTCCCCGGCCCAGCTCATCGCCTACCTGGATCAGCCCCACATCGCCCGCTTCGTCCGCAAGTGCCGCCAGGCGATCCACATCCACAACTTCGAAATCGCCGCGCTGAACACGCGGCAGCTCGCCCAGCACGCCGCCAGTGAACCCGCCCGCCTCCGCGCCGCCGCCACACTCATCCGCGCCTACACCCGCGCAGCCCCGCGCCCCGCAGCACCCCGCGCCGACGACACACCGCCCACACACCCCACGCCCCGCACCCGCCGCGACACCGACCCGCGCTCCGAAGAACATCCCGCGGCCACCCCCCATCCCGCCATCTCAGCCGGATCCGCGGCGCGACATGTGGCCAACGCCCACCACCCCGCCGCCTCACCATCCAACCACGCACAACACCCGCCAGATACACACGCAACCTAGCCCGGCGCAGCCGTATCCCTCTCGGGTACCCCCACGCTCCGCGTGGGGCGAACGTGCAACCTCGCCGCTCGCCGAGGTTCCTTCACCTGCTACCGACTCTGCTCCGAAAGTCGGTGCTTCCCAGGTTACCCTTCGTCCCGGTCCACGAGGAAAAACGTTCGAACGCATGGCGCACGCACCGGCCGAATCGAAGAGCCAGGCAACCACGACGGTCGTGCCGCGGTATCGAATTGGTTGCCTAGCCCGCTCCGTTGCCCGCTCGTCCCACCGTGAAACTCAAATCCGTCCTCATCACCGCCGTCGTCCTGCTGAGCCTTGTTGGGCTCTTCCAGTACCGCTTCCACCGGCCGCCGCTCCACAGCGCCGCCGCTCGCGGCGATACCGCCGAGGTCGCCCGCCTCCTCGCCGAGGGCCACGACACGAGCCGCCGTTCGTACTCCTTCGGAACAGATATGTTCACGGGTTGGACGCCGCTGATGTGGGCCGTGTGGAATGCGCACCCCGAGACCGTGAAGGTGCTCATCGACGATGGGGCCGACATAAACGCCGAGGCACGGCTCGTTTCCTCAATCCTCTTCCTGGCCGTCTCTCCGGGAACAGGAAGCTGGTGGAACCGCGGCCGCAATTGGGATGAGCGGACAGAGTGCGCCCGACTCTTGCTCGAAGCCGGCGCCGATCCGAATCAGCCACTGCGAATCGGCCCTACCCCCTTGCAACAAGCCGTGCTGAGCAAGAGCGTGCCGCTCGTGTCCCTGCTCCTTGACCACGGCGCGGATGTCAACGCCGGGCTGGACAGCGAGTCTGAACGATCGGCATTGTTTTGGTCAGTCTCGGCCCAGCCCGATGAGGCGATCACAGAATTGCTGCTCAGTCGCGGAGCACGCCTGGGACGCGATGAGAAGGACGTGGCGTCCTTCTTGCGATGGGTCAGAGAAGAGGCAGACCGCATCCCGCCCGAGGTCGTCAGGCTGATCGAGGACGCCGCAGCAAAGCATCCATGATGGTTCGCAGGAGCCCCTCCGGGTACTCCCACACTCCGTGTGGGGCGGGGGTGCAATCACGCAGCTTGATGAAGGTGCCAGAACACGGAGCACTCGCCGCACCGCCCCACTCGGAGAGTGGGGCTACCCAAAACACTCACCCGCTGATATCCAGCCGCGGCCGCTCCTCGCCCTGCTTCGCCGGCTGCTGCTCGTGCTGCTGGCGGTCCTGGTGCGATTCCTCGTCGCCGTTGCTCGCGAGCCGCCGCGCTGCCTCGGGGCCCTCGACCGCATCGGCGCCGATGATCACCTCATCGGCCCCGCGCTTCGCGCCCGGCTTGTCGGTGTCCTTGCTGTTCGCCGGACGCACCGCCCGCCGCTCCGCCGCGGAAAGCCCCGCGACGGACTGGGCAAGGCTCGTCATGTTCACCGGCACCGGCATGGTGATTTCATCGGCTCCCGGTCACCGCCGGATTCACCAGATCAGCCGTTTGATGCGCAGCTTCTGCGCCAAGCCCGAGAAAGTCCCGCTCAGTCCTCAGTCCTCAGTCCTCAGTCCTCAGTCCTCAGTCCTCAGTCCTCAGTCCTCAGCACTTTCCCCTCACCCACCAATCGTATTGATCCCACAATCCACATAAATCACCTCCCCCGTCACCCCCGCCGACAGCTCCGAGGCCAGATACACCGCGGTGTTCCCCACATCCCCGCCCTCGACGTTCCGCCGCAGCGGCGCCTTCTGCGCCACCACCTCCGGCATCGTGTCCGTCCCGCCCACCGCGCTGCTCGCCAGCGTCCGCAGGTACCCGCCCGAGATGATGTTCACCCGGATCTTCTTCTCGCCCAGTTCCGCGGCGAGGTACCGGCCCGTCGCCTCGAGCGCCGCCTTCGCCACGCCCATCACGTTGTACCCCGGCACCACCTTCTCCGCGCCGTAGTACGACATCGCCATGATCGACCCGCCGCCGGTCTTCTCCATCAGGGGCTCGGCCCGGTTCGCCATCCCCAGCAGCGTGTACGCCGAGATATCGATCGCCTGCAGGTACGCCTGCCGCGGCGTCTTGGTGAACATCCCCGCCTTGAGATACTCGCGCTCCGCGAAGGCGATCGAGTGGATCAGGAAGTCCATCTTGCCAAAGTCGGCGCCGTACTTGCCGAAGGCCGCATCGATCTCCTCGTCCTTGCCCGCATCCATCGGGTGCATCCAGGGGTTCTGGATGCCCAGCTCATCGATGCCGCGCTTCGTCCGGTGGGCGTTGCGGTCGCCGGGCAGGTGCGTGAAGGCGCAGGTCGCCCCGTGCTCGGTGAGCGCCTTGGCGATGTGCCACGCGTACGACCGATCGTTCGCGATCCCCACCACCAGACCGACCTTGCCATCGAGCAGACCCATGCGGACTCCTTTCAACTGGTCGCCGCGGCAGGGCCCGCGGCGTGAAGAGGCCAGTTTAGGAGGCATGACTGAGTACCATCCCGCCGATGGCCACCGACCTCAACAGCCTGCCCCTCCCCGACCTCTTCGCCGCGCTCGACCGCGCAGGCCCCGGCCAGCCCGGCCTCGTCCGCCGGCTCCTCGAGATCGCGCGCGATGAGGACCTTGGCATCGGCGCCGGCCCGCGCCGCCCCGGCGATACGTTCGATGCCGCAGCAGTGGGGGATGTCACCACCGCCGCGACCATCGACCCCGCGAAACGCGGCGAAGCCCGCGTGGTCGCCCGCACCGCCGGCACGATCGCCGGCCTCGCCGCGTTCCCGATTTTGCGTGACCTCTTCGCGCCCGGCTGCACGCTGACCGCAACCGCGAAAGACGGCCAGCCCGTCCCCGCCGGCCACACCATCGCGACGATCACCGGCCCGATGGACGAGATCCTCGAACTCGAGCGCACGCTCCTCAACCTGGTCGGCCGCCTCTCGGGCATCGCAACACGCACCGCACGATTCGTCGCCGCGTTGCCGCCCGGCACGCGCGCCGCCCTCTACGACACACGCAAGACCACGCCCGGCCTCCGTGTGCTCGAGAAGTACGCGGTCCGCTGTGGCGGCGGAAGATGCCACCGCATCGGGCTGTACGATGCCCTGCTCATCAAGGACAACCACCTCGCCGGTATCGGCGTCGATGGGCTGGGCGCTTTCGTGCAGCGGGCCGCCGCGACCGCCCGCGACCGTGCGACCCGCGAGCACCGCGAGCTCACCTTCATCGAGGTCGAGGTCGACACCATCGAGCAGTTCGCCGAACTCCTCGCTCTCCCCGAGGGCACGATCGACATCGTGCTGCTCGACAACATGGGCCCCGAGCTCCTCACCATCGCCGCGACCATGCGCGATGAGATGCGGCCGGCGCTGCAACTCGAAGCCTCCGGCGGCATCACGCTCGAATCGCTCCCCGCGATCGCGGCCACCGGCGTCGACCGCATCAGCACCGGCAGCTTGACACACTCCGCGGTGTCGCTCGACATCGCGCTCGATATCGACTGAACTCCATCGAACCATGCCCGTCGATGAACTCAGCCTGATGGCCGACCGACTCGAAGCCGCCGCGGCCGAGCCCGGCTCGTGCATCGATCAGGTCCAGGTCATCCGCGAGACCGCCTCGACGCAAGACGTCGCCCGCGCGGCGTGGCGGGCCGGCTCATCGCTCCTCATCATCGCCGGCCGCCAGACCGCCGGCCGCGGCCGGCTCGGCCGCGCCTGGGCCGATACCTCCGACAAAGGCCTGGCAGCGACGTTCGCGCTCGATGCCGCCATGCTCCGCCCGCACGACCACGGCCCGCACGCGCACCCCGAGCGCGAAGACGGCCGCTTCGCCATCGCCGCGGGCCTCGCCGCGATCCGTACCGCCGAGCGACTCCTCGAACACGCCGGCATGCAAAGCCCGCTCGCGCTCCGCTGGCCCAACGATGTCGTGCTCCGCGCGGAGCGCCACCGCAAACTCGCGGGAATCCTCATCGAGCGCAGCGGCGAGCTCGTCCTCATCGGCATCGGCATCAACATCGCGCAGCGCGAAACCGACTGGCCCGAAGACCTCCGCGGCCGCGCCATCTCCCTCGCCGAACTCGGCCTGCCGATCACGCCGACCACGCGCGCCGATGCCGCGGTCACGCTCCTCCGCCAACTCTCCCGCGCCCTCACCGAGCCCGCCGAAGAACGCGCCTGGGCCTGGCGCTCCCGGGATTGCCTGACCGGCGCCGCCGCGACCTTCGAACACGCCGGTGCCCGCACCACCGGCATGGTCGAGCGCATCGAACCCGGCGGCGCAATCCGAGTCCGCACCGAAGACGGCAGGATTGTGTCGCTCCCCGCGCTCACAACCTCACTGATCCCCGATTGAAACCCGGTGCCCTCAACCCGCGGCGAAGCCGCAACCCACTTTGTCCCTCTGTCCCTATGTCCCTCTGTCCCTACAACTCCGCCTTGATCTTCTCCACCAGCGCCTTCGCCTCACCGTTCCCCAGCTTCCCCGACTTCCACACAATCCCCAGCCCCGCATCCGCGCTCCGATCAAACCGCGGGATGATGTGAAAGTGCATATGGAACACCGCCTGGTGCGCCAGCTGCCCGTTGTTCTGCAGCACGTTGTACGCCTCCGCCCCGCTCGCCTTCATCACCGCGCGGCACAGCCGCGGCAGCACGCGGCCGACCGCCGCGGCGGCGTCATCGCTCAACTGGTCCAGAGTCGCGGCCGGCTCCTTGGGGATCACCAGTGTGTGCCCCGGCGAGAGCGGCCCGATATCGAGAAACGCCAGCACATGCTCGTCCTCGTACACCCTGTGGCAGGGAATCTCGCCGCGGATGATCTTGCTGAAGATGGTCTCGGGCATGGGGAAGTCTAACCCCCTCCGCGGCCGGATCGGGCCAGCAGAAACCGGCCCGCGGAGCGGATCCCCACCCCCGCAACCGCGCACAACCGACAGCCGCCCCGCCGCCCCCGCCGCCCCAGCCGTACCATCCCCCGTGCCAGTTTCCGCCCCCAATGCCCCGGTGAACGCCGACCGCCCCCGCATCAAGCCCCTCCCGCCGCTGG
>JBDZUZ010000193.1:0-6146 GCA_040255445.1 Planctomycetaceae bacterium | reverse complement strand
ATCAGGGGGGGCCGCTGCCGCCGTCGGCGGAGGAGCTGGAGAAGCAGAAGCTCACGGGCGTCGAGGTTCGGGGGCTGCGCTGGGCGCTGATCGCGCTGGGCGTGACCGCGGTCCTGACGCTGCTGCTGATCGTGATCCCGGGCGCGCCGCTGCACGGCGCGATCGATCCGACACGGGAAAACTCGGCGGGCAAGTGGACCAAGGCGATCGTGCCGATCATCTTCGCGTGGTTCTTTGCGCCCGGGCTGGCGTATGGGCTGGTGACCGGGACGATCCGTAATCAGCGGGACATCGCGGGGGCGTTCATCCACGCGATGTCGGCGATGGGGCCGATCATTGCGCTGGCGTTCTTTGCAGCGCAGTTCATCAAGTACCTGGACTACTCGCGGCTCGACAAGATGCTCGCGTTCGTGGGCGGCGAGGCGCTGGTGTCGCTGGGTCTGCCGGTGTGGCTGCTGATGGCGGCGATGGTGGTGCTGTCGGCGGTGCTCAATCTGTTCCTGGGCTCGATGTCGGCGAAGTGGCTGATTCTGGCGCCGATCGTGGTGCCGATGCTGATGATGGTGGGGGTGAGCCCCGAGGCGTCGCAGGCGGCGTACCGCATCGGTGACAGCGTGACGAACATCATCACGCCGCTGAACAGCTACATTCTGGTGATCCTGATCGTGGTGCAGCGGTACTCGAAGGGCGCGGGGCTTGGGAGCCTGATCGCGCTGATGATGCCGTACAGCATCGTGTTCGGGATTGTGTGGACGCTGTTCTTCCTGCTGTGGACGGTGCTGGGGCTGCCGCTGGGCGTGGATGGGCCTCTCGAGTATGTGCCCAGCGGTGTGTGAGCCGGCTCGCGGCATGGTGATACCGGATTCACATCGACTTCAGGGAAGCCTCAGAGTGGGCGGCGACGCTTTGGTATTCACCCGTGCCGACACAGCCGGGTCCGCGGTGGTCGCAGTCTGTTGTTCCTGAGCGAGATCGCTGTCCGTGCTGTACGCCGGCCGGATGCCGATCCCTGTCCGCGTCCACGCGGCACATCTCACGGAGGGAACACAATGCCCACGCAAGTCCAGACAGAACATGTCAGCCGCGGGCGACGCGGCCTGATGCATTGGGGGGCCATCTTCGCCGGGCTGGCGATCGTGATGGCTCTGACCTGGCTCCTGTATCTCTTCGGGGCCGCGATCGGTGTGAGCGTGATCGATGCGACCGATGCCGATGCGCTGGGTTCGGGCTTTGGTATCAGCGCGATCGTGTGGGTGATTCTGAGCACACTGATCGTGTTCTTCGTGGCTTCGGTTGTCGCCGGGTACATCAGCGGCGAGAAGGACCCCGAAGCGGGCATGATCCACGGCGGCACGCTGTGGGCGGTCGCGACCAGTGTGATGCTCGTGCTCGGCTGGATGGGCGTGAGCGCTATGGCGAGCGCGGGCGCATCGGCTGTGAAGGCCACGGTTGGGACGACGGCTTCGGCGCTGCAATCGGCCGCGGCGGGGACGGCGGATGCCGCCGGCGCCGTTGCACAGGGCGTCTGGTCCGTCCGGGATTCGGCGGTGGTTGATGACATTGTCGCCGAGCTCAAGGATCGGGGCGCGTTCTACGCGTCGTCCGACGCCGAGGGTGTTTCCGCCGCGGAGGCGGAGCGGGCCATCAACCAGCTCGATGTCGCGGCGATCCGGCGGATCGCCGAGCAGATCGCCGTGGGCGAGACCGAGCGGGCCCGCGGCATACTGGCGGAGGAAACGACGCTCTCGCGTTCGCAGGTGAGCGCCGTGATTGCCGGTATCTCGCAAGATCTGCAGCAGCGTCTGGGGACCGCTCAGAACGAGACCGGCCTCGCTGGCGACCTGCTGAGCGAGTTCAAGTCCACGCTCGCAGCGCGGGCCGCGCGGCTCGATGAGCCCGGCGGGCCAATGGTGACCGAGGCCGAGATCAATACCGCGCTCGACCAGCTCGACCGCGATGCGGCTCAGACCATCGCGCTGCGCCTCGTTCAGGGCGACTTCGACGGCGCGAAGGCGACGCTGGTGGCCAACACGACCCTGACGCGCGGTCAGGTCGACGAGCTTGTCGAGAGCGCACGGACCGACATCAACGCGATCCTGGATGACTATCGCGAGCATGTCGACGAGTACACGGAGACCGCATCGGACTATGCGCAGGGCGTTCTGTGGACCTCGTTTCTGGTCGGTGTCGCGGGGCTTGCGGTGAGCGTCGTCGGCGGCTGGCTTGGCACCCGGGCGGCGCCGGCGTTCGTCGCTGCGGAGCGGACATCGATGCGAGCTGCGCACGCGTGATGCGCACGCGTGATGCGTGAATGATCAGATGACCGTGCGGCCCGCGTTCAGCGCGGGCCGCTTTCGTTTCAGGCGGACCAGGCGATGCGGCCGCGGAGGAGCGTGTGGCGGAGCCAGCGATCGTCCCAGGCGAAGAGCAGCGTTGCGAGCGGGTCGGGCGAGGAACGCCAGGGCGTGTCGGGTTCGATGATGAGCAGATCGGCATCCAGGCCTGGCGCGAGTGAGCCGGAGTTGAGGGCAAGAGCCGCCGCGTTCTGCCGCGTGATCTGTGCCCAGCACTGCGCGGCGGTGGGCGTCGTCGTGTTAAGCGACTCGGCGGTCTCGATCATGGCGCGGGCAACGCGAACCATGGAGCGGTCGGGGCCGCCGGCGACATCGGAGCCCAGGGACACGGGGATGCCCGCAGCGAGGAGGTGCTCGCGGTGCATCGAGCCGGCTCTCAGGAACCGGTTGGCGGTGGGGCAGTGGGCGATCGTGGAGCCGTGGTCGGCGAGGACAGCGCGGTCTGTTGGCGAGAGGTAGATGCCGTGGCCGAGCAGGCAGCGGGTGGTCAGCAAACCCGCACGGCGGTACACCTCAACGTAATCGAGTCCGTGCAGCTCCTGGACGAGGGCGCATTCGCGGACGGTTTCGGCGAGGTGGGTTTGGACGGGTTGCTTGAGCCGGGCGGCGAGATCGCCCGCGCCGGTGAGCATCTCGCGCGAGCACGACACGGCGAAACGGGGCGAGACGATCGGCTCGATGCGTCCACATCCGGCGAGCGAGGCCGCGGCGGGGACCGCTTCTGACGCCGGCCGGCACAACTCGGCGGGCGCGTTCTGATCCATCAGCACCTGGCCGATGAAGCCCGCAATGCCGCGGCCGCCGAGGACTTCGATGGCGCGGCGGGCTGCGGCGGGATGGCTGGTGGCGTAGGCCGCGATTGCGGTTGTGCCGTGAGCGAGCAGTTGGTCGGCGACGCGCTCGCACATCGCCGCGGCGAAGTCCGCATCCTTCCAGCGGGCCTCGGCGGGGAAGATGACGCGGTCGAGCCAGTCGAGGAGTTCGAGCCCGGTGATCCCGATCGAGTCGAACTGCGGCAGGTGGAGGTGCGTGTCGACGAAGCCGGGTGTGATCAGTGTCGACTCGCCGCCGAGATCCGCCGCGGGCAGGGGTTGGTCGTCGGGGGTGCATTCGACGGCGGTGATCGTGCCGGCGCGGAGGCGGACCACGCCGCGTGCGAGGCGGACGGTGTCATCGGCGGGGAGGAGCAGCGTGCCGGCGAGTGATTCGGGCGCAGCGTTCATCGGGCGGTCTCGTTCTCGCTTGCTGTCTCGCTGTCGTCGCTCGCCCCGTCGTCCGTCGAGCTGTCTTTCGCATCTTCCTTCGCGTTGTCGCCGGGCCATGACTGGCCGAGCCACGAGCGGTAGATCGCCTTCTGAAGAGCTGTCGGATCCTTGGCGTGTTCGAGCTTGAATCCCGCGGCGGATCGGATCGGCGTGATGACGAACTCGCGGAGGCGGTCGCGGCGGAAGACGGTGAGTGTCAGAGGGGTTTCCGCGTTGCCGGCCTTGTCGAGATCCTTGAGCGCTTCGGACAGGTTGCGGAGGCGCTGGCCGTTGACGGCGATGATGACATCGTCGGCGATGAGGCCGGCTTCGTAGGCGGGGCCGTCGGTGCGGACGGCGGTGACCAGCGAGCCGCCGTCCGCGGCGGCGAGCTCGAGGCCGAGGGTCAGGTCGGGCGTGGTCTTGTCGGATGTGAGTGTGAGGCCGGCGGTGGCGAGGGCCTCGGCCATGGGGAGTTCTTCGGTGCCGGTGATGTAGTTGTCGAAGAAGTCGGAGAGGTCGTCGCTGGCGACTTCATCGACGATGAGGCGGAAGTCCTCGGGCGTGTAGCCGGGGCCGCCGCGGGGGAAGCGCTGGTAGAGGGTGCGCATGACATCGTCGAGGGAGCGGTCGTTGTCGGTGGCTTCGCGGATGCGCATGTCGAGGATGAGGCTGGCCATCGCGCCTTTGCTGTAGAAGTTGACGGTGGAGTTGAGGCTGTCGGGCCAGCGTTTGTTAAACTTGATCCAGGCGTCGAAGGAGCTGTCGGCGAGGCTCTGGACGGCGCGGCCGGGGCGGGTGGCCTCGCCGTTGACGGTTGACTTGATGGTGTCGAGGTATTGCTTCGGCGTCATCAGGCCGGCGCGGACGAGCATGAGATCGTCGTAGTAGGTGGTGGTGCCCTCGGCAATCCAGAGCTGGGTTGTGTAGTTCTCGCGCGTGTAGTCGTAGGGCGAGAGGCCGCCGGGGCGGAAGCTCTTGACGTTCCAGGCGTGGAAGAGTTCGTGGCTGGCGAGGCCGAGGAGATTGCGCTTGGAGTCCTCGGTGCGGAGCACTTCGGCGCGGGTGCTCATGACGGTCGAGTTGATGTGCTCGGTGCCGCCGCGGAGGCCGGGGGCGACGTGCAGCAGGAAGACGTAGCGGTCGTAGGGGAAGGAGCGGAAGAGGGCGTGCTGGGCGACGGTGATCGCGCGGAAGTCCTTGGTGAGATCGTCGAGTTGCTTCTGCGTCCAGCCGGGCTCGCCCCAGATGACGAGTTCGTGCGGCACGCCCTCGACTTCGTAGCTGGTGCGGATCTGGCGGCCGAACTCGATCGGGGAGTCGACGAGCGTGTCGTAGTTGGGAGCGGAAAGGGTCCGCGGCGTGTCGGTTGCGGCGGTGTCGAGGCCCGTGCCGACGGACCAGTCCTCGGGCCCCTCGAGCGTGACGGTGAGGGGTTTCTCGCGGTGCTCGGGGGCGAAGACCATGACGCCCGATGGGCTCAGGAATGCGTGGGTGTCGTCGATGTGCCGGGTGCGGTCGGCGATGCTATTGGCGTAGAGCTCGTACCGCACGGTGACCGGCGTGCCCGGGGCGGCGTCGACCCGCCACTGGTTCTTGGTGGTCTTGGCGACAGGGAGTTCGGCGCCCGCGGCATCGAAGGCGCGGAGCCAGCGGATCGTCCCCGCCATGTCGAGGATCTCGTACTTGCCGGGACGCCAGGTGGGGAGCGCAACTTCGAGGCCGTTGTCCCCCGCGGGGGCGGTGTACTCGATGATGGCGGTCTGGGTCTGGGGCTTGTCGAGGCGGACGGTGTAGGTGACCGCCGGGGGAATGGGGCCGGGCTCGGGCTGCGGCCGGAGGGCGCCCGGGATGGCGGCGGCGAGAGCAACAAACGCTGCGGTGGTGCTGATCATGGCGACTCCGGGGTCGGTCGGATGGGCCCGAAAGGCGTTGCGGGCCGGCTCCTATCATGGCAGGCACGAGCGCGACCTGCCGACGCACGCCGCGCTCGATGTGTGTACGAAGGAGCCAGCCTATGCCGCGGACCGTCCGGGCCGCACTGATTCAAGCGGCCTGCGAGCGCGGGGGCGAGGGGGACCCGGCGTCGATCAAGGCGGAGATGGTCGAGAAGCACATCGGCCTGATCCGGACCGCGGCCGAGAGCGGCGCGCAGGTCTGCTGCCTGCAGGAACTCTTTTTCGGGCCGTACTTCGCCGCGGAGCAGAACGCGAAGTGGTGGTCGCTGGCGGAGCCGATCGATGGTTCTTCGGGGCCCGGCCCGACGATCAGGCACATGCAGGACCTCGCGAAGAAGCACGGGATGGCGTTGGTCGTCCCGATCCTCGAAGAGGCGATGACGGGCTACTACTTCAACACCGCGGCGGTGATCGACGGCCGCGGCAATCTGCTTGGCAAGTACCGCAAGCACCACATCCCGCACTGCGATCCCGGGTTCTGGGAGAAGTACTACTTCACGCCCGGCGACGGCGGGTACCCGGTCTTCGATCTGGGCTTCGCGAAGATCGGCGTGTACATCTGCTACGACCGGCACTTCCCCGAAGGGGCG
>JBDZUZ010000192.1:0-6180 GCA_040255445.1 Planctomycetaceae bacterium | reverse complement strand
GATGAGCAGAGCCAGCGTGCGGACTCGATCGCCGCGGATCTCAAGACCGCGCTCGCGGATGTCGAGCGGCACAAGCAGGAGACGGTCGCGGCTCAGCGCGAGCGTGGTGATCAGGCGGCGGCGGATGAGGCCGCAGCGCACGCGGCGGGTGAGGCTCTCCGCGGTGAGGTTGCGCGGCTGCGTGAACTCGCGGATGAACTCGATGCGCTCTGGGCCGTTGAGCGGGCGGAATCGGCGCGACTGATGTCCGAGTGCGCCCGGCTGACGAGAGAGAGTGTGGAGGCCGAGCAGGCGATCGGGGTTGTGAAGGACCGGGCGCGGGGCGCGATGACCGCGCGCGATGAGGCCCTCGAGAAGGCGGAGGCCGCGGAACTCGCGCTCCGGGAGGCGACCGATCGGGTCGCGCAGCTGCAGGCGAAGGTCAAGGAACTCGAATCCGCAGCGCCCGCCGCCCGTCCCGCGCTGCCGAAGCAGACCGCCGCGGCCGAGGCAAGGCTGGCGCGTCGGCGGGTGCGGCTCAAGAACTACCGCGCTGCTGTCAAGAACCAGGCGATCAAGATCCGCCGCGCGAGCGAAGCGCTGGGCAAGCGGTACGAGGCGTGCGAGCAGCTCCTGGCGCAGCGTGCGGAACTGGCGCAGGCGCGGGTGAAGATTGTTGAGGGCGAGCGGCGGGCGGTGCGGCAGAAGGCCGGGACCCGCGCTGCGGTCGTCGCGATGTGCTGCACGATGACGATGGTGCTGCTGGCGGGTTTGAGCTGGGCGATCTCCCGCGAGGTGGCGCCGGCGCGGTACCTGGCGACGAGCGAGCTGTCGGCCTCGGGGCGGGGGCGCGAGCTGAACGAGGCGGAGCTGGCCGAGTGGCAGGTGTTCCACGAGTCCTTGCCGGCGGATCCGCGGTTCCACGCCGCGGCGGCCGAGCGCTTCAAGCGGCAGGGCATCACGACGCTGTCGGAGCCGGGGCAGATCGCGGAACTCACCCGGACCGGCGTGACGTTCGAGTCGCTGCGTGATGGCACGTTGAAGCTGCGCCTCGAGGGGCTGGGGGCTGACCGGACCGCGCGCGAATTGGAGACCTTCACGGCCGCGCTCGCGAGCTTTGCGAACGCCGAGCAGCAGCGGCGGATCGACGGCGGTGTGACGGAAGTGACGCAGGCAGCGCAGGTCGGCGCTGACCCGATCGACAACACGCGGACGTTCTACGCGGGCGGGATCATGGGCGTCGCGACGCTGCTGGTCTTCGGCGCGACGGGTCTGATCTGGCGGAAGCTCGCTTCGGCGAAGACCGCTTTCGAGCAGGACGGGCACCTGGCGGCGGTCCTTGATGAGGCGCGGTGGGTGGATCCGCGCGGGTGAGTTCACGGACGATCGGCGCGAAGAAAAACGCCCGCATCGGCGGGCGTTTGTCGTTGGTGTCGGGAGTTTGAAGCCCGCTCAGCCCGAGATCAGCTCGGCGCGGAGCAGGACATCGTCGGAGCGGGCGGCCTTGCCCTTCGCGGCCGGCACGATCGCCAGCGACTGGCCCGGGTCGATCTGCATCCGGATTTCCTGGGTCATCAGCGAGCCGGTCGAGGTGAACTCGCTGAGCTGCTCGACGATCTGGTTGTTCGAATCGATCACGACGACGCGGTAGGTCTCGTTGTCGTTCTGCGGCAGGTCGGTGCAGAAGAAGCGGGCCGACTTCCACTTGGGGTTCACGAAGACCGAAGCGCGGCCGAGCTCTTCATCGCCGCTGGCGGTGAAGACGACGCGCCGGGTGTTCTCATCGAACAGCGAGTCACGCATGTACTCGTTGCCGAACTTGGTGAGCATCTCGGTGAGCAGCGCATCGTTCTGGATGGTGCGGCTCATCTCGACGTTCTGGTTGTACACGCGGGCGAAGGCGGCGCCGAGGATGATGACCGCGCTGAGCAGGCCGATGGAGCCGGCCCGCCACGCGGGCGACACCCGACCGGAGACGCCGGCGCCGACGAGCGCGGGCTCGGCGGCTTCGGCCTCGATGATGGCGGAGGTCACGCTCGCCATCACGCGGTCCTTCATGTCCGCCGGCGGCGACACCTTGGGCAGGAGGGGGTTGCCCTGCGCCCAGCGGGCCTGCTCGCTGCGGATGTGCGCCTGCACCGCGGGAGGGGCGGCGTCGAACGCATCGTCGAACGAGGCTTTGTCTTCCCCGTCGAGCAGCCCGAGCGCATCCAACTGGGCTTGTTCAAATAGCTCACGCATCGTCATAACGCCAACTCCTCGCCCGTCCTCTCCCGCAACCGGGTCAGGGCCCGGCTCAACGCCGACTTGATGGTTCCCAGCGGCGTGTCGAGTTCTTCACCGATCTGTCTGAGGGTCTGCCCCCCTAGATACGCACGCTTCACCACGGTCCGTTGCAGTTCAGGCAGAGATTCGATCCGTTCCATCAGAATCGCCAGCTTCTCGTCGCGGTCCATCCTCGAGGGCTCCTCCGAGGCGACGGGCGCCACGGGGCTCTGCGGCTGGTCGAGCGACGACGCCTTCACACGCGCGCGGTTCCGACGCAGTTTGTCGACCAGGTGCCGGCGGGTGATCAGCATCACCCAGGTCACCAGCGCCGATCGGCCGTCGTCGTACCTGCCCGCTGTGCGCCACAAGCGCACGAATACCTCCTGCACCGCGTCTTCGGCTTCGGCCCGCGTGGGCATCGCCTGGTACGCCATCCGATACACGAGCGACCCGAACCGGTCGTACAACTCCGCGACCGCGGCCTCTTCATTGGCCGCGACTCGTCGCATCAGCGACAGATCGCTCTCGCGACCTTCTGGATCGCTCCGCCGGTTCGTCATGCTCGTCCTGAACCTGCCTTGGCACGGGTCCGCCCGGAATCGGCGGTTGCCCTTTGAACGTCCTCTTTGCCCCGGCGGAGACCTGTACGCAGCGGTCCGCGGAGCGGTTGCCGGGTGACCCCGGCGATCCATCAGACTAATCGACAGGGAATGCAGCCGCAACGGTGCGTTCACAAACCAAACAAAAAGCGAACAATAGGGTTCATACCCCTGCCTGGCCGGAACAGCATAAAAGTCTTGCTCAAATTTCCGGAAGACGCTAACCTGCCATGGGACAACAGCCCGGAGAAGGGCTGTCCGCGTGGAGGTGCTGGTGAACCGGCAGCCGCTCCAAACCTTGAACCGTGCACAACGCTCGCATCGACGCGTACGGTCCGCGTTCACGCTCATCGACGTGCTCGTTTCGATCGCCGTGATCGCTGTGCTGGTCGGCCTGCTCGTGCCGAGCCTGGCTTCGGTGAACGAAGCTGCCCGCCGCGTCGTCTGCCAGTCCAATGTCCGGCAGATCGGCCTGGGTCTGGTCATGTACGCGGATGATTATCAGGGGTTCCTGCCTCCATCCGTGTTCCTGCCCACCAATCCGCTCTACCGCGCTTCGCAGCGTCCGCAGGACATGATCCTGCTTCGCGTTCCTCCCGAGCTCGTCAGCCGCTCGATCGGCACGAACTGGGACGGCACCGGCCTGCTCTACGCCAACGACTACCTCCCCGCTCAGAAGGTCTTCTACTGCCCTTCGCACCGCGGCGAGAACAGCTTCAAGCTCAACGCCGACCGCTGGCGTGAGACGGACACCGAGGTCGTCGGCAACTACCACTTCCGCGGCGCCGGCCCGATCGGCCGCACGACCGTCCGCGGCCAACTCCCGATCACGACCAACCTCTACCGCATCGACCCCGCGCAGTCCTCGCTGCTGGCCGACGGCATGCGGGTCCGTTCCGACTACAACCACGATCAGGGCGCGAACTTCTTCCGCGCCGACCTCACCATCCACTGGTTCCCCGACCCCGACCGCCGGATCCCCTCGATCCTGGGCGCAACGAAGTTCGACACCACCGCGAGCCAGATCCTGCAGGCCTGGGAGTGGTTCGACGAGGCCGCGAACGCCGAGCAGGGCGGCTGACCGCCCGGTTCTCATGACGATCAACGACTGAACCGCCGCGGCCCGCCCGCGGCGGTTGTCATTCATGCGGCGACGCCCCGGAGGCGGTACAGTCCGCGCATGAAGAAGACCATCACCGCAGCGTTCCTCGCCTTCGCCGCGTTCGCCCCGATGGCGGCCGCGCAGCTCACACCCGACCGCACCTACTACGGCATCAACCGGGCCGTGCCGATGCAGGTCGCCAAGCCGGACGGGTCCGAGGGCGAAGCGCGCATCGAGTTGTACGAGGTGGGCAAGGAGGGGGCCGTTGCGCAGGCGCCGGTCGCCGCGGGCGGTGTGAATCTCGCGAGTCTCTTCCCGCAGCTGTGGACCACGACAGCGCCGACGCTGCAGTACGCGCAGCTCGTCGTCGGTGATACCAAGGTCGGCGCGCCGGTGGTGCTCCAGCCGATGGTGACGCTCCCGATCGCGCGCATCGACCCGCGCGACCCGCAGCAGGCGACGGTGATCTGGCCCGAGAGCCCGTCGGTGTACTCGGGCGTCCGCGCGTATGTCGACAAGGTCGTCGTGCTCGATACGTCCGCCGGCGAGATCCGCGTGCTGATGCGCCCCGATGCAGCGCCCAACACCGTGTGGAACTTCCGCCAGCTTGTTGATGGCGGGTTTTACAGCGAGGTCATCTTCCACCGCGTGGTGGCCAAGCTCGCTAACGGCGAGCCGTTCGTCGTCCAGGTGGGCGACCCGACGGGCACGGGCATGGGCGGCCCGGGCTACTACATCGATCTCGAGCGCAGCACGCTGCCGCACGACTTTGGTGTGATCTCGATGGCGCGGAGCGGCGATCCGAATTCGAACGGTTCGCAGGTCTTCCTGTGCCTGAGCCGCGCGGGCACGAGCTTCCTCGACGGCCGTTATACCGCCTTCGGTCAGACGATCGCCGGCGCGGATGCGATCACGACGATCGCTGCGACGCCCGTCGGCGCCCAGGACCGCCCGGTGAACCCGCCGGCGATCAAGTCGGCGAAGCTCGTGGATGCCCCGCCCTACGGCGATGCGGCCCGCGAGCCGGTGACGGCGCCGTCGGCGGCGCCGAAGGAGCGGTAAAGCGTTCCCGGCGCAGTCGCAGCGAACCCACCCCACAGCAGCATGTCAGCTGTGAGTTGTCAGCTGTAAGCTGTTCTCCGCGGATCAGAAGCGGAACCGCGCGGCCGCGCCGAAGTAAGCCGTCGGGTCGGTGTCCTCTTCGGTGATGTCGTTGCCCGCGGCGTCGACCAGTTCGTACCGGCCCCAGAGGATCGCGCCGATGCGTGCCGTGACCGTGATCTGCGGGGCGGCGTCCCAGTCGATCGCGAGTTCGATCGGCAGCCGCTGATCGCGCCCGACGCCCTCGGGCGCTGCGCCCTCGTCATCGAGGCGGAAGGAGTTGGAATCCCACCCCGCCCGCATGCGGTACGCGAAGTTCTCCCGCCACTGGTGCTTCACCTCGATGCCCAGACCGTCCGTGCCGGTCTCGGTCCCCGCTGACCAGCCGTCCGCGAAACGCCAGGTGAAGGTCACGACCGGGAGGACCAGCATGGTGTCCTCGAGACGCGTGAGCACCACCGCGCCCGCGCCGACTTCGAGCTTGTCGTTCACCTTGTAGTTCACGCCGCCGAACCCGCCGAAGGTCAGCGTGTCCTCGAACTCGGCGCCGTGCTCGCCGGCGGAGGTGACCGACCCGCCCGCGAACCACGACCAGGTTTCATCGATCGCCCGCGAGTAGAGCGCGGAGATGCTCAGCCGCGACACGTTGTCCCAGGGCTCATCGAACCCGGGCGCGAACGCCGCGGCATCTTCGAAGTGGTACCACGTTTCTTCGGCCCCGAGTGAGACATTCAGCCGCGAGCGCTCGTCGAGCGGGAAGATCAGCCCCAGGTTCGCCGCGGCGGTCGTGGAGCCCACCTCGCCGTCCAGGTCCTTAAACCCCGCCCCGAAGGTGTGCGTCGTGCCGAATGTCACTTCGGCCCGATTCTGAAGCGCGGGCCGCTGCACCTCGGCGATGTCCCCGGCCGCCCGGTCGGGCGACTCCGCGGCGTCCTGTGCCGGCGGCTGCGCGAACGCGGCGGCGGACGCGATCAGGGTCGCGGCGGAGAGCGTGAAGCGGCGGGCGGTGGTCATCATCGTCGGTGTTCCTGCGGGGTGAGGCGGCAGTGTACAGGCCGCGGCGGCGGGCCCCCGCGGCGGGAAGAGGCGCACCAGCGGGGGTAGGCTTGGTCTCCCCGGCGGCCGCAGCCG
>JBDZUZ010000191.1:0-6199 GCA_040255445.1 Planctomycetaceae bacterium | reverse complement strand
GGCGGTGGCCCGAAGCCCCGGCAACGAAGGGTGTGAACAGCCGCCGACGCACGGGCTCGGGCAGACCCGGACCCGTGTCGTGTACCCGCAGCGCGATATGCCGATCGTCCAGGCCGGACTCCGCCGCGATCGCATTCTCATGGCCCACACCCGCCGCGGCCTCCATCGCCGCCGCGGGCCCGGGCTCCGCGCCCGCCTCGATGCGGATCTCGCCCTTGCGGGCCCCCATCGCCTTGCGGGCGTTGAGGGAGAGATTGAGCAGGACCTGCTGCAACGCCGTCGGTGTGATCGCCGCTCGAAGCCCCGGCGAGCACTCCAGCCGCACCTCGCACGCCCCGCCGATGTGGTCGCGGTCGATGAACGCGGCGGTCTCGCGCGCTGCGGTGTCGACCTCCGCGATACTCGCCTCAGCGTCCGGATCGCCAGCGAAGCCGTCGTCCTTGGCCAGGGCGAGGATCGAGGCCGCGATCGCCGACGCCTTCGTGGCGCCGGCCTCGGCCTTCTCGATCGCCTTCTCGGCCAGAGCCCGGTCGCCGGGGTGCGCCTTGGCGAGCTGGGCGTAGGTCAGCACCGGAGTCAGGATGTTGTTGAACTCGTGGGCGATGGTCGCCACGAGCATGCCCAGCGTGGTCAGCCGGTTGGACCGGGCGAGTTCCACGTGGAACACCTCGAGCTGCCGCTCCAGCCGCTCGACCTCCGCGGCGAGCCGCGCGGCGTCCCCGGAACGGGACACGGGGGCGGCAACAGACTGGGCGGGGTGGAGTTGATCCATGGCGGCGGTAGGGGTCGTTGCGGGTGTATCGACCGCCGCCCACGCCAACTTCGTCCCGACTCTCAAGTCACGCCTGCGGACGCCACTCGATTCCGTCTGCGGAAGATGGGGAACTCGCCACCCGCTTCAGCCACGCCAGCGCGGACTCGGGGCGTAGATCCACCTCGCCCAAGTTGCCCAGATCGACCCACTCGAAGGCGATCTTCTTCTCAAGGCTCGTCACCGGTGGGGGGGTCGCGGCGTCCGCCACCGCCGAAGGATGTTCCACGTGGAACACGAGATTGACCTCGTGCCGCAGCCGCTTCCCATCATGGAAGATCCCCTCCGAGACCTGCCCCAGGCTCCGGACGGTGGGGGAGAGGCCGCACTCCTCCTCAAACTCCCGCACCAGAGCGGCCGCCGCCGTCTCGCCGAACTCGACATGCCCGCCCGGCAGGAAGCAGTATCCGTGCTTGATATTGCGGCACAACAGCACCTTCGACCCGATGACCATCAGGCCGCGGGCGATCACCTCGATCTCGAGCGGTTCGGACATGAGAGAGCATCCTGTCAAATGACCACAACAGGTTGTGGTGCGGGGTGACGCACACTACCATTCGCCGGGCTCATGCCGCAACAGGCGGCAGGACTAGGCGACACGCGGCGGCAAGGGAGATCATCCGTGACCAAGACCCAATCAAAGACCGATCAGAACAAGCCCCGCCGGCTCGGCCGCGGGCTCTCCAGCCTCATCTCTGTTGATACGCCGGTCCGCGTCGAGGTGCCGCCCTCGGCCGGTCCGAACGGCGCGGGCAAGCCCGCCGCGCTCGCGCCGGCGCCGGCCGCGACCCCGACCCCCGCCGCGGTCCCCGCGCCCGCCCCGGCCGCTCCCACCGCAGCGCCCACAACACAGAAGAACGCCGGGAGCGGTGGGGGGGTGCAGGGTTCGACATTATCGGACCTTCAGTCCATCCCCGTCTCCGCGATCGAGCCCAGCCCCTTCCAGCCCCGCCGAGTCTTCGATGATGCCGCGATCGAGCGGCTCGCCGAATCCATCCGCAACGCCGGGGTCATGCAGCCCGTCGTGGTCCGCGCCCTCAAGCCCGGCCGCTACGAGCTGGTGGTGGGGGAGCGCCGCTGGCGGGCCGCCCGCGCTGCTGGCCTGACCCACATCCCCGCGATCGTCCGCGCCCTCGAAGATGAGCAGGCCGCCGAGTGGGCCCTCATCGAGAATGTGCAGCGCGAGGACCTGAACCCGATGGAGCGGGCCTGGGCCCTCCGCTCGATCGCCGAGAAGTTCGACCTCACCCAGGCGGACCTGGCCGACCGCGTCGCCATGGAGCGGCCCACCGTCGCGAACCTGATCCGCCTCACCGACCTCGAGAAGGAGATCGCCGAGCTGATCAGCAACGGCTCGCTGTCGCCCGGTCACGGCAAGGCCCTGCTCTCGATGCCGGCCGGCGCTGCACGCGTGCAGATGGCCCGCGATGCCGCGGCCGGGTCGTGGACCGTCCGCCGCCTCGAGCACGCGGCGAAAGCCGCGGGCCAGGCCGGCAAGCCCGCACCGGCGAAGCCCGCCGCGAACGAGGCACGCTTCGCCGTGCTGCGCGACCTGGAGCGGCAGATCAGCCAGCACCTGGGCACCAAGGTGGCGATCAACGCCGACCGCAAGGGGCGCAAGGGCAAACTGGTGATCGAGTTCTACGGGATCGACCACTTCGACGGGCTGCTCGAACGCCTGGGAATGAGCAATGTCTAAATAAACTTACTATGGATACTAAAATAGGTCCTATAGGACCTATAAGTCCTATAGGACCTATGTGTTGCGGGCAGTCGGGTCTCAGGCCTTCTTCGCCTCTTCCTTCTTCATCAGCTTGTTCATATTCCGAACCACGATGAAGATCGCCATCGCGACGATCAGGAAGTCGACCACGTTGTTGATGAAGAGCCCGTAGCGGACGGCCACCTCCGGCGCCGTCACCACGCCATCGGGCCCGAGCACCGCCTCCTTCAGGGTGAGCTGCAGGTCCTTGAACTCGACATTGCCCAGCAGCATGCCGATCGGCGGCATGATGATGTCGTTCACCAGCGACTGCACGACCTTGCCGAAGGCGGCGCCGATGATGATGCCCACCGCCATATCAACGGCGTTGCCCTTGATAGCAAACTCTTTGAACTCCTGGATGAACCCCATACGAGATCTCCTGGACCCGGGAAGGACTCACGGGCGGTACACGATCAGGAAACACCCCGCTTCCGTAGCGCGGCGGACCCGACCAGAAGTGAGAAGCACACCGCGAGCCGAGAGCGCCGGGTCAGAACGACCAGACGATCAGGGCGTAGTAGTCAAAGTCGTTGTACTCGGCGTCGCCCGGGTCGCTGTCGTACCGGTCCTCGGCGCCGATCTTGAGGCTCAGGTTGCTCTCCTCGTCGAGAAGGATCTCCCACGCCGCGCGGGCGAGGATGCGGAAGTCGCTCACGGCCTTGAAGCTCGGGTAGTACTCGACCGTCGCCGTCAGCTTCTGCCGCTCGTTGATCTTGTGGTCCAGATCAAGGCCCAGCAGGCCCTCGGGCACCAGGGCGTTCTCCTCGCCGCCGATCTCCTTGGTGACACCGGCGCCGATCCGCCCGATCAGCGTGGTGCGGTCGTTCTTGATGAACTCGTACCCGAAGCCCGCGAACAGGCCGATCCGCTGGTTCCAGTCCTGGAAGTCGTCGTACTCATAGAAGCCCTTCGCAAAGACGCGCCACTTGCTGTCCTTGATCAGCCAGTCGTTGCGCAGCTCGGCGATGAACTTGTTCTCGCTCTTGCCGTCGTTGTCGTTGGCGAACGAATACGCCAGCCGCCCGCTGGTCTCGTACTTCTCGCTGGTCCGCTTGGCGTTGGCGCCGGCGCGGAAGTTGATGCGGTCGGTGTTGCCGCTACTGCCGTTGAGGCCCAGCTCGACACCGCCCGTCCAGCCGTCGAGCCAGCCACGCTCCTCCGCGGGCGCTTCCACAGCCTCGGCGGCCGCCTCGGGCTGCGCCGTCGCCGCGTCCTGGAGCGAGACGGTCGCGTTGTTGACAAGCGTGGTGCCGGCGAACGCCACACCGGCAAAGAGCGGCAGCAACGCCGCGGCGGTCAGGGGAAATCTGGTCATGATGAAGATCCTGTGATGTGCCTCTGCAGACACGCTGGTTGAGAGAGAGTCTCCCCCTCCGCCCGATGCGGAGGCTGTGCGCCCGCGCGAGCTTCCCGCACCCCTGGGCGAGACGCTCCCGCGGCGAGGCCGAAGCTAGCGGCACAACCGGCCGCGTGTCAAGACGCTTTTCCCGGGGACCCCGATCGCACCCTGTACCACAGGCCATGCAACGTTGTGCGTGAGTGGCCTGTGGCATCGGCATCATGCCGATGCGTTCAGCGCGGCATGCGCAAGAGCGCGCACCTCGGACGGGGCTACTCGGCCAGCAACACCGCTGCCCGCGCCGGCCGCCGCCCGAACCACACGCCGCTGCGCAATGCACGCCCACCACGTTGGCAGGGTGCCGATGCCACACGAAACAGCCTCACGTCCGCCCGCCGCCGTTCACCCCTCGTCGTGCGCTTCACCCCGGGCGTGCGCTTGGGTCCAGCGGGTCGCGAGGTCGTGCCGGATCCGCAGCAGGTCCAGGATCTTCCCGACGGTGAAGTCGACGATGTCCGACACCGACCGCGGGAGCAGGTAAAAGCCGGGATTCGGCGAGCAAAGAATGGCGCCGGCCAGCGCGAGCGTCCGCATGTTCTCGATATCGATGAGGCTCAGCGGCATCTCGCGGTGGCAGATGATCAGCGGCCGCCGCTCCTTGAGCGTTACCATCGCCGCCCGCGTCAGCAGGTTCGATCCCGAGCCCGTCGCCATCGCGCCCAGCGACGCCGATGAGCAGGGCACCACCACCATCCCGTCGTGCAGGAAGCTGCCCGATGCGATCACCGCGCCGACATCCTTATTGGGGTGCAGCACGAGCTTGTCGCGCAGATCCTCGCGGCCGGCGTGCTTCGGGCAGAGCGTCTCGAAGGAGAGCTGGCGGATCTCGGCTTCATCGAACAGCAGCCGGCGGCCGTAGTCGGAGACCACGGCGTGCACCTCGTGCCCCTGGCCGATCAGGATCTCCAGGAGGCGCAGGGCGTAGGCGGCGCCCGAGGCGCCGGAGATGCCGACCACGAGCGTGCGGGTGTCGCCTGATTGTGGGGCGGTGTTCATGGTGGGGCTGTCGCGGCGGACCGTGGCGGTGGAGGGTGGCCGTGAGGAAACGGCGGCGGGACGATGGCGGCCCGGACGCCGCCGGACGCGGGGATTCAACGGCACGCTTCGACCCGGCCGATGGTAGGGATTCGGCGCGGTTTGCGGGCACAAACCAAGGCCGCGGCCGGTCTAGCATCCTGCGGTCACGCCTCTCACCCGCGCCACGCGGCCGGGTCCCACCAAGGACAACGCTCCATGAAGTCTCTCTACGCGATGATTCTCTCGGGCGGCATCAGTGCTGCCGCGCTCCTCGCCGGCGGCTGCATGGGGTACAGCAACTACCCGGCCGTCGACAGCTCCTACGGCCTGACGGAAAACCCCAACGGCCCCGCCGCCGAGGGCGCCATGGTCACCGCCGTCCGTTGGGTCGCCGACCGCTACCCGCCGGGCGAGTCCGACCGCGTCTACGGAGTGCCCGAATCGGGCGGCCTGGGCACACCCGAGTACAGCTTCGTCATCAACGGGCCCATCGGCCTCCGTAAGGCCACCTACGAGCGCATGGCCCGCCGTGTCGGGCCCAACGTGTTCCCGGTCACGCCCGAACTCGCCGAGGGCAACCTGCCGATCTTCCACATCTCCCGCGTCTGGGTCCGCGGCCAGTCGGCCACGGTCGATGTGCTCCGCCCCGCGACGCAGATCAGCGCGGGCAGCGATGGCCAGCCCGTCTACCAGATGGTCACGGTCTACCTCTCCGGCGGCCTGACGCCGTGGAAGGTCGACTACGGCCGCGTCTGGGAGCCGGGCGTCGAGCGCATCCCGCCGTACTACTTCCTGCCCGAGGTCGACTATGTCGACCAGTACCAGCGGTCGCTCGCGGAAGTGCGCGCCACCGCCGAGAAGCTCCCGCCCCAGCCGGTGCCCCCTGGCGCGGAAGAGCCGGTGCAGAACCCCGGCGATGAACCGGGCGAGGAACCTGCTGACCAGCCGGCCGACCAGCCGGCCGACCAACCGGGCGACGAGCCGAGTGCTGCCCCGATTGACCTGCCCGATGGGCGGTAAGCGGACGTGTCCGCATCGGACACCGACCTGTTGAACCGTCTCGCCGACCCCCGCCCCGGGGTGCGGCGTCTGGCGATCCGCGATGCCGCGGCCGATCCGGCCCGCGTGACACGCATCGCGCCCGCGCTCATCCGCCGGCTCGGCGCCGAGACCGACGACCGCGCGCTGCTCCTGCTCATCGCGGCGC
>JBDZUZ010000190.1:0-6223 GCA_040255445.1 Planctomycetaceae bacterium | reverse complement strand
TTGCCCATGGCGCAGCGGCGAAGCCGCAAGCCGTGGGTCAGCAGCCCAAAAACCCCAGAGCCCTCGAAGCGGGCGACACGTTCGCGTCAACCCTCCCAGCCCCGGCCCGGAGGGCCCACGATGGTTGCCGGGGGCGCCGCTTCGGGCCGGCGCAGCCGCCCGAAGCAAGCCCCCGGAGTGCAGCAGCGCCTCACCGCCCGGAGGGCGGACGTTTCCGTACCCTTCCTCATGGCCCCGCACAGCGTTGCTCTTGTACTCGACCCCGACTTTGGTGCGCGCCTCTACGTGCTCGCAGACCAGATGCACGTGTGGATCGTGCGGTCACCGACAAATGATCCGATCATCGATGCGTTCCACGCGGTCTCGACCAGTCACTCGCTCGAACGCGGCGTCACTTCGATCACGCTCCACACTCCAGTAGATGGACCGGAAATGGTTTCGCTCCTCGAAGATGTCGATCTGCACCACGGCATCCACGGACACTCGCCGCCCTGGACCACGCTGCATCTCTTCGGCATGAGCGAGTCCCCTGCGTTGTACGATGCCCTCGCCCAATTCGGCATCGACCGAATCGAGTCCGCCTCGGATCGCGTGGTCGCCTACCGCCCTGATCCGTCCGATGGCCCCGCCTGATGGGTGAACTGGCGTTGACCTGGAGCGCCAGGCAACCCGGGGAGATCCAACTCCACCTGCCGGCGATTGCCACCCCGAAGCCGCGCGCGGTACGCTCCCGCCCGCCATGAGCTCCTCGAACCAACTCCGCAAGCGGACCTACGAGATCGTGTCGCTCGCAACGCGGGGCGACCGCGTTAGCCGCGCCTTCGACCTCTCGCTGATCGTGCTCATCCTCGCAAATGTCGTGGCGATGATCGCCGAGAGCGTCCCGGAGGTCGCCGCGGAGTGGGGCGGGCCGCTCGCGGTCTTCGAGACCGTCTCTGTCATCATCTTCACCATCGAGTACGTGCTCCGCATCTGGACCTGTGTCGAGCGGCCGGGCTTCGAGCGGCCGGTCGCGGGCCGCATCCGCTTCGCCCTTACGCCGCTGGCGATCGTGGATCTCCTCGCGGTGCTGCCCTTCTTCCTGCCCTTTGTCGGTGTCGACTTCCGCTTCGTCCGCGTGCTGCGGGTCTTCCGGCTGGCCCGGGTGACCAAACTCGCCCGCTACAACTCCGCGGTGGCGAGCATCGGCCGCGTCATCATGGCCCGACGCGATGAATTGATGGCCAGCCTCAGTTTCATGGTGATGCTCATCATCATCGCATCATCGCTGCTCTACTTTGCCGAACGCGATGCCCAGCCCGAGCACTTCGGCAGTATCCCCGCCGCGATGTGGTGGGCTGTGGGGACGTTGACGACGGTGGGGTACGGGGACATCTTCCCGGTGACGCCCATCGGCAAGGTGCTGGCGGGGAGCATCGCGATCCTGGGCATTGGGATGGTCGCGCTCCCGACGAGCATCCTCGGATCAGGATTCGTCGAGGAAGTCGCACGCAAGCGTGCCGCCGCGGAGACCGCTCTCTGCCCGCACTGCGGGAAGCCGTGCGGATGATTTCTTCGTGCCACGGCTCCGAGCGCAGCGAGCAGCCGTGGAGGAGCGCATGACCCGGCGGCGCCCGTCGTTCACGCGAAACGCCAGCTCGCAACGCTGGCGAATGCGTTGAGCCCCCAGCGCCGCGGCGAAGCCGCAAGCCGTGGGTCCCCGGCCCATCGCAACCAGAGCCTTCGAAGAGGGCGACACGTTCGCGTCAGCCCCGGCGAGCAGCCGCGGTTGGATGCACGATCATCCGAAGCGCCGGCATACGGCGTGCACCCGTCCAGCGCGAGAACCGCGGCTGGCCCGAGAAGCAATGGCAGGGTCCAGGGGTGAGCGGCGTGGCGACCCTTTGGGCTGTATTGACAAGGTGTGGTTCAATCGCTGTACTCGGATACCGAGTAGCGACAGGAGGCCCGCCGCATGAGCCGCATTTCCATCGATGTCACGCCCGAACAGCATCAGCGGCTGAAGGCGCTCGCCGCGAAGCGCGGGAAGTCGATCGAGGAGTTCGTGCTCGAGCGCACGCTCGGCGAGACTGATGCGAGTGCAGAACTGGCCGAACTCGAGGCCCTCCTTGATCAACGCATCGCGGAAGCTCGGGCGAAGGGGGCGACCACACGCACGGTGGGCGAGGTGTTCAACCGGGCCCGTCGAGAGCTGAACGCCAGTGGCTGAGTAGGAACTCGCAACGATCGCCCGCGCCTCATCGTGGCCGTTCTTCACGAGAGCATGGATCTCATCGCGAGGCTGCGCGAGCGAATCGAGTAGCCCCAAGGACGCCTATGACGGCGAGCGTTGGATTACGCCCCCGAACTCCCCCGCACCACCAGCCCCGTCGGCAGCCGCTCACACACCGGGCTCGTCGTCCTTCTCTCAATCCGCTTGATCAGGAGCCGGATCGCCGCGGCGCCCGCCTCGGCCATCGGCACACGCACCGACGACAGGTTCGGCCGCACCAGCATCGCCAGCCGCGTGTCGTCGAAGCCGATCACCTTCAGCTCACCGGGCACGCGCACGCCCGCATCTTCCGCGGCGTGCATGATGCCCAGCGCGATCTCGTCGTTGCCCGCGAGCACGCCCGCGTTCTTGAGCCGGCCGGACTCGGCCATCTTCTTCGCCCAGCCGGCGCCCCACTCGAGCGTGTACGCGCCGAAGACGGTTTGCTCGGGCCCCGGCTTGTGGCCGCGTTTCTCGAGGGCCTTCGCGAAGGCCTGGGCCCGCGCCACCGTGTCGAAGTTCTCGGCCGGTCCGCCGACGAAGAAGCACCGCTCCGGCTTCACGCTCTCGAGCAGGTGCTCGACTGCCTCCGCCGCGCCCAGCGTGTTGTCGATGATCACACTGTCGAGCCCCGCCGCGGTCTCGTCCGCATCGAGCACGACCAGCGGCACGGCCGCATCCCGCATCTCCTGCCACAGCGGCCGGTTCGGCTCGGTCATCATCACGATGAGACCGTCGATCAGGCCGAACGCCAGGCTGCCGCGGCGTTCCTGTTCATCCGCGCTGTGTGCTTCGGAACTGATCAGCAGGTGGTACCCGAGCTTGCGGGCTTCGGCATCGGCTCCGCGGAGCAGTTCCGAGTAGAACTCGCCGTGGATGTCCGGCACCGCGATCCCCAGCACGCGGCTGGCCCGGTTGATGAGACCCTTGGCGAAGGCGTTGGGGACGTACCCCAGGTCTTTGATCGCGGCGAGCACACGTTCGGCGGTCCGCGGCGAGACGAGCTGGGGCGTGTTCATCACGCGGCTGACGGTCGCGATCGAGACCTGGGCCCGCGCTGCCACATCGTGGATCGAGACCGCCGCCTTTGAGGCTTCCGAATCGTTCCTGGAGTGCTCTTCGTGCACGCCGCCATCGTACTGAACGGCGTGCTCGACCGGGGCTCTGCGGCGTGCTGATGGCGTTCGGGCCATGGCCCCATTAGAATGAAAGCGTTTTCTTTGTGCAAGCGCCTTCCATCGCCGGACTCGACGCGGCCCCGCCGCGGCGGAATAGAGGATCCACCATGCAGATCTTGCCACGCCCCCGACGCCACACCACAACGCTCGCCGCGTGCCTCGGTTCCCTGGTCTCGGTCTGCGCTGCGGCCGGCTGCGGCGAAGCCCCCAAGCCCGCGCCCATCGAGGGGGTTGCTGTCTCCGAGGTCGTCATCGAGCCCGGGCCGGAGGTGAGCCGCCCGCCCTTCTCCTTCGCGGCTGACGATGAGGCGCTCCTGGACGAGATCCAGCGCGGGGCTTTCAACTATCTCTGGCACGCGGGCAACCCCGAAACGGGCATGGTCCCCGATCGGTCCTCCAAGCCGGTTGTGAGCGTGGCGGGGGTGGGGTACCAGCTCGGCGCGATCCCGATCGCGATCGAACGCGGCTGGATCACGCGCGAGGCCGGCGAGGAACGCACGCTCCGAATCCTGCGAGCGCTCGCGAACAACCCCGCCAACCGCAAGGCGGGGCTCTTCTACCATTTCGTGAACGGACAGGATGCAGGCCAGCCCGATGAGGCGTACGAACACGTCGTCAGCACCATCGACTCGGCGATTCTGTTCGGCGGTGTCCTGACCGCATCGAGTTATTTCGGCGGTGAGGTCGCGGCGGTGGGGGACCGCCTGTTCGAGGACGCCGACTGGCGCTTCTTCGAGCTCAAGAACCAATCCGACCCGGTCCTCAACGGCTATCTCTCGCTGGCGTGGAAGCCCGAATCGATCGAGCAGCCGTCGGGCGAGGGCGAATTGATGCCCTTCGCGTGGATCGATGCCGGCGATGAGCACCGGCTGGTGACCTTCCTCGCTGCGTGCGCTCCCACCGAAGCGCATCGCGTCGATCCGAACCTGTACTACCGGCTCCGGCGCGGCCTGGGCGAGTACAAGGATGCGGGGACGATGGTGTGGTTCCCGTGGTCGGGTGCTCTCTTCACCGCGTTCTTCGCGCACTGCTGGATCGATTACAGCGCACTCGGCACCGACAACCCGCTCGCACGCGGCATCGAGAACCGGCCGCGCGTTGACTGGTGGGAGAACTCCCGTCGGCTGACGAGGCTGCACCAGATCAAGTGCCTCGAGAACCCCAAGGGCCTGGCGACGTTCAACGAGAACGCGTGGGGTCTCTCTGCCAGCGACACTGCGACCGGATATGGCGTCCCGGGCGTCTTCCCCAACGCCGCGCCGATGCTGGGCGCGATCCCGGAAATCGATTACCCAACATACACGCCGACGGACGATTACGGCGACGGCACGCTCGCGCCGTACACCGCGGGCTGCACGATCATGTTCGATCCGCAGCGTGCGGTCGCCGCGCTCCGCTACTACCGCTCGCTCGCGGCGGACGGCACGCTCCCCGAACTCTGGAACGATCCGGGTGAGGGGGTCTCCTCCGGCGGCGGGTACGGATTCCAGGACTCGTACAACCTGGGCACCAGATGGGTTGCGCCCGATGTGGTCGCCATCGACCAGGGGCCGCTGATCATCGCCATTGAGTACGCCCGGACCGGTCTGGTGTGGGATCTCTTCCACAAGCACCGTTTCGTGCAGCAGGGGCTCGAACGCCTGGGTCTGGAAAGAACGCGTGCGGGGGCCCGCTGAGGCGGTGGAACGGCCGATAACCCGACTGATGGAACATCCGCGGCCCGGGCTGTTTCATTTGGGCTTGACGACGGGGGCAAAGTCTGGTTAGCTGTAAACGCTTACAGGCGATGCGGGCGATCCCGCATCCGCCCGAGAGCCGCCCGGTCCGCCCCGGGCGACAGGAGTCTGGAAGAGAGGACCTGACAGATGAAGGCAACGACGATGTGGTGCGGTCTGGCCGTGGTCGGCCTGGCCGCGGGTATGGCCGCCGCCGATCCCACGACCATCAATGGCGTGGTGGTGCAGACGCGCGTCTTCAACGACTTCGGCAACAGCACGCTGAACGTCACGAACAACTTCCCCGCCTCGGTGCAGATCCAGGAAGGCCCCTTCGGCGTCCCGACGTCGCAGACGCCCTTCGCGAACAAGCACCGCGCCCGCCTGAGCAACGACGGCGGCGCGACGCCCTACGCCTTCCAGAACCAGGAAGGCTGGGACATGCGCGTCGACTTCCGCCTCGCGGCGGATGCGAACGGCAACCCCAAGGAGGGTGCGCTCGAGATCCTCGTTCCGCTCGTCAACAACGACGACCCGCAGAACCCGATCCCGTACGTCGATGAGGGCCGCTTCCTCGTCAAGAGCAACGGCGAAGTCGCGATCTTCGGCGGCACGATGCCGTTCCACAGCTTTGGCTTCTCCTACACCCCGGGCACGACCGTCGAGCTGCGGATGATCTACACGCCCGGCGACGGCGTGATCAACAGCGGCCAGCAGGCGACGATCCAGTACGGCTTCAACGGCCAGCTGAGCCCGGTCTACATGTGGGGCGACAGCCGCACCGACGGCTTCACCGACGGCACCAACCTCGCGTACGTGCTGCAGAACTCGCCGATCGGCGGGCTGGGCATGAACCAGACGGTGGTGGGCGAGTGGAGCAACTTCCGCATCGTCCCGGCGCCGGGCGCTGCGGCCCTGCTGGGCCTCGCGGGCCTGGTCGGCCTGCGTCGCCGCCGCTGAGCGATCGGCACGACAGTTTGTTTTCAACCTCGGGACGAGCGGCCGGAAACGGCCGCTCGTTCTTTTGGTGTGCCGAGCATGTTCGATCACCCGGAGGTGAAAGTCCTCTGGCCAACCTG
>JBDZUZ010000189.1:0-6182 GCA_040255445.1 Planctomycetaceae bacterium | reverse complement strand
CCCCGATCGCGACGACGACGCCGCCCACGATCAGGATCGCGAGCAATGTGCGGGTTGCGCTGCCGCCCGAGTTCGCCGGCGGCGTGAAGTTGAAGACAGCATCATCGATCGTGGCGCCCGCGACCGGCGTGAGCGTGATCGTGGTGGTGTCCGTGCCGCTCCCGATCTGTTGCACCGCGCGGAACCGTCGGATCAGATCGTCGGGCCCGATCCAGAGCTCGATCTCGGCCGGGTATCCCGGGATATCGACCCGCACCCGCTCGCACTCGACCCCCTCGACCTCCTCGTTGCCGAGGCTCTCGGTCACCTTGCCGGCCATGAGGATCGACATCGCCTCCAGCCGCGGCGAGACCAGCGGAGCAACGAGCGTCGACGACATGCCCGAAACGCCCGCCGCGGCCCCGAGCCCGAATCCGGTGGTCGGCAGGGTCTCGATCTCGGGCTTGAGAGTCCACCACTTCTTTGGCCCCTGCCCGTCGTCCCAGATCACCATGCGCACCGGGTCGCGGTGAAAGAGGAGGCCGCCGGAGAGCGTCGGATCCTCGAACTCGAATCGGAATCGGCCGGTGTCACGATCGAACCAGGTGCGGAACGTGCGCCGGGATTCGAACGCCGGCATCCCGTCGTTACGGCTCTCGACGACACCCTCGTCCTGGTAGGTCGGGATCGACTCGTAGGCATCGCGGACCCGGGCGAGGCGGTCACTCCCGCCGGACGGCTCAACGGGCGGCTGCGCGAACGCGGCCGCCGCGGCCATACCCACGCTCACAACGCCGGCCATGAACGCGGCCATGCAGGCGGTGACACTCGCACCGAGCCGGGGGACGACGGGGCGGATCCTCATCCGCGCCACTGTACCGCGCCGCGGCCGGGGATCGCCCGCGAGCGATGGGCCCGGTACGCTCCGGGCGTGATCGTCCACCTCAACGGCGAACTGGTCCCCCTCGAACAGGCCCGCATCAGCCCGCTGGACCGCGGCTGGCTCTTCGGAGACGGCGTGTACGAGGGGCTGCGGGCCTTCGACGGGCGTGTGTTCGCGATGGACCGGCATATCGGGAGGCTGCGTGATGGGCTCGCGAGCTGCCGCATCGCGTGGGACGCGGCGATGCTGACGCCGCTGAGCGAACGCCTGCTCGAAGCCAATGGCCTGGGCGATGCGTTCCTCTACTGGCAGGTCACCCGGGGCACGCCGCGTGCCGGCCAGCCGGTGCGGGCGCGGCTGCCAGCGCCCGGGATGCAGCCGACGGTGTTTGGCTACTGCCTCCCAACGCCGCGCCTCGGCGCCTACCCGCCGATCCCCACCAAGTCCGCCGCGGTGGTCGAGGACCTCCGCTGGCGCCGCGGCCTGATCAAATCGACCTCGCTGCTGGGGAACGTCCTCGCGACGATCGATGCAGACGAAGCGGGCGCGGAAGATGCGATTCTCGTGCGCGATGGGCTGGTGGCGGAGGCGACGAGCGCGAATGTGCTGCTCGCTCTGCCGCGGCCGGGTGGCGGGCCGGAGTTGGTCACACCGGATCTCGACAGCGTCTCGATCCTCGCCGGCGTGACGCGTGCTGTGCTGCTCGACAGCGACCTTGGCATCGTGGAGCGCCCCGTGTCGGTCGAGGAACTGCATCAGGCGAGCGAGATCATGATCCTGGGCACGCTGTCGATGGTGACATCGATCACGCGGCTGGATGGGCGCGCGGTTGGCGACGGCGCCGCGGGTCCTGCGGCGGGGCGGGTGATGGAACGGTTGCTCGCGCTCATCGCTACGGAATCGCAACCGGCTGCAGGATCAGGATCCGATACCGCGCTCCGATGCTCGGCACATCGGGATTCGTGACCTCCATCACAATCTCCCCGTTCGCATCGCCTTTGAGCTTGAACTGCACAGGGAACGACGCCGTGCCCACCTTGGCCGTCGCCCCCTTCGGCGCTGGCGCCACGATCTGGTCGTCGCCCTTGAGGAAGGTGATCGAGTACTTCTGATCCGCCCCGACAACAACTGTCTCGAGCGAAACCCAGACATCGATCGTCTGCCCCGGCGCAGCGTGCATGAAGATGCCCTGGTCGCACGGTGTGATCGGAACCGACTCGCCGAGCGCCCGCGGCGGACCGCCCTCGGCGCGCTGCATCATCAGCGTCCGCGAGGCGCGAGCCGCACCCTCGACCACAATCGCGCCCTTGGTCTTGCTGTCGCCGTTCTGATTGGCGGGGACATACACCGCCGACTTCCCGCCCTTGGCGTCGTCTCTCACGGTTACTTCGAACTCGAACTGCTTGTACCCAGCCGGGACATCGACATGCGGTGTGTACCGCTCGATGATGCCTTCGGGATCGGACATGAAGATCGTGAACCGCTGCAGGAACTCGGTGTCCGGCTGGACGTCAACCCAGAGCCGCAGCGTCTCTCCGGGTTTGGCAACGGTCTGTTGCGGTGTGCGGATCGGCACGGATTCGCCCTCGCGACCGTCGCCGTCTGCCATCATGATCCGCGCCGGCTGCCAGCCGATCCGACGATCGGCATCATCACGATCGTGCGCACCGCATCCGCAGGCCAACACCACCGCGCTCACAGCCGTCACGCAACCGATCACACCCCGGTACATCATGCAGCCTCCTTGATCCGGCCTGATCACTGCTCGGTCGAGACCCGTAACTCAGCCCCGTGGAACTCCCCAATCCCGTCGAGCAACTGAAACATGGCCTTGGTGCCGGGCGGCGCTTCCTGATCGATGACGATCGTCATCATGTGATACTCGCCCGCAGCGCCTTTGATCTCCATGGGCTTTCCGTCGAATCGCATCCCATCGATCGATGCGATCACCAACGGTTCGCCGTCCACCGGCATCACGATCATCCGCACCGGGCCCTCCGCCGGCGGCGGCCGGTACTCGACCTTCAGCGTGCGCTCCTCACCGGGCTTGCACCCGAGCGCATCCTCGCAGCGGATCGGCACGGACCCGCCGATGCTCGGAACAGAATCGGGCCCGATCTGGCTGCTGCGCGGTGTAGCAAGCGGGCTGGCCGCGCGGCGCTGCCCGGACCGCACCGCGAGAAACGCGAATACCGCGATCGCCGCAACCAGAAACACCGCGGCTGCCGCCGTGCTGCTCCGTCCGCTCATCAGAGCCTCCAACGCCCTTCGGCACCCGCAACTACTTGAGCTTGAGGATGTACTTCACGGTCTTTTGGTTGCCCGTCACTTTCAGGACCGCGTCGCCGGTCGCGCCGGGCTCGATCCGGACAGGCACCTCGATCCACGTATCGCCCACGACTCCGATGACCTTCTCGGGCATGTTGAAGAGCTTGCCAGCGCCGGGCGGATCCGCCTCGATCGCGAACTCCTGCCCCGCGAGCGTACTCCCCTGCAGGTTGACACGCAGAAGGAGTGTCTCCCCGGCGGCCGCGTGGATGACGACCTTGTCCTTCTCGGGGCAGTTGGAGATCGGCACAGAGCCGCCCTTCCTGCCGCTGACCTCGGGCTGCATCGGTGCTGCAGCCGCGACCACAGCCGCGGCCGCCGCCGCATTGTTCCTTGCCGTGTTGTCCGGGCCTTTGACTGTGAGCGAATGCTGCGTTTTGTCCTCGCCGAGCCCATCCATCGTTGTGAGGAGAAAGTGAACCCGCGCCTCGTCGGGTACCACATCGCAGATCTTGAACATCACCTCGAAGGCCTCGACACCCTTGGCCACGAGGATCGTGTCTGGCGACGACTCGACCACCTCGGATGGATCGTTGACGATGACGCGGTAGGCGGTGCGCCGCACATTCGGTTCGATCACCACCTTGACGCGAACAATCTGGCCGGCAACAGCGTCCGGGGGCGGCGCCACGAGGCGGATGGGGACCGAGCCCCCTTTGACGCGCTCCGGCTGGCCCGCGGCCTCCTGACTCCACAACCCCATCGCGCCCGCTCGAGCGCCACCGCCGCTGCACCCCGCCGCCAACAACAACGCCCCGGCGCACAGAAATACCGCCGCCGCCGCGCCACACGCACGATTCTTCTGCTTCAGCATCGGAACCCCTCCCTTTGCCTGCTCAGATGGTATAGGACTCCTTGTCCCGCGCCCCAATTTCGCACCAGTATGCCCAAGACAGTCTGCGGGTGCGAGAAAATCTCGTATAAATGAGTATGGAGGTTCCGCGTCACCCCCTGTCGGGTCGCGCTCCACACCCGTGAACCGCCAGGAGGTGGGCACCTATGGGCGTTCCAGGATCGAACGGGCAACTTTTGCGCGGCTGGCTGGGCAACAACCTCAACGGGCTCTGCTGCGGCCCATCGAGCTGCCCATTTCCCAACACCCGGACCTGGGCGCGAGCCTCCGATGCGAGCGCGCCGCCCGCGACCGGTAGCGACTCGCTCCCCGGCTACGTCGAGAAGATCACGAACTACCCGAACGCAACGACAGCGCCGGTCACCAACGGCTGGGAGCCGGGCGAGGACACGGGCGAGAACACCGTCGGCTTCGTCGATTTCATCGAGACCGAAGTCGAGCAGGCGTGCCTGCACCAGGATCCGAATATCGAGGACGTCTGGGAGTGGCTCGAAGACAATGCGACCGAACCGACGCAGTCGGTGCCCGCGGTAGTCGTCGGCTGGATCGCGACCATTACGACCAACTTCAGCAAACAGCCCTCAGCCTGATCGTACGCCGTCGCTCCGTCCGACGTGTCCGTCTCATGGACTCACGGAGCAAGCCCCGTCGGTGCGATCGCCGCGTACATCGGGAGCTCGTCTCCTCGGCGTAACGCCGCAAGCGTTTCCTCGCCGCGTGCGCGAACGCGGCGAGGAAGATCGTTCTCCTCCAGAAGCGCGGCGAGTTCCGCTTCTGCGGCCGGGGTATCTCCCTCTTTCGCGCGTACAACCGCACGGATCAGCCGAATCGCCGGTCTGCAATGATCTGCCCCGTCCGACTTCTCGCCGATCATGAGAGCGCGGTCAATATCCAGACGCGCGTCCGCGAGACGGTTACGACTCATCTGGATCTGTGCCCGCAGCAGCAGGAACCTCGACATGTACGGATGGTCGCCTTCGCCGATCATCTCAAAGAGCCGCACGGACTTCTGTGACATCATCGCCGCATCGTCGAGTTCCCCGGCCTTGAGATAGATCGTCGCGAGCCCGTGCTGCGCGATAGCAACCGATGGATGCACCGGCGTCGAGTAGGCGGTCGTCATCCGCAGCGCCTCACGACCTTTCGCGATCGCAGACTTGAACTCGCCGAGTTCTACGAGGCAGGTCGCCTCCATCATGAGACCGCTGCCCAGATAGGTACTCTCCGGCTTCATCTCCGCCTCGGCCACCGCCAACCGCGCAGCGTCCAGCGCCTCATTCGCTCGACCCAACTCGAGCAGGGCTACCGCTTTGAGCCGGTACAGACTGGAGCGCAATGTCGCCGACGTCATCGCGTCGTCAACATCCTCGATCGCGGCCAGACCACGGTCGACCGCCTCTCGGATCGCGTCCGGCCGGTTCAGCAGGTGGTACACGTTGGCTTCTTTGAGCGCGAGGGTTGCGACCGACGATCCCGATGCGTTGTTGGTGCGCTCGACGAGCCGCCTCGCGCCCGCGATCGCATCGAGTGCACCGATCGCATCCGCCTTGCGGGTCAGCAACTCGGCTCGGAATGCAGCCCGCGTGGCCGCCACGTTCGGGTCGTCGTCCAGGCCCATCATCACACGCTCCGCCGCGTCGAGATGTTCTTCCGCCTCCTCATTCCGACCGGTGGACATGTACACAGCCGCGATGTTGTCGCGGACGGCCGCCTGCACCACCGGATCCTCCAGCGTGTGCACCTTCGCCGCAATGACGTCGACAACCTCGGTGACGGTCATGGAGCGTCCCCGGCTTGCGTTGGGACTGGCCGCCCTGGTGATGTACTGCAGAAAGAATTTGTTCACCCCCTCCTGCCTCTTGAGCGCCACTTCCGCGCGCCGCCGCTGACCCTCCGCCTCCGTCAGCGCTTCCTCCCGTTGCCCCAGCCGCTCCCGCGCGAGGCCCTCGGCCTTCACAGCACGCCAGCCCGTCCAACCCACCGCCGCGGAACCGCCCATCAGCAGCAGCGTGATTGCCAACCCCGCGGCGACCCCGGCCCGGTTCCGCCGCACGAACTTGTTCGCCCGGTACCACCGTGACGGCGGGCCCCCCGCCACCGGCTCATCCGCCGGGTGACCCTCCATGTCCTGGGCGAAGG
>JBDZUZ010000188.1:0-6263 GCA_040255445.1 Planctomycetaceae bacterium | reverse complement strand
TTACGGCGTGGACTACCAGGGTATCTAATCCTGTTTGCTCCCCACGCTTTCGTGCCTCAGCGTCAGGACATGCCCAGCGGGTCGGCTTCCCCATCGGCGTTCCTGTAGATATCTACGCATTTCACCGCTCCACCTACAGTTCCACCCGCCCCTACATGCCTCTAGAACCGTAGTTTGCCCTGCTATTCCCCGGTTGAGCCGGGGGATTTCACAGGACACTTTCGGCTCCGCCTACGCACCCTTTAAGCCCAGTGATTCCGATTAACGCTCGAGCCCTCTGTATTACCGCGGCTGCTGGCACAGAGTTAGCCGGCTCTTCCTCTGACCCCGATCAGTGTTTCTAGGGTCTGACAGTGGTTTACACGTCGTAGACGCTTCATCCCACACGCGGCATTGCTCCGTCAGGCTTTCGCCCATTGCGGAAGATTCGTTACTGCAGCCTCCCGTAGGAGTCCGGGCAGTGTCTCAGTCCCGATGTTGCGGGTCGTGCTCTCACACCCGCTACCCGTCTTCGGCTTGGTGGGCTTTTACCCCGCCAACTACCTGATAGGACGATCGCCGCTCCAAAGGCGATAAATCTTTGCTCCGGAGAGATCATAGAGTATTACCTGCAGTTTCCCGCAGCTATCCTCTACCTCAGGGCACGTTCGATCGTATTACTAACCCTTTCGCCACTTGCGTATTGCTACGCACGTTCGACTTGCATGTTTTAGCCATGCCGCCAGCGTTCAATCTGAGCCATGATCAAACTCTTCAATTGAATTTTGATGACCCGTCGCAAGCGACGGTTCGATTCAAAGAAGCGAGACCATGTTCCCCTGCCAACCACCTTGCGGTGACCAACAGGGGCGGTCATGTTCCGGTAAAACCATCCGGAACACCCCATCGACGGCTTGTCGATGGGCAAGGCCAACAATCTCCTTCGCACCGCGGACAAGCGAGCTGCCCGCCGCGATGCGTCACACGAGAATGTTGGCGTTCAGAAGGCTGTGAAACCCCTGAACCGGTCGTCCGAGCGCCAAAGGGCCTCGGGGTGATCAACGCCCTCTGCTTCCAGACCGATGGATCGGGTGTTCCCGATGCAGAGGACGCACACTCTCGTGCGGATCCCAACTGTTTACTTGTCAAAGATCGGTTGGCCGGCGGGTCGCTGACCCGGTCGGCCGCTGCCGTTCGTGGCAGGGAGTGAAGTGTAGACGGAAGCCCCCACGCGTCAAGCCGATGGGGAACCAGATTTGTCGCAATCCGACGCAAACCCCACCCACACCGAGCCTTAGCGGTTCGGGGGCGGGCGCGACACCCGGTCCGTCGACAACGCTCTACCCCTGTCCGGGGTTCGCGCCCGCGGCCGGTTCCTCGCGATTCCTCGGGCTCCCGCGGGGGCTATCTCGATCCGCCCGACCGGCGGTCGTCCTCCGCAACGCCCAGAACCGCTGTCCATACCTCTATCGGACCATCCGACCCCCCATCCTTAGTAGTACCCGCGCGGGCCGACCCCAACCGCTGCCCGGGGCCGTCCCTGCCGCGGCTGACCGCCCCCAGCGCCCGGCACGCTTCCGCCAGCGTCGCCCCGCTGGTCCGAACGTCATCCACCACCACGACCCACCGCCCGGCGATCGCCGCCCCGCCGCCCAGACGGCGGTACATCGAACCCGACACATTCGTACCCCGTCGGCTGGAGGGGACCGACACCTGGCTGGGCCGGTGCCGCCGCCCCAGAGCCCCGACGACCCGGCCGCCGGTCTCCATCTGCACGCCGCGGCAGATCGCCAGGGCATGATCGATGCCGCGGCTCATCCGCCGCCAGAAGCTGATCGGGACCGGGACCAGGACCAACTGATCGCGCTCACCCCGCGGCAGCCCGGCCGCGGTGAGCTCCGCATCGAGCACCCGCCCCAGCAGGCGCCCGGCATCGACGCCGAGCCGCCGCCACGCCGTGAACTTGATCTCGTGGATGACATCGCGGACCAGGCCGTCGTACTCAGCAAGGCGGATGGCGCGATCCCAGCGCAGCTTCTTCTCGCGGCAGGCCTCGCAGCCAGCCGGTTCGGGGGCGGCGTTCACCAGGGTCGAAGCGCAACGCGGGCACGCGGCGTCAACCGGCTCGGGCGACCAGCTTGCCTCGGCGATCCTTTCGGCGAGGGTGGGGGTGGTCAGGCCGAGCCAGGTTTCTTCGATCCGCCGCCACGGGGAGGCTGGGCGTTCAACATCTGCCGCGACTGCCCGCGGGCGCGGCGCAGGCGCGACCGGTCCTGTCGAGGGCACTTCGGGGGGATCGGGATCCACGACCGTCGTAGGGCGTGGCGCTGCGATGGGTGGCGCATCGCGCAGATCGGCCTCTGCCTTCGCGAGGTCGATCGGTCTTGGCGGCCAGACAAAGCGGCCCGCGGCGTGGTCCGGCGGCGCCTCCGTCTGCTCGGGTTGGTCCGCCGGCGGTGTCACCGGGAGCGGAGACTATCTGAAAGGGTGCTCGGCGCGAAGTGGTGAGGCAGCCCCGCGGTTCACTCGCCGTTGCGCGGCGCCCGGCCGTCGAGGTGGCGGAGGAGTTCGCCGCGGAGGAGCGTGGCGCGGGCGATGCGGCGCTGCTCCTGGGCGAGTTCCTTGCCGACGGCCCGCTGCAGGTGGGCCGGCTGGGCGAGCAGCATGAGCTGGTTGACGACTGTCTGCTGCAGGCCCTTGATGAGCCCGATCAGGATGCCGAAACGCACCATGCTGAGCAGTTGCATGGCTTCCTCGGTCGTGAGCAGACGAGCGTGCGTGAGCGTGCCCAGCGCCCGCCAGACCGAATCGTCCATGCCGATGCGGCGCTTGGCGAGGAGCTCGCGGCGGCTGATACGCTCGTACTCGATAATCCGCGGCAGGATCTCGCCCTGCAGTTCTTCGAGGATCTGTGTTTCGCTCTTGCCCAGTGTGGTCTGGTTGGAGAGCTGGTAGAGATCGCCGACGGCCTCGGACCCTTCGCCATAGAAGCCGCGGACGGCGAGGGACATGTCCTGCGCTGCGCGCTTCACCTTGTCGATATCGCCGGTGAGCCGCAGGCCGGGGAGGTGCAGCATGACGGACATGCGCAGGCCCGTACCGACGTTGGTGGGGCAGGCGGTGAGGTAGCCGAAGCGGTCGGGGAAGGCGTAATCGAGCGATTCCTCGATGCGGTCGTCGACCGTGTCGATCACCTTCCACGCTTCCGAGAGCGCGAGACCCGAGCGGATGACCTGCAGCCGCAGGTGATCTTCCTCGTTGATCATCGCCGAGAAGCGTTCATCGGGGAAGGAGAAGGCCAGAGCGCGGGGTTCATCAGCCGCGGGGCCGCCCGAGGCGCTGCGCCCCTTGCTGTGCTGCTTGGAGATCAGGTGGCGCTCGACCAGGAGCGTGCGCTCGAGCGGGCCGGCCTCGTGCAGATCGATCCAGAGCAGTTCGGGGACGAGCTTGGCGCGGAAGGCGACGCTGCGGACCTGTTCGAGCGTCTGCTGGCGGTCCTGGCGGGAGGCCTTGGGCGCGAAGGGCTGGCCGGCGAGATTGCGGGCGAGGCGCACGCGCGAGGAAAGGACCACATCGGCCGCATCACCCTCGCCGCGGAGCCACTCGGCGGAGCGGCTGAACTCGACATCGCGGCGTTTGCCGTGCTGGTCGAAGGCTTCCATGGTCCAGGTCATGGGCGGTGGTCTCGGAGGAAGGCGGAGCGAGCGGGTAGTGGGGGAGGCGGTCCGCGTCGTCGGGCAACGCGTCTAGTTTGAACCACCGTTGCTGGAGAGCCGGCGGAGTTCATCGCGGAGCTGGGCGGCGCGTTCGTACTGCTCGGCCTGCACGGCGTTGTCGAGCTCGCGCTGGATGCGGCGGAGCCGCTCAGCCCGTTCCTCGACATCGAGCAGGCCGCGTTTGATGCGGTCGGGCTCGGCTGTGTCGGCGGTGCCGCCGCCGAGCATGCGGCGGGGGACCTTGCCGATGTGCTTTGTCCCGCCGTCGTGGGCACGCTCGACCAGGGGCGCGAGCTGGGCCTCGAAGGCCTTGTAGCACGCAGCGCACCCGAGCAGCCCCTGCTGCTTGAACTCGGCGAAGGTCATCTGGCAGACCGGGCAGGCGATGACGCGGGGCTGGGGCGGCCGGGGCCCGACGATCGCCGCGGTCGTGGGGATCATGAAGCTCTTGAGGAGCTCGTTGATCGGCGCGGCGGGCTGAGTGGCGATCCCCTGCTGCGTCGCGCACACCTCGCAGAGGTGCTTCTCGATCTTGACGCCGTTGCGGACGGTGACCTCGTGGACGGTCGCCTCGTTGTCGCACTGGTCGCACTTCACGGGGAAAGTGTACGGCCGTGCGGTGCGTGGGGGTTGCTGTGAATGCTTGCTGTGAAAACGACAACGCCCCCCGCGTGCTGCGGAGGGCGCTGGCAGAGAATCTGTGGTGGCGTCGGCCGGTGGTCGGCCGCGGCTTACTCGCCGGCCTGCTTCTGCTGGCGGGTGTAACCGTACTTGCGCTTGAGGGGCTTGACGACCAGGCCGGTGCGGATGGCCTTGGTCGAGACCTTCACGCGGGTGGCCACGCCGTCGACGACGGCGGTGACGTCCTGCAGGTTGGGCTTGAAGGTGCGCTTGGTGATGCCCGTGGGCTTGAGGCCGAAGCCGCCCTTGCTGATGGCCTGGCCGCGCCACGCGCGCTTCTTGCCAACGCTGGTCTTCTTGCCGGTAAACGCGCAGACTCGGGGCATCGGACACCTCGAACCGCCCCGGGGTCGGGGCGAAATTGGACAGGGACACCGCCCGAAGGACTTCGGGACGCGGGAGGGAAGGGTAGCCGCGCCGCGGCGGGGTTCAAGCGGAGCAGGAAGCGTTGCCGCGGACCCGCTCGTGCGGAAACTGTACGGTTGTTGTGAGAGCGGTCGCTACTCTCATGGTGCCGGGTCAAAGGAACGGGCGTCTCAGGTTGACGGATCGTCCGGCCGATGTTAACCTTGTACATCAACACGGTTTCCGCTGTTCCGACTCCGCGAGGGGCGGGCAGCAAGTCCCGCGACCGGTAACCCGGTCGCGGTTGTTTTTCATGTACCTGATGTTCGTCGATGAGTCAGGAGATCTCGCTCCGCTACCGCTCGGCGATTCGACGGCACAACCGGTACTGGTCTTGGTCGGGCTCATCGTTCCCCAATCGCGGTTAGCTGCGATCACGCGCGAGTGGACCGCCCTGAAGCGGCGATTCTTCCCCCCCTCTGTAACGCGAAGGCTCCCTTCGATTGGCATCGAGCAGAGGTCAAGGGCGCGGATCTGCGGCGGCTGTTCCGAGTTCCCTCGTCGCGCAAAGAACGAAGGCACGCGATCGGATTCCTCGACCAGTGCCTCGCACTCCTTGAGAAGCACGGATGCCGATACTCGGCCCGACTCTGGGTCAAAGAGCCAGGCAAACCGTTCAACGGCCCCTCCTGCTACACCTTCTCGGTGCAGGCGTTGTGCGGTGACTTTCAAAGGCAACTCGACCTCCACGATGCGCTCGGTTTGGTGATCGCCGACAGTCGAGTGCCGGGGTCGAATTCGCTGGTATCACACAGCGTGTTCACACTGAAGTACCGAGCCGCCGGCGATCCTTTCCCTCGGATCGTTGAGGCGCCGTTGTTCGGCCACAGCAATAACCACACGGGGCTTCAACTCGCCGACATGCTCGCTTCTGCCTTGCTGTTCCCGATCTGCGCTCACTTCTTTCTAGATGGCCGAATCACCAACTCGCATGTCGGCGTCGACTACCCGATCCTCGCGCAGCGGTACCTTGATCTCCTGCGCCGTCTGCAGTTTCGATTCGAGACCGAAGACGGCTTCTCGGGCGGCCTGGTCGTATCCGACCCGGTCGGGTGTCGGAGCGCGTCAAAGCTCTTCAACCACTACCGCGGCTCACCGCCGAATCCCCTGCAGCTTCGTGACCGGGTTGGGAATGCGAAAGAACCTCCTCAAGCACCGCCCACATCCGCGTAAGCCCATCACCCCCTGCTCAGGTTCTCCCGCTTGAGCATCAACTCCAGGCTCTGGGCCACCAGGTCGATCTCCCGCGGGGTCAGGGAGCCATAGAAGGGCAGGGCGATCGTCCGGCCCGAGACCGATTCGGCGATCGGGAAGGAGCCCGGGCGGAAGCCCATCTCCTGGTAAAACGGCTGGAGGTGGATGCAGGGGAAGTAGTCGGCGGCGCCGATGTCGTGGCCGCGGAGGCCGCGGATGATGCGGTCGCGTTCCTCGCCGGTGTAGGTGGGGGCGAGGCGCACGACGAACACGAACCAGCTCATGAAG
>JBDZUZ010000018.1:0-34022 GCA_040255445.1 Planctomycetaceae bacterium | reverse complement strand
ATCGCGAAGGTGCGGCGTGGGAGTGTGGGCGCGGGCAACGGGGGGCTCCGGGGCGGGGGCAAGGGCAGGTGGGGGGGAGTTTAGGGGAGGGTTGTTGCGCGGGTTGGTCCGCCCTCGGGAAGGGGGTGATGGGAGGTTGTGGGTCCAACCACGGCTGCTCGCCTCGCAGAGCCTCGGCTCGGAGCCGTGGCACGTCCGAGATAGCCTCGGCTCGGAGCCGTGGCACGTCGGAGCCGGTCGCACGTGACACGGTTACCAGGTGGTCTTGATTTCGCGCCAGGCGCCGGCGCTCGCGGCGGGGAGGGCGCCGCTGGCGAACCAGAGGCGGTTGTGGGTGGGGTCGCAGACGGCGCTGTAGATGGTGCGGAGGTGTTCGGGGGTGCGCATCTCGACCTGGTCGTCGGCGAGGATTTCGATGAGGTCGTCGGGGCCTTCTTCGGGCGGGGCGAGTTCCAGGAGTCGGCGGACGCGGTTGTAGCGGCGGATGGTGGAGCCAGCGCGCTGGCGGCCGCGGTGTTCCTGTTCTTCGAGCGTTTCCTGCGGGTGCTTGCAGCGGCAGTGGTTGGTGGCGATGAGGGAGCCGGCGGGGCCGGCGGTGGGGTCATCGTGCGTGAGGGGTTCGAAGCGGTCGTGGCGGGTGCGGTGGCACTCGAAGACAGCGCTCTCGCCGGATTTGCCATCGACGGCGAAGAGGACGACGCCGCGGTCGCGGGCGGTCTGTGCGATGAAGCGGTCGACCTCATCGATCGTGCTGCAGCGTTCGAGGCAGTCGCGCATCCAGAAGAGCCAGGAGATGGGGCGCTGGCCAGGGCCGATGGGGTCGGTCGCGTGGAGCGTGTGCATGTGGAGCCAGAGGCGCTCGGCGTTGAAGCCGGTGTCGATATCGATATCGCCGGCGACGCCGAGGGAGACGCAGGGGATGAGGTTGGGCTCGGCGTAGAAGGTGGCGCTGGTGCCGCGGACGAGGAGGGACTTGTACCAGTCGCAGTTGCGTGCGAGCCAGGGGCGGTTGTGCAGGGGTGTGACGAAGCCGGTGCAGAGGGGGCCGGCGGCGGGGCCCGCGGCGGGGTTGTCGGTTGGGTCGTCGAGGGTGGAGTCGTCGAGGGGGCCGCCGCGGGCCCAGGGGCTGGAGGTGGAGGCGATGTCGACGTAGAGGAACTCGGCGAGGTCCTGGAGGGAGAGGCCGGCGCCGAGGGCCATGGCGTCCATCTGGACCTGGAACCGTGTCGGGAGCGCGGCGAGCCAGCGCCGGGTTTGTTCGCGGAGCTGGTCGGGCGTGACGCGGTTGATCGACATCAGGTCCGCGAGGTAGGGGACGCGGCGGGACTCGAGCATGGGGGCGAGGGCGCGGCCGAGGGTGAGTCCGGCATCGGCGGAGGGGCCGGGGGCGTGGAGGGTTTGGAAGGGGATGGACATGGCAGGGGAGTGGATGAGGATGGGAGAAGGCGCTCAGATGACTTCGGTGTTGAGCAGCAGGCGGGTGCGTGGATGCTGCTGGTTTGGATGAGGTCCGCCCTCCGGGCGGGGGAGATTTTGAGCGGGTTTCCAGGGGCTTGCTTCGCGGCGCCCCTGGCAACCATCGTTGGCCCTACGGGCCGGGGCGCGGGAGGGCGGGTGGTGCGGGCGTGAGGGGGGTTGTTTGTACTCGTGCGCCCAACCACGGCTGCTCGCCTCGCAAAGCCTCGGCTCGGAGCCGTGGCACGTTGGAGACTCGGAGCCGCGCTAGGGCGGGCGGAAACTGGTGTGGGGTCGGGGACGAAGGCATCGGGATGCAGAACAGTCGCACTTCTTCGTACACGCTTCCGATTGAACTTCCTGCGCGGTTGGCGGAGCGGGTGCGGGTGGTGGGGCAGCGGCCTTTGAGACGTGGTGGTGCGTTTATCGTGTACTGGATGCATCACGCTGTGCGGGGGCATGAGAATCCGGCGCTGGATGTGGCGATCGGTGTGGCGAACGAGTTGGGGTTGCCGCTGGTGGTGTATCAGGGGTTGGGGGGGCGGCACCGGTTCAACTCGGACCGGCATCACGCTTTCATCCTGGAGGGGGCGCGGGATGTCGCGGCGGAGTTGAAGGGGCGCGGGGTTCCGTATGTGTTTCACCTGCCGCGGGATTCGAGGGCGGCGTCGCCGCTGCGGGGGTTGGCGGCGCGCGCTGCGCTGGTCGTGACGGAGGAGTTTCCGGCGCCGCCGTTTCCGGTGTGGACCGCGGCGCTCGTGAAGAGGACTGAAGCGCCGGTGTGGTGTGTCGATGCGGCGTGTCTGCTGCCGATGCGGGCGCTGGGGGAGCGGTTTGATCGGGCTTTCAAGTTCACGAAGGCGGCGCAGTGGGAGTGGGACCGGCGGATCGGGTTGCCGTATGAGAAGGTCGAGTACCGCGGCCCAGCGGAGCTGCCGCGGGAGATTGAGCTGGGGTTTGAGCCGTTCGACGTTGAGTCATCGCTGACCGATGCGATCGCGGCGTGTGATATTGATCACACGATTCCGCCGGTGGCGCACACGCGGGGCGGATCGCGGGCGGGGTATGCGCGGTGGGAGGCTTTCAAGACGGGCGGGCTGCGGCTGTATGCGAATCGGAGGAACGATGCCGCGGCGGATGGGGTGAGCCGGCTGTCGGCGTATCTGCATCACGGGCACGTGTCGCCGTTTCGGATCGCAAGAGAGGCGAAAGCGGCGGGCGGTGCGGGCGCGGCGAAGTTTCTTGATGAACTTCTGACCTGGCGCGAACTGGCGCACAACTTCTGCTTCCACACGGATGCGGCGAGGCTGGAGACGCTCGCGGCAATCCCGGCGTGGGCGCGGGAGACCCTCCGCGAGCACGAGGGTGATGAGCGGGAGGCGCTGTACTCGCACGAGACGCTGGCGCGGGCCGCGACGGATGATGACCTGTGGAACGCAGCGCAGCGGTCGCTGCTGGTGCACGGTGAACTACACAACAACATCCGGATGACGTGGGGCAAGGCGATCGTCGGCTGGACCCCGGATGCTGCGAGCGCCCTGTCAACGCTGATCGATCTGAATCACCGGTACGCGCTGGATGGGAATAACCCGAATTCGTACGGCGGGCTGCTGTGGTGTCTGGGGCAGTTTGATCGGCCGTTCACGCCGGAGGTTCCGGTGCTCGGGTCGGTGCGGCCGCGGCCGACGGCGGACCACGCAGCGCGGCTGGATCTGCCGCGGTACCGGCGGCTGGTGTCGCGGCCGGCGAGCGGGGATGTGAAGCGGGTTGCGGTGATCGGGGCGGGGATCGCGGGGTTGACGGCCGCGCGGACGCTGGCGGATCAGGGGCACGAGGTCGTGGTGTTCGACAAGGGGCGTGGGCCGGCGGGGCGGATGTCGACGCGGCGGGCGGAGGAGTTCAAGTTCGATCATGGAGCGCAGTTCTTTACTGCGCGCGATGATGCGTTTGCGCGGCTGGTGCGGAGCTGGGAGGCGGTCGGAGTGGTGGAGCGGTGGTCGCCGCGGCTTGGCGCGTGGGATGGAGCAGTGCTGGTTGAGAAGCGTGATGAGAAGGAGCGGTGGGTTGGTGTGGGCGGGATGAGCGCGGTGTGCAAGCACATGGCGCGGGATCTGACGGTCAAGTGTGGTGTGCGGGTGGCGGGGATGCGGCGAGGGGGTGAGCGGTGGGGGCTTGTTGCCGAGAGTGGAGAGGGTGTCGGCGAGTTTGATGCGGTGGTGGTGGCGGTGCCTGCACCGCAGGCGGCGGAGCTGGTGAAGGGCGCGGGGCTTGATGAGGTGGCGCGGGCTGTTGCGGGTGTTGTCATCGAGCCGTGCTGGGCGGTGATGCTGGGGTTTGAGAGCGCGGTCGAGGGGAGGCTGGCGGGGTTTGGGGGGGTGAAGTCGTCATCGGGGCCGGTGGCGTGGGTTGCGCAACGCGGGGAGCGCGCGATGGTGTTGCACGCATCGCCGGCGTGGTCGCGGGAGCATCTGGAGTTGACGGCGGAGGAGGCGCTGCCGCGGCTGGTCGCCGCGGCGGAGGAGATCAATGGCGGCGGACTGCCGCGGGCGGCGTATTCAGCGGCGCATCGGTGGCGGTATGCGCTGGTTTCAGAGCCGCTGGGGCGCGCGTGTGTCGTGGAGGGGACTGTGGTGGTGTGCGGGGACTGGTGTCTGGGGGCGCGGGTGGAGTGTGGGTATTTGAGCGGGGCGGCGGCGGCGGGGCGGCTCCTGGGGATGTGGGCGGAGGGGGCGCCGTCGGAGTCTCATGAGAAGAGGGTTGAGGTGGGGTTGTTTGGGTGAGGGTGAGATGAGAGCGGGTGGGGAGATTTTGAATGTAGATGTTAGAAAGGAATGGTCCGCCCTCCGGGCGGGGGTGGCGTTGGGCGTGCGCCAGGGGCTTGCTTCGCGGCGCCCCTGGCAACCATCGTGGGCCCTCCGGGCCCGGGGACTTGGATGTCGTGGGGCTGGTGTGCGAGCGCGGTGTTGTGATGGTCGGGAGCCCAACCACGGCTGCTCGCCTCGCAAAGCCTCGGCTCGGAGCCGTGGCACGTTCAAGAGAGCTTTGGCTCGGAGCACCCGCGCGTGATTCGATAGCTGAGACCAACCCACAGGCTCGTGCAAAGCCACGAGCCTGTGGCACGGTCGAGGGCACGCGGCGGTTACTTGGGGCCGTAGACCTCGAATTCCCAGAGGGAGTAGCCGTAATTGGTGCCGCGGCGTTCGCCGGACATGCGGATGTAGCGGGCGTCGAGGTTGGCGCGGTGGACTTCTTCTCCGCCGTGGCCGCTGCGGATGGCGGCGATGGTTTCCCATGTCTCGCCATCCTTGGAGGCTTCGATGGCGTAGCGGCGGGCGTAGGCGCCTTCCCAGAGGAGGCGGACGCCGCGGACGGGCTGGACGGAGCCGAGGTCGAGAGTGATCGACTGCGGGTCGCTGAACTCGCTGGCCCAGCGGGTGCCGGTGTCGCCGTCGACGGCGAACTCGGGGCGGAGGTCCGAGCGTTCGGTGGAGGTTGCGGAGACCTTCGCGCCGCGGGAGATGGGTTGCAGGGGCGTGGGGTCGGTTTCGTACACCGCGCGGACGCGGCGGTTCTCGCTCATGGTGAGCGTGATGGGATTCTGCGTGGACTGGTCGACGGGGACGCCTTCCCACTTGACGAAGCGGCGGCCCATGTGGGGCGTGGCTTCCAGTGTGATCGATTCGGCGGGGGCGAAGGCCCACTTCGATTCGCTTTGATCGATCTGGCCGCCGTCAGATTCGATGTGCAGATAGGTGCGGCCGGCCTCGATGGGCTCGTAGACGCGGACCCAGTCGATCTCGAACGCCTGCGGGAAGACGGTGGTGTCATCGGGGAAACCGGGCCAGTCGCCGCCGACGGCGGTGTTGAAGATGATGTAGAAGGGGTCCTGGGGCACGCCGTCCTTGTGTGTCGCGTGCTTGACGCCGTCGACGTAGAAGTCGATGCGGTCGGGGAACCACTCGCACGCGTAGGTGTGGAAGCCGGCGGAGAAATCGGGGCCTTCGAAGCTGCTGGTCTCGTGCTTGTTGTTGGGCCACTTGCCCCAGTGGTTGGACATGTAGGTCTTGGTGGGCTGGTGGCCGAGGACCTCCATGATGTCGATCTCGGGGGGCCAGCGGCCGTCTTCGGGGAGCATCCAGAAGGCGGGCCAGATGCCCTGGGTCCTGGGGAGCTTCATGCGTGCTTCGAAGCGGCCGAAGGCCTGGGCGAAGCGGCCGCGGGACTCGATAAGACCGCTGGTGTAGGGCCGGCCGCCGCGGGCTTCATCGGTGCTACGGATGACCGCCTTGCCGTCGCGGAAGACGACGTGGTCGGCGGCGTAGTACTGGCGCTCGTTGTTCTTGACGAGGGCGGCTTCTTCGGCGCGCCACTTTGATTCATCGAGCTTGGAGTCGTTGAACTCGTCGCTCCAGACGAGGCGCCATTCGATCTTTGCGTCGGTGGGTGTGGTCGCGGTGGGTTGGGCGCAGGCGGGGAGGGTGCAGATGAGGAGTGCGGTGAGGAGGGTGTTGGTGTGCATGGGGAGTCCGGGATGAGGTCGGCGGATGTGACTGGATACTGGCGGATCGGCGTTGGGCGCGGCTCGGTGGTGTTGTTGGGGCCGCTGTCGCCCTCTTCGAGGGCTTTGGTCGTTGCTTCTTGCTACCCATGGCTTGGCGGCTTTGCCGCCGGCGCCATGGGCAACGCGCTGTCGCCCGCTGCGCGGGCCGGGGGGTGGTGGTTGCCGGCGTTCAGCGGGGACGAGAGGTGTGAGGTGGTCGTGGGTCCAACCACGGCTGCTCGCTTCGCTCGGAGCCGTGGCACTTATTGGTGTCGGCGGCGCGAGCTGCGCACAGCCCACAGGTGTGGCCGCGGAGCCGGCCAAACCTGTGCCACGGCTGGAGATCAAGCGACGGGGGCGGGGCGTTTGGCGGGGGTGAGTTCGATGACGGTGGATTCGCTGGCGTCGAGGTGGTCGCCGTTGGTGCGGATGACTTCGCCGTACCAGAGCGCCGAGTCCTTGAGCGTGCGCTTCAGAGTGGCATAGTCGACGTGGATGAGGCCGAAGCGTTCCTTGAAACCTTCCGCCCACTCGAAGTTATCCATGATGGACCAGTGGAAGTAGCCGCGGAGGTCGACGCCGTCGCCCGTAGCGCGGCGGAGTTCGCGGAGGTAGGCGCGGGTGAAGTCGATGCGCTGGGTGTCGTGGACGCGGCCGTCGGCCTGGACCCAGTCGAGGTTGGACATGCCGTTTTCGGTGACGACGATGGGGAGCTTGTAGCGCTCGTTCAGGAAGCGCGGGCCCCAGTAGAGTGCGCCGGGGGCGACGGGCCAATTCATGGCCTGGCGCGGGTGTCCGGCGGGCCAGGGGACGTGCTGCGCGGGCGTGCTTCCCGCCGCGGCGTTCGTCGCCGCGGCCTTGTAGCGTTCGCCGCTGTAGATGTTGACGCCGAGCAGGTCGAGCGGTCGCTTGATCTGGTCCATCTCGGCGCTGGTGAAGCGTGGCGCATCGGCGCCGAAGAGTTTCAAGCCGTCTTCGGGGTAGCCGCCGAGCACGGCGGGGTCGTAGAACCAGGTGTTGTTCCAGCAGTCCTTGCTGTGGATGGAGAACATGCGGGCGCGGGCGGCGTCGATGTCAGCGCGGGTGTCGGATGCCGGGAAATCGACGCGTCCGACCGGCGCCCAGCCGACGACCGGCTTCTTCTTCGCGACGCCGCGGATGACATCGACAGCGCGGCCGTGGGCGAGGAGCGCGTGGTGCGTTGCGAGCAGGACTTCGCTGAAAGGGAGTTTCAGGCCGGGCGCGTGGATGCCGGTCATGTGGCCCAGGCCCAGGAAGATCTGCGGCTCGTTGAGCGTGAGCCACTTGGTGACGCGGTCGGAGAGGCGGTCGACGACAACCTTGGTGTAGTCGGCGAACCATCTGGGGCTCTCGGGATTGAGCCAGCCGCCCTCGAGGTAGAGCTCCTGCGGGAACTCCCAGTGGAAGAGGGTGACCCAGGGATCGATGCCGGCTTCGAGGAGCGAGTCAACAAGGCGGTCGTAGAAGGCGAGGCCGGGCTCGCTGATGCGATCGGCCCGGCCGGTGGGCAGCACGCGGGGCCAGTTGATGCTGAAGCGGTAGGCCTTGAGGCCGATGCGCTGCATGAGCTTCACATCGTCGCCGAAGCGCGTGTAGTGGTCGCAGGCGACATCGCCGTGCTCGTCGCGGTGTACTTTGCCGGGCGTGTGGCAGAAGGCGTCCCACACGGAGAGGCCTTTGCCGTCTGCGGTCGCAGCGCCCTCGATCTGATACGCCGACGATCCGGCGCCCCACGCGAAATCTTCACGGAACATCTCGAACTCCTCCTCCGGACGGTTGGCGGCCCTGGGCCGCGGGTGTCCGGCAAACTCCCGAATTGATCAGATGCGAGATCAGCCTTTGACAGCCCCGGCGGTCAGGCCGGAGACGAATTCACGTTGCAGCAACAGGAACAGAGCGAGCACGGGCAGGATCGCGACGAGCGTCCCGGCCATCTGCAGGCCGTAGTCCTGGTAATAGAGGCCGCGGAGCTGCGCGACAGCGACCGACAAGGGGAACATGTCGGGCGACTGCAGCACGACCTGCGGGCCGATGAAGTTGTTCCACACGCCCAGGAATGTGATCATCAGGAAGGTGCCGACCATCGGGCGGACGAGCGGCAGGACGATCTGCGCGAAGAGGCGTCCCTCGCCGCAGCCGTCCATGCGGGCGGCTTCGAGCAGTTCCCAGGGGACGCTTGAGATCGTGGCCTGGCGGAAGAGGAAGACGCCGAAGGCGGGGGCCGCGGCGGGCAGGATGAGCCCCGCGAAGGAGTTGAGCAGGTTGAGATCGAAGAGGACCTGGTAGCCGGGCGCGAGCAGCAGCGGCGCGGGGATGAGGATGGCGCCGAGCACGAGGACGGTGACGAGGCGTCGACCGATGAAGTGGTGTCGGGCGAGGGCGTAGCCGCCCATGGCGCAGGCGAGCGTGGCGATCGCGGCGGTGACAGAGGAGAGGAAGACCGAGACGGTGAGGTGGCGGGCGAAGTCGAGGTCGGCGAAGAGGCGTGTGTAGTTTGCGAACGTGAGCTGCGACCACGCGATGCCGAGAGGGCCGTCGCCGGTGGGGAGGAGCAGGGATTCGAAGAAGTCGGCGTTGCTCTTGAGGCTGGATGTGACGAGCCAGATGAAGGGGAGGAGCGTGATGGCGCTGGCGGCGAGCAGGAGCGCCCAGATGAGCGAGGTTGAGGCGGCGCGGCGCGTGTTCATGCGGCGGCCTCCTCGCCGCGGCTGAGGAGCCGCTGGCCGATGGTGCAGATGACGAGGACGACCGTGAGCGCCCAGCCGATGGCGCTGGCGTAGCCCAGGTCGCCGGTCTCGAAGCCCTGCTGGTAGAGGTACATGACGACGGTGAGGCCGCGGTTGTCGGGGCCGCCGGTGTTGTTGAGCATGAGGAATGGGAGCTCGAAGAGCTGGAAGCTGCCGATCACGCTGAGAAGGACGACGTAGCCGGTGACGGGGCGGATGGCGGGGAGGATGACGTGCCGGAAGCGGTGGAGGGGGCCGGCGCCGTCGAGCGTGGCGGCTTCGGTGAGGTCGCGGGGGACGTTCTGCAGGGCTGCGCAGAAGAACATCATATTGAAGCCCGCGTACATCCACAGCGCTGCGACGATGAGCGCGAGCATGACGTGGTCCTGCAGCCAGGCGAAGTCGAGGTTGAAGCCGATGGCGGCGTGCAGGATCTGGTTGAGCAGGCCGGTGCGCTTCTCGAAGATGATGCCGAAGATCATCGCGGCGAAGACGACGCCGACGAGGGAGGGCGAGAAGAGCACGAGGCGGAGGACGTTGCGGCCGCGGACTTTAGGTGACTCGACGAGGAGGGCGAGGCCCAGCGCGATGGGGAGCTGGATGAAGACCGAGCCTGCGGCGAAGATGGCGGTGTTGGAGAGGGCTTTCCAGAAGAGCGGGTCGGCGAGGAGTGCGCGGAAATTACCCAGGCCGACGGGCTGGGTGAAGCCGGGGCCGAAGGTCTGCTGCGTGCTGAGGACGAGCGAGCGGGCGAGGGGCCAGGCGATGAAGACGGCGAAGAGAAGGAGTGTGGGGGCGAGGAAGATCCAGGCCCAGAGCTGGCCGCGTTGACCGCCGCGGGAGCCGATCGAGCGGGAGCGCGGGCGGGGCTGCTGCTGATCGGCGGCGCCGATGGCGGCGCGGCGGGCATCGCGCTGGACGGAGAGGGAGGTCACTGGGGGCCTCCGATTCCCGTCTGGTTATCGCCGTTGTTGTCGATCGCTTCGTGGATCTCGACCGCATCGGCTTCGGAGAGAGCGCCGGCGTGGAACTGGTTGCGGCGGATCTGCGCGGCGACGAGCGTGTGAGCGCGGCGGAGTTTCTCGGCCGCGGCGGCTTCGAGGGCAGCGCGGTCGGTGATGTTGCCGCGGCGGGCTTCTTCGCTGAGTTGGACGAGGGCGTCCTTGACGCGGTCGAGCGCGACCTTGCTGAACGGCGAAGAGGAGCGGCGCGGTGTGTGGGGCGCGAGATTGATGAAGAGACGGCCGGGGGCCTGGCCGCTGTAGAAGCTGTCGGGCTGGTCGAAGATTGGGTCGGTCCAATGGCTCTTGACGGGCGTGATGATGCCGCCGGTCTGGTAGAGGACGCGGCTGAGCTCATCTGAGAAGTAGAGGTGCTTGGCGAAGCGCCAGAGGTCTTCGAAATCTTGTTCGGACTCGATGGCGGTCTTGGGGATGCCGAGCATGGTGCCGCCCCAGACGCTGGTGCGGTTGCCGCCCTTCTCGAAGGCGGGGAGGGGCATGAGCTTCATCTTGCCGGAGAGCTGCGGGATTTCGCGGCGGATCACCTCGCACATCCAGTCGGGCATGAAGGTGGCGACGACGTAGCCATCGGCTTTGAGCTTGTTGCCCGCGGCGGTGAAGTTGGGCGCATCGGCGGCGATGCGGTTGGGGCCGACGCACCAGGAGACGATGGTTGCGAGCGTGCGGGCGTTGACGGGCGAGTCGATGGCGAGGCGGTCGTGCTCATCGAAGAAGCCGCCGCCGGCCTGGAGCAGGAGGAGTTCGAGGTGGTCTTCGTGCGTTTCCCACATGTTGAGCAGGTAGCGGTCGGGTTGACCGTCGCCGTTGTTGTCTGCCATGAGCGGGGCGAGGAGCCGCGCGAAGTCGTCCCAGGTTTCGATCTGCGAGACATCGATGCCCGCGGCTTCGACGAGGTCGGCGCGGTAGCCGAGCATGACGGGGTGGACATCGTGGGGCAGGCCGAAAATGCGGCCGGAGTTCTGCCACGGGCCGAACGACGGCGGGTTGATGGTGTCGAGCAGGTTCTCGGCGTGGATGCGGTCGGTGAGATCGACGAAGCCGATGCTCTCGACCGGGCCGGCGAAGGTGCGGGATGCGACGCGGCGTTCGACCTCGATGAGATCGGCGGTGGGAGTGCCGGCCATGAAGGAGGACATGATGCGGCGGTCCAGCGCGGGGAGGCTGAACAGGCGCATGGTTATGTGCGGCTGCTCGGTGGTGTTCCACTGCGCGACCATCGGCTTGTACATGTTGAAGTGCGGGTCGGCGAAGGTCCAGAGGACCTTGCCTTGCGGCCGGCTGGCGGGCCAGGCCGCGAGCGCGATCGCGGACACGATCGCGGCGGCAAGGACTACAAGAAGCCCCGCCGACGCCGCGCCATGCTTGTGCCCACCACTGCGCATCCTGCTCACCTGGTTCTGTCTGCTACGCGTGGGCTGCTGACTCAGCAGCCCGCCTGCCAGCGTGTGAAGAAGAAGGAGATGTCGTCGCCATCGGTCCCGCCGGACTGGTCGATGTCGGCGTCGCCGGCCTGCCAGTCTGTGAAGAAGGCGGTGATGTCGTCGCCGTCGACGCCGCCGGACTGGTCCCAGTCGGCGGGGCATTCGTTGCAGACGGGGCGGCCGAAGACGACATCATCGAAGTAGACAGCGCCGGGGGCGTTGCCGCGCTGGAGGAAGAGGAGGACGCAGCGGGCCGCGGCGGCGTTGGCGGGGGCGGTGCCGGAGACGGTGACTTCGCGCCACTCTTCGGTGGGTGTCGCGGCGTTGAGCGCGGGGGCCGACTCGAAGCTGATGAGTGCGCCTGCGGCATCGCGCCACTCGATGTTGAGCACGGCGAAGCTGTCGCCGACGACGGCATCATCGGCGCGGTGCATGGTGCGGACGGTCGCGGTCCAGGTTTCGCCGGGCGCGGTGGGGGACTGCTGGTAGAGGCCGCTGGTGTTGTCGGTGCCGGTGAAGTTGCCGAAGAGCTTGCCGGCGCCGGGGCCGGACCAGGTGCGGGAGCCGTCGGCGAAGGCGTTGCCAAAACGGCTCCAGCCGGTGAGACTGGGGTTGCCGCCACTCTCGAAGCTCGGGTTGGTGAGGACCTGTTCGGCATCGGGGGCGTCGTACTGGTAGACGCGGACCCAGTCGACATCGAAGGTCTGCGGGAAGACGGTGGTGGCATCGGGGTAGCCGGGCCAGAAGCCGCCGACGGCGGTGTTGATGATGAGGTACATCGGTTCCTGGGGAACGCCGGCGCGGTGGGTGGCGCGGCGGACGCCGTCGACGTAAAAGTCGATGCGGTCGGGGAACCACTCGCAACTGAACTCGTGGAAGTCTGCGGAGAAATCCGGGCCGGCGAAGTCGGTCGTCTGGGTGGCGACGGCGTTCACGGGGCCCCAATGGTTCGACATGTACATGCGCGTCGGCTCGTGGCCGAGCAGTTCCATGATGTCGATCTCGGGCGGCCAGAGACCGGTGGTCGGGAGGAGCCAGATCGCGGGCCAGATGCCCTGGGTCTTGGGGAGCTTGGAGCGGACGACGAATTTGCCGTACTGCTGCGAGAACTTGCCGCGGGTGTCGACAAGGCCGGAGCGGTAGGGGCGGCCGCCGTAGCCGATGTTCTGGCTGGTGAGGGTCAGCTTGCCGTTTGCGACGGTCACCATCTCGGGGAGGTAGTACTGCTGTTCGTTGTTGTGCTGGCCAGCCTGGAAGCGGATGCGCCAGTTGCTGTTATTGACGGTGTTGCCGTCGAACTCATCGGACCAGACGAGGCGCCAGGGGTCGGAGTCGCACTGCGCGGCGGCGAGACCGGCGGAGCCGCACACACCCGCGAGGAACGCGGCACAGATGAATCTCGGCATGAAGGGGGCCCTCCCTGATCACGGCCCGTTCGCCGCGGCGGGCGGCGGGCACTGACACAGATCACTTCTCACGAAAAAGCCGCGGCCGGCCCGGAACCACGATGAGCCGGCCGCGGTGCTGTCATTCTTCCGAGGTCTCCCCCGGCGCGAGACGAGGCGGCATCAGTTGCAGCCGCCGGCCTGCCAGCGATCGAAGAAGAAGGGGATGTCGTCGCCATCGACGCCGCCGGAGCCGTCGACGTCGCCGCAGGGCGCGCCGGCCTGCCAGTCGTCGAAGAAGGCGCCGATGTCATCACCGTCGACACCGCCGGACTGGTCATAGTCGGCAGCGCAGGGTGCGCAGGCGGTGCGGCAGCCGACGGTGAGGCGGCCAGCGCCGCGAGCGCCGTTGAAGCCGCCGACACGGATGCGGAAACGCTGCCCGGCCTGGGCCGGGAACTCGACGAACGAGTCACGCGGGAGCGGCTCGCCGCAGATCGCGTTGTCATCGTTGCAGGCGATCTGGTCCGCGGCGGTCGGCGTGCAGCCGACGGCGGCCGGGTAGACCGCGATCACGGTGTCGTAGACGCTGCCGCAGGTGTCAACGCGGACGCGGCCGTCGCAGCTGGCCTGGTAGACGTACCAGATGTCGCTGCCCATAGAGCCGCAGGCCGTGGGGCCATCGGTGGTTGCGAAGAGGTTGTTGAAGGGAATCGTGCCGTCGCTGATCACGATCGGATCGCTGCAGGCATCGTTGACGGGCGAGAAGGAGACGTTGAGTGTGAAGGGCCCGTAGCCGGTGGCGCTGGTGCCGAACTTGGAGACGCGGATCGCCACGGTCTGTCCGGGGCTCATCGCGGTAGTGACGGAAGAGTCGCGGAGGACGCCGGTGTCGAGCGTGCCGCAGGTGTTGGTGTCGTCGTTGCAGGCGAGCTGCGCGCCGCCGCAGCCGTTGTGGAGCGAGAGCACGGTGTCCATGCCCAGATTCAGGCCGGGGGCATCGTGCGTGCCGCAGGTCGTGGCGCGGAGCGTGCCCGCGCTGGGAGCGGTGAAGACGTACCACACATCGCCGTTGCTGCCCGAAGCGCCGCAGGTCGCGGTGCCATCGTTGCTGCTGTTGACAACGGTTCCGTTGAAGGTGCCGCCGGCCGAGACATCGATCGCGTCGACGCAATTGTCGTTGGCCGGGGGCGGGCAGGTGAGGTTGGTCACGGTGAGCGTGCCGGTGCCTTGCGCGCCGCTGTAGCCGCCCAGGCGGATGTAGTAGTCCGCGCCGGCGGTGGTGACGAGTTGCAGGACGCTGCGCGTGCCGCAGGAGTCATCGTTGCAGGAGATCGCCTGGAAGGGGCCGTTGGGGCAGCTCGCGTAGGCGGCCAGACGCGTGTCGTAGCCGCTGCCGCAGGTGCTGAACTCGACGGTGCCGTTGCAGGGCGCTACATAGCGGAACCAGATGTCTGATCCGGTCTGGGCGTAACCGAAGGCGGTGCAGCCCGGGCCGTCATCGACCCAGCCGTCCGTCGTTGCGCCGATGGTGGAGAAGGCGTAGGCGCCGTCGGTCACATTAATCGCATCGGCGCAGTCGTCGTTGGCGGGCGGCGGGCAGGGGGTCTGGTCGACCGTGAGGATGCCGCTGCCGTTCGCGCCGTTGAAGCCGCCGACGCGGATGCGGTAGGTCGTGTTGCGGGTCACAGCGAACTGGATCCGCGAGTGGAGCGTCGAGGATGTGCAGGTTGGCTCATCGTCGTCGCAGGCGACTTCGGTGAGCGAGGCGCACGACCCGGTGTACGCGGCGAGCGTGGTGTCGTATGAGCTGCCGCAGGTGCTGAGCGTCAGCGTGCCATCGCAGGGCGCGATGTAGGTGTACCAGATGTCGTCGCCGAAGAGGCCGCAGGCCGCGGGCCCATCGGTCGTAGCGCCGATGTTGTTGAAGCCGATCGTGCCCTCGCCGATGGTCACGGCTTCTGCGCAGTCGTCGTTGGGGGCATCGTTGCCGCCGCCGGTGGTGGAGAGGCAGCCGCGGGAGTTGCGGTGGGCTGTGATCTGCGGGATCGAGTTGGCCGCGTCGAAGCGGTTGATGCTCGTGATCGAGGGGTTCATCGTGTAGGCGGGGTTGGCGCAGGTGCAGTGCTGCGCATCCCAGTTGTGGCCGGTCTCGTGCGCCACCAGATCCGTCGCGCTCGCGAGGTTGGCGTTGTTGAAGTCGGTCTGCGAGACGCCGTACCCGAAACCGTTGCTGAGGCTCGAGCAGATCACCCCGATGTACGCGGTGCCGATGACGCCGCCGGTCGACTTGCCGGTGAAGAGGTGCGCCACATCGCGGAGGTTGCCGCTGTTGTTGGCGTTCCAGAAGGCCCGCATCTCGACGAGCATGTCGCCGGTGGTGTTGGTGTTGTAGGGATCGGCGGTCGTGGTCCGGACCGTGATCGAGCTGACGGTGTGGCGGATGTCCACATCGCGCTCGTATTGCAGGTTCATGGTGTTGTAGACGAGGTTGATGCGGGCGCTGGTGGTCCCGGTGCTTCCGTAGCGGTTGTAGAACTCGAAGTCGGTGTCGACGGCGACGGTCGCGATGTAAATCGTGGCGCCGGCGTTGCCAACAGGAGGCTCGCCGGTCCCGGGTGTGTGTACCGCGTGGGCGAAGTTGTCGGTGCTGCAGGTGTTGCCGCGCTGCAGGACATCCTCGCCGCGGTAGACCACGTGCGTTCCCGCGGCGACATCGGCGCGGTCGCCGACCGGCTCGATCCACCACTCGCTGCCGTCGCCCAGGATGATCCGGGCGTAGAGGCCGTCGGGCATGACGCCGCCCGCGACGACGGCGCCGGCCTCACCCTCGATCACGCCGCGGAGCGTGTTGATCGGCGGGGGCTTGACCTCGAAGGTGCCCGCATCGTTCTGCTCGTAGAGCTTGAAGCCCTCAGCGCGCACCGAGAACGGCGCGAGGTTCAGCGTGCGCAACACGCCGCCGATGGGCACCGCCACGCGCAGCGGCTGCTCTGGTGTGGTGTCGATCGCCAGCTGGACGAGCTGACCCTGCTTCACTCCGACCGCCGCGAGCGGATCGCGCGGCGCCCCGACAACCTGCGCCGACACCATCCCGGCGCACATGGACATCGCCGCGGCTCCCGCCGCGATCAGCAGACACAGACGCTTCATGGCTTTCGCCTCCCCGAACCCCAACGCCGCCAACGCTGTGTCGCGCATTCCCGCCGTGGCGGAACCCCCGAACAGCACAACGCAAGGAGCGCGGGCAAACCACGCCCGCGGCTGCGACCGGCACCCCCAGACAGATCCGGCCGGCGGCGATCGAGTTGTCATTCCGAAGCTACCCGAGCCGGGGACGCCGCCGCAAGAGAACCTGCAGCGATCTCCCCCAGTTCACCTACGTCCCCCGGGTTCCGGGATAGGTCGTGGGCACCCTCTCACGGTCGGGACCGAGGGATCCGCCGCGGCGGATCGCCCCGGCGCCGAACTTCGCGGCGATCGCATCGGTCGCCTTGTCGATCGCGGCGGATCGGGCCGGACGCTGACCATCCGGCGCATCCGCCCCGCCGAACAACTCCAACTGTTCGCCGCTGCCATCGGTCAGGTCGTGCACCGTAAAGCCAAGCAGGCGGAGGGGATACCGCTTGCTCGACCCCCACCACTCTTCGAAGACCGCCGATCCGGCCTTCCAGAGCGCGGTCGTTTCATCTGTGGGGTGGTCGAGGGTTCTGGAGCGGGTCACGGTCTCGAACTCGGGGCTGCGGAGTTTGAGGGTCACGCCGCGGGCCTTGAGCCCGGCGCGGCGGAGGCGGCGGGCGACCTGTTCGACATGGCCCAGGAGCACGCCGCGGATCTCTTCATATTGATGGATGTCCTCGGCGAAGGTCTCCTCATGCCCGATCGACTTGCTCTGCCGGTCGGGGACGACGGGGCGGTCGTCCAGGCCGCGGACCAACCGCCAGACGCGGGGGCCGAAGGAGCCGAGCGCGGCTTGGAGCTCGGGCTCGGTCAGCCGCTTCACATCCGCGATGGTGCGCACGCCTTTGACATGCAGGCGCTTGGCCGCGGCGGGGCCGACGCCCCAGATGACGGAGATGGGGAGCGGATCGAGGATGGCCGCGAGTCCGGCTTCATCGCTCGGCATCTCGACGAGTGCATCGGGCTTCTTGAGGTCGGATGCGAGCTTGGCGAGGAACTTGCAATGCGCCACGCCGACGGAGCAGGTGAGCTGGGTGCGCTCGCGGACGAGGGCGCGGATGCGCTCAGCCATCCGCCGCGGCGGGCCCATCAGCCGCACCGAGCCGGTGACATCCACGAAGGCTTCATCGAGCGAGAGCGGCTCGACCAGCGGGGAGAACTCGCCGAGGGTGGCGAAGACGATGTCGGAGGCCTCGCGGTACTTGCGGAACTCGGGCTTGACGACGATGGCCTGCGGGCATTTGCGGAGCGCCACGGCCATGGGCATCGCGCTGCGGCAGCCGAAGACGCGGGCTTCGTAGGACGCAGCGCAGACAACGCCGCGGCCGGATCGCCCGCCGACGAGGACGGGCTTGCCGCGGAGCGCGGGGTCATCGCGCTGCTCGACGGAGGCGTAGAAGGCGTCCATGTCGACATGGAGGATGGCGCGGGCCACACCCGATCATAACCCGGCCAGTTAAGGGGCAGACCGAACCGTGGCACCGGTTTGGCCGGCTCTGCGGCCACACCTGTGGGTTGGGCGCGGGTGCAGGCGGCGAGGTTAGGCCGTCAGCTGCCGAACGCACCAACCTCGACAAGGCAACCGGCCGCCGGGTTTCACTTCGGCCAGTACATCGCGGCATCCAACTCGCGCAGCGGCGTTGCTGTGAAGGGTGCCACCGGCGCCGGGCCCGCCGCGAGCACATCGCTCACGAGCCGCTCGGGTAACCCGTCGCGCATGACCTCGGCGATCCGTCCCGGCGGCACATCGCACACGACACCGCCGAAGCCATAAGACAGGACCGCGCCCCGGCCGACGACCACTGCGGGCGGCAGCGCACCGGTCTGCCACAACTGCACCTGCATCCACTCTGGCGATCCGGATCGACGCCGACCATACGCAACGCCCACCAGATAGCCGTGCGGATCCGCGGGGAACATGACAAAGAGCGGAGTGGGTTGCGATGCGTAGCCGTTCCGATCGAACTTGTGCCCCGGCATGTACCGTCCCACTCCATCGAACGCTCGGAAGAACCGCTGCGGAAACACCAACGGCTGCAGCAGGAACATCAGCCACGCAATCACCACGAGGGATGCGAGTATGCGTAGGCCGCCCGGTGACTCCGCGCCTACCCGCCGCATCCACTGCGTCCTCCCCTGATACCAGCGCCGCGCTGCTGCCGGCGCCTCACACTCCCAGCACCGCTCGACATCCGCCCGGCCCCACACGTACCCGCACACGCGGCACGAGTCTTCACCGACTTCCTGCGTCCGCACCAACAGACGTGCTATTGACAACACCACCCAACCCAGACCGAGCATCAGGCCACACAACACCAACATCGCTATCAGCGCGTACGCCGACTCTTGCGGTGCTATATCACCCCATCGCTGCCATTCCGCGGCCAGGTACCCCAGAGCCGCCGCCGGCACGCAGAAACCCAGCGCGATCGCGGCATGCGCCACGCGCTGCCTCGCGTCCGCCAACAGCACCGCTGCCCACACGGCCGCCGCGCCACCCGCTATCGCGGGGATCACGAGGGGCGTCGAGATCAGTGCCCATTCCATCCACATCGGGACGCGAGCGGCCTCGATCATCCACCACCGCAGACCGCTCGCGATCCCCCAGGCCGACACATAGCACACCGCCGCCGCGGCCGCGCCGACGAGCACCGTCATCCACGCGGACCATTCGGGCTTCCGCGGCGAGATCATCAGCGTCCACATCGCTCGTTCCCCGGTGCAACGACCGCTGGCGTCAGCAGCGCGACGTTCGCGATACGCCGTCAACCCCCGCCGGTTCCGCCCCGCACTCCGGACACACCGCTCCCGCGAGTCCCGCCATCGAGTACCCGCACGCGCTGCAGGCCCCGCGAGCTACCCCGCGCCGCACGAAGTTGCCGCCGATGACGACGATCATCAACCACACCCAGCAGGACGTGCCGCCGATCAGCGAATAGTCGCTGTACGCCTCTCCATCGCTCGGGACGAATGGGTTGGCCAGAAACAGGCCGCCGAAGAACCACCCAAGCGGCGAGAGGAACAAGAAGCTCGCCCGCCACAGACTGCCTGCCACGATTGCCAGCAGCCCCACCGCAACCAGCACACGCACGCCCCTTCGCCTCCACGGCACGAGACAAAGGGGCCATAGAACGAGCACGACATACGGCAGGATCTGGCGATAGTCCGCCGCGGCGGGGCCGGGATGCCACTCTGGCCACAACGCACGCGGCAGGGTTGCCCAAACCATAGAGGCGACCTCCGGCGGCGCGTGCACCGTTGGGAAAGGGACCACAGTCGCCGCGATCAGCATGTATTTCCACAGCACCGCGAGATACAGGACCACGACCGTCCAGGCGATGCGCGTGGTCGGCGATTCGTGGGGCAGCCACGCGCGTGGCGGGCGAATATGTTCTGTTGCAGCCTCGCTCACCCGTCCAGCCTCCGATCACCCAGTGGGTCGCCGACTCGCTACATCAAGGTCCGCGATCGGTCGCTTCCGCACTCCGGACAGGTCGTCCCCCGCAGCCCCGCCAGCGAGTATCCGCACGATTCACATGTCTCCGCGGTTCTCCTCGCGCCGGCGGTCGCGCTCAGCACAGCAAGCATGAACAGCACCCACAGCGCCGGGAACCCCCGCGACACCATCTCGAGGCCCTCGCCATCCAGCGGCACAAAGGGAAGGATAAAGCATTCGATCGCACCGAGAATGGCGATGGGCGGATTGGCGATCACAACCAGCACGGGCGCGATCAGCGACAGCAGCGCGAACCCCGCGCCCGGCGCCGGTGTGCGCCAGCGCACCAGATACAGCGCCCACCCCGCCGCGGCGATCCACGGCAGCAGGTGATGCAGCAGCGGGTACTGGGTCTGTCCGAGGGGGACCAGCGTCTGGGGCAACTCGCGGACAACCAGCGCGGCGATCTCGGCCTGCGAGATCGGCGGGTAGAACGGCACCGCCTCCGCCGCGATCAACCAGTACTTCCAGAAGAGGATGAATGCGACCGCCGGGATCGACCACACCACCCGCGTCGTCACCGTCTCGTACGGCAACCACGCGATCCGCGGCCGACCAAGGTCTCCCGAAGGTTCACCCACGCTGTCAGCCTACCACGCCCCGCAAGCCCTCATCTCACCGCGCTCAGCATCATCGCCCCCAGTGCGAAGACATCCGCGACCATCGCCAGCGCACCTACCACATGCCCAGCGACCGCCCGCTCGCGCCGGCCGCGTGTGTGCGGACCGAGGATCGCCCAACAGATGAACGCGTGCATGACGATCGCACCGATGACCATTGGAAACGAGAGCGATTCGCCCCCAAAGTCCAGAACCGCCCGGAGTGGCGCATCCAGATTTCTCACCCCCGCCATCCACAGCACGAGCACGATCGCCCCGGGCCCGAACCCCACCACGAGCACAGCCGCTGTACGTCCCCACCGAATCCGCCGCGGCGGCTCGTCGTACCGCCCCATCCCGCACTCCGGACACACCTCCGCCCGCGGCAGCGCGAGGAAGTCATACCCGCACCGCGCACACGCGTTCCGCGGCGAGGGCTGATCACCCCAGCGCAGCGGGAGCGTCGCCGCGACCATGAGCAGCCAGGTGAGCAGCAATGTCCCAAGCAGGACGAGCAAGCAGTGACTCCATGCGGTCGCTTCGGGGTCGCTACACCTCTGCCTAGCAAACCGGCTGCACGCATCTCCAATCAAACAACTTCACGCATACCAGCAAGCTCATGCCCGCCCATCGCGGCGAACCAAACCGCCTGCGCCTCGCTCACTCATTCCGAAACCACCCGGGTGTCCGCTCGTCCGTGGAGGCCTCGGGATACCTGCTCTCGTTCGCTGCAAACCCCAACTCATAGCCCTCGCCTCCGCGCCAGATGCGGTACGACCAGACCTTCAGGCCCGTATCAGGGACCGGTACCTCGGGGAGATAGGCAGGAACGAGACCGTCGAGCGTTGATGGGTAGCTGCCGTGATCGGCGTAGTGCGCTGCGAGCGCGGACCGGATCTCATCGCCCTTGACGATCGTGGACTGCACATCCGCTTCACGCCATCCGGGCTGAATGAACTCGTCGAATAACCAGATCCCAACACTTTGTCCGTACCGCGGCAACAGAGTTACGCCCCCGGCGCACACCAGCACCATCACACCCAGCCCGACGAGCAGATACCGACGCCGGCGCCGCTGGATCTCCTCCAACCCGCTGCCGGTACCGCCGGTGTCAACTTCGGGTTCCGCCATCCCCCGAGCCTACCAGACACATCGAGACCCGAGCCATCAGGCGGGCCCGGCCGCCTCAGCCGCGCCGTCGCTGTGCAGGCCGGAGGCCCGCACCACAACCCGCAGCATGTCAGCTCTGAGCTGTCAGTTGTAAGCCTTCAGCTCCACCGGGATCACCCGCTCCGACTCCGCCCCGCTCGTCTTGTCCTTCACCGTCACCTTCAGGTTGTACTGGCCCGCCGCGAGGGTCCGCGGCAGTTCGATGAGCTGGACGAGGTAGAAGTCGCGGCGGCGGCCACGGGTGGTCTCGATCACTGTCTCCGCCGGCTTGTGCCACGCCTGGTACCCATCGGCCTGGTAGAGCGTCACGCTCTGCGAGAGCTCGACGGATTCCTGTTCGCTCAGCGCCACACCGTTCGCCACCGGGTCACCGCCGCGGGCTTCGCGGTAGGTGAACCCATCGATTTCGGTGTACACGATCATGCGGTGCGGCTGGCCCGCGGCGAAGGCCTTGCTCGCGAAGGGTGTGTAGCGGCCGAAGGCGGTGACACGCGTGCACAACTCGGCGATGGCGATCTTGAGCCCGTCATCGGGGAGCATCGCGCCGATCGAGCGGGCGAAGGCGCGGTCGGCCTCGAGCGGTGATGCGATCAGGCGGTCGCGCGCCGAGCGCAGTGTTTCCAGGTCTGACTCACTCAGGCGCGAAGCAAGCAGACCGGCGGGGTCGTCGAGCGCGATCAGCGTGCCCGGTCGCAGCGCTTCGATCGGCGCGAGCGCCATCGATTCAGAGATCGACCGCTCGCCCGCGCCGGGACCGGCGCCGCCACCCCCACCGACCTCCGCCGCACGCAGCCGCAACGCCGCCGCGATCCGCTCGGCGAGCTCGATGACCTCATCCTCGACCGTCCGCACCGGCTCCGGCTCGACCACGGGCTCGGCGGCCGCGATCACCTCGGGCTCGGGCGGTGCGGCCTTCGCCGCGGCGATCTCGGCCTCGCGCTTCCAGACTTCTTCCGCGCTGGCCAGAGCCGCGGCGAGGGTCTCGGGATCCTCGGCCGGGTCGTATGCCGCGGCCGGGGCCTCACCGAAGCCGAAGCCGCTCAGCCCGGCCGAGCCCTCCGGCCCCGCGCTGCCGCGCCGGCGCGGGTCGAGGGCGCCCGAGTTCATCAGCGACTCGAGGTCCATCGCCGCCTGCGCGGCGAGCTGGCCGACATCGGGTGTTGCGTTGGGGTCGGGCAGCCGCGCGGGCGGCACCGGGGCATCGTCGTTCATGAGGGCGGACAGGCCGGTGTTCACCGGTTCCGCGCTGCCGCGGTCCGCGGCCTTGGGCGCTCCGCCGCAGCCCGCGGCCAACGCCACGCCCGCCGCCGCGACAAGCGCCGCGACCATTCGCTGATCGTTCATGGATCTCGAACCCATACTCCGGGGTCTCCAGCCGGGGGCTCCGCCCCGGGCGCGCACTGCCCGCCGACCCCCTATCGGCCGCGGCCGCCGGAATGCTGGAATAGAGGCCCCCCGCGCGATGGCGCCGGGCCGGTCGCGCCTACCGGGTGCCCGCGAGCTTGCGGACGGTCATGTCGAAGCCGCGGACCATGCTGGCGAGGATGCCGTAGCAGATCGCCGCGTAAATGCCGGCCGAGACCACCGCCCCGACGATCAGCGAGACCCGGGCGCCGCTGAACTCCGACTGCAGGATCGTCTCGCGGACCCGATCGCCCGGGTAGATCACATTCACCACCGCCGAGACCGGGCTCAGCTGGCTGACCACCGGCCCCACGATGGGGATCTCATCGCCCGCGTTCCAGGCGCACAGCCCGACGATGCCGGCGACGATGCCGACCACGCCGACGCTCCCGATCACCGAGCCCAGCGTGCCCTTGCTCTTGAGGCTCCACTGCAACCCAACCATGACGCAGAAGGCCATGAAGGGCACGATCACGATCGGGACAAGGATCCCCGCCTCGGGGAGCACGACCGGGAGCGAGAGCGGGGCCCCGCCCGAGACGGTTGAGACCGTGACGCCGCCGGTGCGATCAAAGCCGCCGACGAGCACATAGAGCCCCGCGAGCAGCAACGTGCAGAAGGGGATGGCCAGGAGCGGCAGGAGGAAGGTGATGAGGCCGCGGAGCTTGCCCAGGAGGTACGCCCGCGCGGTAAGCGGCGTGGTAAGCAGGATGTCGAGCGTGCCGTCCTCGCGTTCGCGGCTGATCGCCGTGGCCGAGGAGTTGAGCGCGACCAGCGCGATCACGGCGAGCTCGCCGGTGATGGTCGCGGCGAGGGCGAACTGGAAGGTCGGGGCATCCATCGTGCCGTTGTGGAAGAGGACGATGAGCGCGATGCCGAAGGCGGCGCCGGTCGCGAGGAAGGCCCAGCGGAGGAGTATTTTGGTGAGCGTGGCGTTGCGGGCCGCGGCTTCGCGCCAGGCGATCGGGTTGACCCAGACGGTCCGTGGCGGGCGGTGCTCGCTGGTCGCCGCGCCCAGACCCATGAGCCGGCGGTACCAGGGGATGCCGCCCGACTCCTGACCGAAGGTGTGCAGCCCGCCGACGCGGACGGTGACGGTGCTGGCGACGATGAAGAAGAGGCTGACGAGCGTGCTGCCCACGCACCAGGTGGTTACGGGGTTCTCGAGGAACCAGCGGGCCGGGCCCGTGTGCGAGCCCTCGGGGGCGCGGGCGTAGGTCGCGGGGGCGATCAGCGCCTGCAGCGCGAGGAAGGGGTTGAGCGCGGTCATCCAGGTGACGTTGCCGGCGGCGCCGATGCCGCCGGTGCCGATCCCGCCCAGCAGCACATCGATCGCGATGGTCACCGCGAGGTAGCTGACGATCGCGACATAGAAGACAAAGAACGCCCGCTTACCGACCAGGCGGCTGACCGAGAGCGCGATGGCGATCGATCCCACCAGGAGCGCAGCGCAGGCGGCGACGACATAACTCGCGAGGATCGCCGACCCGGGCACACCGCCGAAGAACTGCGTGAGGGCGAAGAGCGGCAGGCTCGCGATCAGGAGCGCGAGCACGAAGAAGAGCCGGCCGAAGAGGTTGCCCAGCACGATTTCGTGCGCCGTCATCGGCGTGGTGAGCAGGACTTCCCAGGTGCGGGGCGAGGCTTCCTGCGCGATCGCGCCGCCCATGAAGACGGGGGCGAGGACGCAGATCAGCACGATCTGGATGCGTGCGATCCAGGTGAAGCTGTTGGCGCCGGCCGCGGCGAGGTCGCGGTAGTTGAGCTCGCCGGCCGAGGTGTTGAGCAGGAGCAGCCAGAGCAGCACGATGATCAGCACCGCCAGGTACGCCGCGCGGATGTACATGTGCCGCGCCCGCCGCGACCCGTTCTGGACAAGACGGACCGCGATGGGGTTGGTGGGGCCAAGGCGCAGGAGCCAGCGGAGCAGCACGGGCATGGGGGGAGGATACCGGGAGGAAGGGACAGAGGGACAAAGGGACGAAGGGACAAAGTGGGGGGAGCGAGCCCACCGTGAGATACCGCGACCGGAAGATCCCGGTTCACAGTGGCCGACAAGTCCAGTCGCCAGGTCAAGCCGCGACCGAAGGCCGCCTCCTCCACTCTGTCCCTTTGTCCCTTTGTCCCTTTGTCCCTTTGTCCCTCTCTTCTACCCCTCCTTCGCCTTCTCCCTTAACCTACGCCCAATGCTTACCGACCTCTGGGCGTCCAACCTCCTGTCGCCCCCCATCCTCTTCTTCTTCCTGGGCCTGCTCGCGGCGGCGGTGCGGTCGGATCTGGTCATCCCAGAGGCGTTCGTTCGGACCATGTCGCTTTACCTGCTGTTCACGATCGGCTTTGCCGGCGGGATCAAGCTCAAGGCTTCGGGGCTGACCGGGGAGGGGATCGCGGCCCTGACGGCCGCGTTCGTCCTGTCGTGTACCACGCCGCTGTATGTCTTCCCGCTGCTCAAGAAGATCCTGGGCGTGCCCACCGCGGCGGGCGTCGCGGCGACCTACGGCTCGGTCTCGGCGGTGACGTTCCTGGCCGCGACGGCGATGCTGATGCAGAAGGAGATCGCCTACGGCGGGCACATGGTCGCGGCGATGGCGGTGATGGAGTTCCCCGCGATCATCGTCGGCGTGTTCCTCGGGCGGCGGTTCGCCACCGCGGCGGATGAGCAGGCGCTGGCGTCGGTGCACTCGCCTTCCGCCCACGCCCATGTGAGCAAGAAGAGCGGCTTCGGCCACCTGCTGCACGAGGCCTGCACCAACGGTTCGATCGTCCTCCTCGTGGGCTCGATGGCGGTGGGCCTGCTGACGACCGATGCGGGCGCGACGGTGACCGCACCGCTTTGGAAGGATCTGTTCTACGGCGTGCTGTGCTTCTACCTGCTCGATCTGGGCCTGGTCGCGGGCCGGAACGCGACGCATGTGATCCGGGCCGGCTGGCCGGTGATCGCCTTCGCGCTGGTGTTCCCATTCGTGAACAGTCTGGTGGGCGCGGGTCTGGCGAAGGTGCTGGGGCTCAACTTCGCGGATGGGTTCATCATCATGGTGATGGCCGCGAGCGCGAGCTACATCGCGGTGCCCGCCGCGTTGCGCCTCGCGCTGCCGACAGCGCAGGCGAGCATCTATGTGCCGATGGCGCTGACACTGACCTTCCCCCTGAACATCGTGGTGGGACTGCCGGTGTACTGGGTGATTGCGCAGCGGCTGTTCGGGGCGTGATCACTCCGTGGCATCGGCATTCTGCCGATGTGTTGGACGCCGCTCGCGCAGGCCCACGCGCCTCGGACGCGGGCTGATCCGGCAGCGGCCCGGTGGTTGCACATGGCCCCGCCGTCCGAGCGACGCGGCGCGGCGCCACGTGAGCCCAGCACATCGGCAATATGCCGATGCCACGGGCCGATGCCACGGGGGCTACAGCCGCGGCGTGCGCCCGAGCATCACCACACCCCACGCCACCAGCCCGCCGCCGACGGTCATGCCGACCCACGCCAGCCGGGTGAGCATCGACCGCGGCATGCCGCGGCGGGGGCCGCCGACGAGGTTGCGGTCCGTGACCGGGATCCCCTCGACTGAGGTAATGGTGAGCAGGGGGCCCCGCTCCCACACCTCCGCCCGCATCTCCTCCGGCGTTGCTTCCCGCTCCGCCGCGACCCACCGGGTCACGCCGAGCCCGCCGATAACGAGCATCACGCCAAGCATGAGCACGAGACGGACGATCCGCTGCATCGGTGGCCTCCAGGGTCGCCGGAGAATACCACGGCCCCCGCTCCGTGGCATCGGCGTTCCCCCGACGCCCAAACGCTGGCCCCAAAGGCCCGAAGAGGCCCTTCACAGGGAGCGATTGCTGGAAGTTTACTAAAATACCGCTGTTGACAGGATCGTCAACTCCGATATTTTAGTGAACATGGCCCGCGCCGACGACATGCTTGACCCCCTCTTGAAGGTCATCGAAGACCTGGCAGGCATGCGGCCTCGCCTCTTGAGAGGGCGCTCGGCTCCTGGCCCCGACTTCACCGTCCGCCTTGGTGACCGCACCTTGTTGATCGAGGCCCGTGGCCAGGCTCGCGCGGCCGATGTCGCGGCAGCCGCGGCGGCCGCGAAGCGTCGCTCGGCCGAAGGCGGGGCCCAAGCGGTCCCCGTCGTGGTGGTTCCATACATGGGTCCCGTCGGCGCCCAGATCTGCAAGGACCTGGGCGTTGGCTTCATCGACCTCTCCGGCAACGCGAACGTCGTCGCCCCGCCGCTCGTGCTGCGGATCTCGGGAAGACCCAACCTGTTCCTGAAGCGAGGGCGTCCGAGCTCGGTGTTCGCGCCGGCCGGCTCGCGCATCGCCCACCTGATGCTCCTCGATCCCGCCCGCTGGTGGAAGCAGCACGAGATCGCCACTGCGGTCGACCTCGGGCCCGGGTATGTCAGCCGCGTTTGCAAGAGGCTCGAGTCGGACGGGCTCATCGAGCGAAACGAGCACCGGGCTCTGCGGGCGCGCGACCCCGCGCTTCTGTTCCATGCGTGGCGCGAGCGTTACGAATTCATGTCCCACGACATCACCATGGGGCATCTGCCGAGCCGGTCCGGTGAGGAACTCGCGGGAAAGCTCTCGCTCGCCTTCTCCCGGAATCGGGTCGACCACGCCTTCACCGGACTCGCCGCGGCGTGGCGGCTCGCTCCCTTCGCGGCATTCCGGCTGGTGACGGTGTATATACGCGATGCTGTTTCTGAGAGCGTGCTCGCTCCGCTGGGCTGGCGCGATGACGAGGACGGCGCGAACCTATGGCTGGTCCGACCCCGCGATCCCGGCGTCTTCCAAGGCGCGGGTGAAGTAGATGGCCTGCGCTGCGTGAGCGCTGTTCAGACCTACCTCGACCTCGCGGACCTGCCCGAGCGGGCGACCGAAGCTGCGGAGCATCTGAAGGAGCGGCGCCTGCCATGGATGTGAACGATGTCGGCCCGCACGCCGGACGGCGAGGCGCCGCGAGCTACAACCCCGGTTATGCCGCGGCGGTGCGACGCACCTGCCTCGAAGTCGCGACACGGCTCGGCGACTTCCGCGATGACTGGTGCGTCGCGGGCGGGCTCGTTCCATCACTGCTTGTGCCCGCTGGTTCGGCGTCGGAAGCGCACGTTGGCACCATCGATCTCGATCTCGGGTTGTCACTCGCGGTTCTCGACCAAGGCCGATACGAACAGATCGCCGATCGCCTCCGCCATGCCGGCTTCGCGGCGGACCGCAATGAGACCGGACGCCAGACCTCGCAGCGCTGGCGTTCGCCCGATGGCATCACGATCGATTTCCTGATCGCCCCGTCCGCGGCCGACGACCGCGGCGGCCGCCTGCGCAATCTTCAGCCGGACTTCGCTGCATTCATCATCCCGGGCCTGGATCTCGCGTTCCGCGATTCCGTGCTGGTCACGATCGAAGATGAACTCAACGCGGGGACCAGGACTGCGCGAGAAGTCCGCGTCTGCGGACCCGCCGCCTTCATCGCGCTGAAGGCGATCGCATTCGCTGGCCGCGGAAGCGAAAAGGACGCGTACGACATGTACTACCTGCTCCGCCATTACCAGCAGGAGGCGCGCGAACTGGGGCAACGCCTCGGACGGTTGCGGCCGCACGCCCAGATCGAGTCCGCGGCCCGGACCATCAGGCAGGATTTCTGCGAGGGCGGGGGTCTGGGGCCCGGGCGAGTGGCCGCGTTCCTCGGGACAGGCAGCTCCGAGCTGCGGGCGGATGCGGCTGGGTTCTTTCGAGAGTTCCTTGCGGGTCTCGACCGGTAGTCCACCCCTTGGGGATCTCCGGTGTGCCCCGATAACCCGCCCAAACCCCGATTTTCATGCACCAGATAGGGTTCCCGCTCGTACCATTGACCGATCCACCCTTGCAACCGCCGCGCCCGGTTCCGGATGCGGCGTTGTGGCTCTGAATGTCTGTGTGCTTCGAATCCGGAGTGGGTGGACCGACCTGGTACGACCCCTCCGTCCGACCCCTCTCCCAACGCGTGCGAGCCGTTCTCCATGTCGATCGAAAGACCGGTTGATCCCTCCGCCATCTCCCGCCGCCGCTTCCTCGCCTCGACCGCCCGCCTCTCGGCCGGGCTCGCCGCGGCGGCGTACGGCGCTTCGTCGCTGGCCTTCCCCCGCCGCGCCCTGGCTGGTCCAATCCCCGATGCGGTGGTCGAACTGACCTGCGCTGCGGGCACGGCCAATGTCCGCGCCGGGGCCTTGACGAACGTCTGGAAGTACACCGGTTCGCTCACCAGCGGCCCGGCCAACACGCTCGCGACGCTCAACGACTCGTACCTGGGCCCGGTCTTTCGGCTGTGGAACGGGCAGCGGCTGCGGGTGGGGCTCAACAACAACCTCACCGAGGACACGATCACCCACTGGCACGGGATCGATGCGCCGGCGGAGGACGATGGGCACCCGATGTACGCCGTGGGCGCGGGCGGGCGGTACGAGTACGACTTCGAGATCCACAACCGCGCGGGCACCTACTGGTACCACCCGCACCCGGACATGCGCACCGCGGTGCAGGTCCAGAACGGGCTGGCCGGCGTGATGATCGTGCACGATGACAAGGAAGCCCTGCTCAACCTGCCCAGCGGCGAGCAGGACCTCGTGATGGTCATCCAGGACCGCACTTTCAACGCCAGCAACCAGTTCGTCTACCAGGTCCGCGGCATGGCGGGCTCGTACGGCGACACGATCCTCGTCAACGGCAAGCCGAACTACACGGTCTCCGCCGCGACGCGGCCCTACCGCGTGCGCATCCTCAACGGCTCCAACTCGCGCATCTACAAGCTGGGCTTCAGCGACGGCTCCCCGCTGTACATCATCGGGACCGACGGCGGCCTCCTGACGCGCCCGATGAAGATGCCCTTCGCGATCCTGGGCCCGGGCGAGCGGCTCGAGCTCTGGGTCGACCTGCGTCGCTACTCGGTCGGACAGCAGCTCAAGCTCGTCAACCAGCCGTACACGCTGACGGGCCCGTCGATCCCGCTGCCGCAGGGGAGCGCCTTCGACATCGCGACCTTCTCGATCGACCGCAACGAGACCGACACGCGCCAACTCCCCAACTACCTCGCCGAGTCGTACCTGGACAATGTCGGCTTTGACGAGGCGTACGCCGTCAACGCTCTCAACCCCCGGGTGATCAACATCACCAACAGCGGCGGGCACTGGCGATTCAACGGCCTGTCGTTCACGATGATGGGCTACGAGCCGTGGGAGATCGTGTCCAAGGTCGGCCCCGAGATCTGGGAGTTCGTCAACACCGCGAGCAACGCCCAGGCGCACCCGATGCACCTGCACGGCCCGCAGTTCCGCGTGCTCTCCCGTTCGCTCGCGCCGGGCTGGGAGGCGTCGTACGAGACCGTCAAGGACGGTTTCGTCGACCGGGGCCTCAAGGACACGGTCATGGTCTGGCCGGGCGAGACGGTCCGCATCCTCTCCCACCCGCCCACCTACTCGGGCCTGTTCATGTACCACTGCCACAACCTCGAGCACGAGGACATGGGGATGATGCGGAACTTCTATGTGGCGCCGTGAGGCAAGAGTGGTCGAGTGGTCACGTGGCCAAGTGGTCGCGTGAAAGGCAGTTGCGATCGACGCCCCCGCACGTGAACACGCGTCCGCTTGACCACGCGACCACCTCCCCACCCCCCTACCATCCCGCCTCACGGGAGCCCCCATGGCCTGGATCACCAAGAACTCTGGCACGATGAAGATCGATCATCGCGATGAGCCGTACCTGACGGCCGCGATGAAAGAGAAGCTCACCCGCGACTACCTGCCGCGGTACGAGACCACCCTGGCCGCGCTCCTGCCGACCCTCCACATGCTCCAGCACGAGTACGGCTGGATCCCGCCGCAGGCGATGATGGAGGCGGCGACCTTCCTCAAGCTGTCGCCGGCTGAGGTGCTCGACACCGCCTCGTTCTACGAGGAGTACTGGCTCAAGCCCAAGGGCCGGCATCTGGTCTCGGTTTGCCGCTCGATCGCCTGCGAGTTCTGCGGCCAGAAGGAGATCACCCAGGCCGTCAAGGACAAGCTGGGGATCGATGTCGGTGAGACGACCGACGACGGCAAGTTCACCCTGATCGAGCTCGAGTGCCTGGGTTCCTGCGGCACCGCGCCGGCGATGCTCATCGACGAGACGCTCCACGAGAACGTGAAGCCGGAGATGATCGCCGGGCTGCTCGACAAGGTGACCGACGAGCCCCACGCGCACCACTGACCGGGCCGCCGCGCGACGGGAAGGGGACGGGCATGGCCGCCGATGACAAGAAGCCGCTGCCCCGGGCGCTGGGGTCGTTCTTCGGCCACATCTGGAAGGGTCTGACCGGGCCCACGGACCAGCCGACGCAGAAGCGCGAGATCCGGCGCGAAGTGGACGAAGAGGTCCGCGATACACCCCGCGGCAGGGTGACCGTCCGCCGCACCACGATCGAAGAAATCGAGGTCGAGCCGACCGATGGCGGGCCGGACAGGCCCGCACGCTGAGCCGCGGCGGCGGCTGCAGAATTTCACCCGAGACTGAAATCCGATGCCGAATCCGGCCGGCGCACAGGGTCGAAGCCAGTGCGCGCGGGGCAACCCGCGCATCTGACCCCCCTGCTCCTTTCTGTGCGCCACCCGCGGTTCGGTAACACGGCCGCGGGTGGATTGTTTTTGGGGAGCCTCACTCGGGGAGGCGGTGGCTGAGCAGCCAGGCGGGCAGCTCGGCGGTGCCGTAGGCCGGGTCCCACGAGTTGTGGTTGGCGTTGGGGAAGAGCGTGAGCTTGGGCTCGGGGGTTGCCCCCTTCGCGCGGAGCGCGGCGACGATCGCTTTGGACTGCTCGGGCAGGACCACATCATCACGCTCGCCGTGGAAGGCCCAGACCGGGGTGGTGGTCAGGCCCGCGGCGATCGCTTCGGCATCGCCGTAGCCGCAGACCGGCGCGATCGCGGCGAAGACGCCCGGATTCTCGGCGGCGATCGCCCAGGTGCCGTGCCCGCCCTGCGACAGGCCGGTGAGGTAGGTGCGTGCCCGGTCGGTGTTGAACTCGGCGCGGGTCTTCTCGAGCGTGGCCATGACCATGGCCGTGTGGTCCTCCCACGCCGACTGCTGATCGGGCTTCTGCGGGAAGACGATGATGAAGGGCCAGCGGCCGTGGTTGAACATCACCGCGGGTCCGAGGCCGACGGCCATCTGTTTCCAGCCGTCACGGCCGCACTCGCCGCGGCCGTTGAGGAACACGATGACCGGCGCGGGCTTGGACAGATCCATGTCGCGCGGCACATAGACGGCGTAGCGGTACTCCTCGCCATCGACCGTGACGGAGCGGGCGAGGAAGCCGCGGTCGGCGGGGTTGGGGTTCTGCTGGGCGGGTGCGTGCATGGTGCTTGCCGTGTCGTTGCTTGCAATCGTTGTCGTTGTGCCGGGCGCGGAAGCGAGGAGGCATGAAGCGGCGATGGCGGTGAGTGCGAGTGCGTGCATGTGGGCAGGGTAATCGATTCTCGCGGATCGGCGTGACGCAAAAGCGAACGCGGCCGGAGCAGGTGCTCCGGCCGCGTGGGATTCGTTGCTCTGACCGGCGATGCGATCAGCGGCGGCGGCGGAAGGCCGCGATACCGGCGAGGCCCAGGAGGGCGGCGCCGGCCGGGGCCGGGATCACGTACTCGTAGGTCACGGTGACATCCATGCCGGCCATGGTGGAGGTGCCCATGACAGCGCGGCCGCTGGACATGTTCAGCGTGCTCTGAGCCGTGGCGGTGGCGGGGAGGCCGATGGTGCCCAGGCCGGTGAAGGCGGTCAGGTCGGCGGCGGCCTCGGTCATCGACGACTCGGCCGGGGCGATCGCGACATTGGCGATGGTGCCCGACGGGCCGGCGAAGTCCGTGATGTTGTCGTACGGCGCCAGCGCGCCGTCACGCAGCGCGCTGTCGGTGACCGCGACGAGGATGGTGTTGTCGGGGCGGAGGAGCGTCGCGGCGTACTGCACCGAGCCGCTGTAGTTCGCGCCGGTCGCGCCCAGGTTCTCGAACCGCAGGGCGGTCTCGACGTTGACCTGCGCCTCGAGCGTCACGCTCATGAGGATGCCGAGCGCGGGGTTGAACTGCGGGACCTGGATGGTCTGCTGCCAGTTCGTCGCCTGCAGCGGCAGGCTGACGTTGAAGCTGATGATCTCGGCCGAGGCCGCGCTGGTGATGCCGGCGGCCGCCACGAGGGCGAGGGTCTTGGCGATGGTCATTGTCCTGTCTCCTCCGCCGGCGGCGGTTCCGCCGGACGAATGCACGGACCCCAAAGCCCGCATCTGGCAGGCGCCGGGGTCACAGATCTCTCAATCTCCAGCCCAGAGAGTAGCACATCGGTGCCGTTTTCAAGGCTGTGTTTCCATCAAGTTTCGATGTCGATCCGCGACGGATGCGTCCGGGCCGGCTGAAAAATCCCTCAGACAGAGGGGCAGAAGAGGGGTTTATCTGGGTCGGCCGGTAGGGCTCTGGGTGGGGTCGGCCCTGTCGAAGTCGCCCGGGGCCTGTTTTTCGCGGACGATGTCGATGACCCGCGGCATGAGGTCGTTGGGAACGGGCACGGTGAGGTTGTACTGGGCGATTCTCCAGATCCCCTGTTCCCGGACCAATACGCCGGTGCCGCGGCAGAGGCCGAGCTTGGCGTTGGCCAGGTCCTCATCGAACCAGGCGGTCTGGGCATCGGGGGCGACGGTCACAGCGCGGCGCACGGGCTGGTAGGTCCAGCCGCGGCCGGAGCCGAAGATCGGGTTGGCGTACTGCTTGAACTGGTCGAGCGTCCAGCGCTCGGCGGGGTCGGTGCCGAGGAAGACCGCATCGCGGGCGAAGAGCGACCAGTAGCGCTGGGCATCGGCGCGGGAGGCGGCATCGTGGAGCGCATCGAGCGTGGCGCGGATCGCGGTGTCGGCCGACGCGCGGTCCGCGGCGGACTGCCTGGCGCGGTTGGTTGACTCGACGTGCGCGAGCAGTTCGCCGGCGGAGATGTTGATGCGGTGACCGTCGCCGGCGCGGAGGTTCAGCGTCGCGGGAGCGCCGGCGCTGGCGAGGATCTCGTGCGTGCGCTTGGCGGCGGTGACCCACGCGGCATCGTCCTGCTCGCCGACGATGATGTGCGTTGGGATGTTCTTGAGGCGCGGGAGCTGCTGCGCGGTGGCGGCATCGTGCGCGTGGCCGGGGAGGACGGTGATGGAGCGGACACGGTCGGGCGCGGCGAGGGCGACAGGGAAGGCCACGCGGCCGCCGTTGCTGATGCCGACGATGTGGACGGAGGCATCGGGACCCAGGACGGTGTTGACGAGTGTCCAGATCTCGCTGGCGTCGTTGAGCATGGCGGAGCCGGCGAGGGCGGTGGGCGCAAGGACGGTCCAGCCGCGGGCGGCGGCGTCGTCGGGGATGTAAAGGGAGACGGCGACATCGACCATCTCGCGGTTCTGTGCGCCCGGGGGGAGGAGGAGGATGTATTGAGTGGCGGAGGGCGAATCGGCGGGGATGAGGCGGTAGGCGAGTTGCTGGTTGGCGGGGGTGGTGACGGTGCGCCACTGGTCGGAGGGGGCCGGGTCGGGCTGGGCGAGGAGGGTGGTGGCGCAGAGGGCGGTGAGGGCGAGG
>JBDZUZ010000187.1:0-6429 GCA_040255445.1 Planctomycetaceae bacterium | reverse complement strand
CCTCTGGAATCTCTCCACCCGCACCTGCCCGGAGTGCGGCGACCCGTTCTCCATCACCGAATACCGCTTCAACCCCGCCGATCTCCGCGTCCGCTGCCACGGCTGCAACGGCCTCGTCCCGCTGCCCGCACGCATCGACACCGACCTCGATTCCGCGGCGGACCGCATCGTTCTTGAAGATCCCTTCGACTGCGCCTGCGGCGCGGTCATCGTTCCTCAACACAGCGCGGTCGTCCCCGCGTCCGAGGAGAGCGCGGCCGAGCTCCGCTCAGTCGTCGTCCCCTGGACCGAACGCCGCGCGGGCTGGCTTGTCCGCTGGGCGCTCACCATCAACGTGACCCTCGACACCGGCCTCAAACTCCCGCACGAACCCCGTCCCGGCAGCACCCGCCGCGCCCTCGCATTCGCCGCGATCAACATCGCCGTCTTCGGCATAGCCCTCCAGTTGCCCTATGCCTACCTGCTGCTGGGCGGACCCCAGCAGACCGACATCGAGGAAGCCATGGGCATCGCGCTCATCGCCGCCACCGCCGGGCTCCTCATCGCCGCGACCGCGACCATCCTCGCGCACATCTTTCTCCAGCCCCTCCCCCGCCGCCGCGGCAAGTTCCGTACCACGATCCAGTGCGCCTGCTACGCAACCAGCGGCCTCGTGCTCGGCTTCGTCCCGTTCGGCATCATCTTCATCGCACCGGTCATGTGGATCGGCCTCGCCGCCGGCATCGCCTCCCGCGCCCACCGCATCAGCCTCTTCCGCGCCGTCGCCGCGGCGACCGCCGCCGCCATCCTCGCGCCGATCTGCATCTACTTCCTGAACTCACTCCTCGCCACCCTCTTCTAAGAAACCAAACCCCCACCCGCGCTGTACACCCGCGGCCGCCAGGTTCCCCCACTTCGTGCCTCCGTGCCTTCGTGCCTACGGGCCTTCCCACTCTGTCCCTTTGTCCCTCTGTCCCTCTCTGGTATCTTCCCCCGCGACCACGGAGCCCCCCATGCCCTTCACCCTGACCGTCCGCGATGAAACCACCGCCGGCGACCGCAGCGATGCGATCACCCTCGAGTTCCCGACCGAAGAGATCACCGTCCGAGAACTCATAAGAGAGCGTGTCTATCAGGAGGTCGACGATTACAACCGCCACGCGGGCACGAAAGTGTTCCGCGGCCTGGTCGAACCCAGCGATGCCGAGAAGACGCTCAACGGCGTGAAGCTCCCCCGCGAGCGCCGCATCGACTGGAAAGCCCAGTTCGACAAGGCCTGCGAGGCCTTCGAGAAGAGCCGCGTGCTCGTCCTCGTCGGCGACCATCAGGCCGAATCGCTGGATGAGACGGTCATCCTCACGCGCGGCGTCGAGGTGTCGTTCTTGAAGTTGGTGCCGCTGGTGGGGGGGTGAGCAGTGACGACGCAGCAAAGCAGTGCGACCGCGCCGGCGGGCCTGCAAGGCCAGGAACGCCGCATGCTCGACGAGTACCTCGCCGAAGCTCGCAGCGGGAGGTGGTACGCAACCACTCTCAACGAGCAGGATGTTGCCCAGCGCCTCTGGAACCTGCCCGGATCTCAGCATCCGGATCTGGCCGCCGACCTCGCCCGCTACATCGCGGAAGCGACCCCGCGCCTGCCACACGACATCCCGGCCGAGGCCACATTCCAGGCCGAGTTTCGATCCGTCGCGATCGTGCTGAGCTTTCTGGCCGCCTTGCTCGCCAAGGAGACGACCGGCCGGTCTGATGTCCTCGATGAAATCTGTCGGCTCCGGATCGGTGATGGTTCGCTCCACCCGCTCCAAGCTCATGAAGAGTGCCGCGAACACATCCTCCGCGCTATCGAGCGCCACGCCGCGACCGGCGCCGACATCTCTGCCGGTATGCGAACGTGGCTCGAGGTCGCCAGCGATGTCTGGAGATCGCAGCCACGCTCGCCCATCCGCGGCCTGCAAGGAATTGAGAAGCTCCTCGGAGAACTCCCGCCGCCGCGGGTTGCCGCGTGGAACGGCGAAAGCATCCCGCCCGACGCCGTGGCCCTGCTCGACAGTCTCGCATCCGTCGCGACCGTGCGTGACACCGAGATACTCCTCCGACAGAAAGCCTCCGCGGTTGTCGACAAGCTTCTCGAACTCCCTCGCGGCCTGAAGCCGGCTTTGCTCGTTGAAGTCGCCCGCCGCATCGATCACGCGCTCCCCGAGTTCCGCGCGGGAGCACAACTCGACGCCTCGAACCTTCTCTGTTTCACATTGGCTCGACTGCTCGGCGGGCTGATCGAGCAGCACCTGAAGAATCGACCGGACCTCATCGATTGGGTGTGCCGCTGGTCACTCCGCCCGCGGCCCATCTGCCCGCTCCTCGAAACGTCGTGCGATCACCTTTACCCCGTCATCAAGGAGCACGGCAAAGCGGCGCCGTTGACACCCGATATGCGTGCCTGGGTCGAGAACTACGCCGCCCGACCCTGCTGGATGCGCCCCGAGCACGCCGCGGAGCGCAACGAGTTCGCCGTTGTGCTGGGTCGATCCAAGCCCACGCCGCTGACCGCGGGCGAGGCGTGGTCGGACACCGCGATCACGGACATCGCGGCGCTACCCGACACGCGAACGCGGGATTCCTGGATCGCGCTGCTCGATGCCTGCCACACCGCCACCGCCGCCGCCCCGACCGGCAAGTGGCTCAAGTCCGTGAAGGGCGATATCGATCTGCTCGGCGAGCGCACGATCGCCGCGGCGCTCTGCCGCTGGTTCCCCCTCGTCGAGAAGCCCCGCACCGGCACGCTCCGCGTCCGCGGCTATGCGCCCGAGCGATTCGAAGCCGGCAGCCATCACCTCCTCGACCACCACATGACCATCCTCCGCGGCCTCTGCTGGATCGCCGCATCGCTCCCCGCCGCGGACTACACGCCCGATCTCGCCCGCGCCCTCGGCCGCCTCGCCATCAGCTCGTACAAGAAGGTCCCCGGCGTCGGCCCCCGCGCGGTCCGCATCGGCAACGCCGCGATCCAGGCCCTCGGCCAGATCCCCGGGCCCGATGCCCTCGGCCAGCTCGCCATGCTCAAGGTCAAGGTGAAGTTCATCCCCGCGCAGAAGGGGATCGACAAGGCCCTCTCCGCCGCGGCGGCCCGCGAAGGCCTCCCCCGCGAGGAGATTGAAGAACTCGCCGTCCCCGCCTACGGCCTCACCGGCGTCGGCATCCTCGAAGAAGCGCTTGGCGGCTACACCGCCCGCATGACCGTCGAGCCCGGCGGCGATACCACGCTCGTCTTCCTCCAGCACACCACCGACAAGAAGGGCGCCCCGGTCACCAAGACCATCAAGTCCGCCCCCGCGGCGGTCAAGAAGGACCACGCCGAGGCACTCAAAGAGTTCAAGGCCGCGATGAAGGACATCGCCGCCATGGTCCCCGCCCAGAAGGAACGCATCGACTCGCTCTTTCTGGAGCAGAAGTCGTGGGCGTACTCAACATGGCGCGAGCGGTACCTCGACCACCCGATCGTCGGCGTGATCGCCCGCCGGCTGATCTGGACCATCGTCGACCGCGCCGATGAGCCGGGCCGCGCCGTGACCTGGCTGGAGAGCGAAAGCGGTGGCGAGGGCGCGCTGGTGGACGCGAACGGCAGGCCTCAATCCTTCAACGAGGCTGCCGCGATCGTCCGCCTCTGGCACCCCCTCGACAGCGACACCGAATCAACCCTCGCCTGGCGCCGATTCTTCGAAGACCGCGAGCTCCGCCAGCCCTTCAAGCAGGCCCACCGCGAGGTCTACATCCTGACCGAAGCGGAGCGCAACACCCGCGTCTATTCCAACCGCTTCGCCGCGCACATCATCCGCCAGCACCAGTTCCACGCCCTCGCCGCAGCGCGCGGCTGGAAGAACAAGCTCCGCCTCCTCGTCGATGCCGAGTACCCGCCCGCGACGAAGCAGCTCGAGAAGTGGGGCCTCCGCGCCGAGTTCTGGATCGAGGGCGCCGGCGATGAGTGGGGCACCGACACCAACGAGGCGGGCGCGTACCTCCGCCTCGTCACCGATCAGGTCCGCTTCTACGCGATCGCCGCGGCCCAGGTCACCGCCCACGCCGGCGGCGGCGGCTACGGCGTGACGTTCGTCCGCCGCGACAACGATCAACCGGGCCCCGCGATCAACGAGCCCATCGCCCTCGACCAGATCCCACCGCTGGTCCTCTCCGAGATCCTCCGCGATGTCGATCTCTTCGTCGGTGTCAGTTCGATCGGCAACAACCCCGAATGGACCGACGGCGGCCCCGAGGCCCGCTACCGCGAGTACTGGCACCACTACAGCTTCGGCGAACTCTCCAACACCGCCCAGACCCGCCGCGAACTCCTCGGCCGCCTCATCCCCCGCCTCAAGATCGCGCCCGTCTGCACGCTCAGCGAGAAGTACCTGCGCGTGCAGGGCACCATCCGCGCGTACCACATCCACCTGGGCTCGGGCAACATCCTCATGGAGCCCAACGACCAGTACCTCTGCATCGTCCCCAGCAGCCGCGATGACAGCGTGAGCGGCATCCACCTGCCCTTCGAGGGCGACCGCGTCCTCTCCATCATCCTCAGCAAAGCCTTCATGCTGGCCGCCGACGACCAGATCAAGGACAGCAGCATTACCGGGCAGATCCGGCGCAAGTAACCAACAGTCACAACCGTCTGCCGTGCGCCCGATGAAGTGCCCTCCTTGTGGCTGCGTGCCTTCGAGCCTCCGTGCCCTCCCGTGAACTGCCCGAACTGCGCCTATCCCCTCTGGCACCTGAATTCTCGGAACTGCCCCGAGTGCGGGCTGCACTTCCGCCTCGCCGACTTCGAGTTCGCCCCACGCTCCGCGCTCACGACATGCGGTGCGTGCCGCACCGAAGCCGCGGTCCCCGAGGAGACAGCGCACTTCGACCGCCCGGCCTTCCCCTGCCCGCAATGCAGGCAGCCGATCTCCTGCGCCACCGCCGCTCTCGCTCCGGCGCCTGTGCGCCGCCGCCAAAGCCCCTTCTTGAATCAAACCCGTGGCTTACCACCGCGCCGGCCGTCAATCGCTGGTCCAGCGCGAGCTGGGTCGGGTTCGTCGAGCCGGCCCGTCTCATCAACGCCAAGGTGCTTGCATCATCCACCGCCGCTGCGGCCCACACAATCTTGCCCCGCCGAGCAGCCCTCGCCCTCGCCGTCCTCCCAACCGCCCTGCTCCTCCCCGTTCTCCTTGCGATCGCGCTCATCTCCATCGGCTGCTCGCCCCTGAAGCGCGTGCAACAGCTCCGGTGTGCCACGGCTCCGAGCTGAGCGACAGCGAAGCGAGCAGCCGTGCGTTGGGCGCACGAGATCGCCGGGATCGCGCCCGGTGCGACGAGCCGAGCGACCGGCCAGCGGTCTCGTCGAAGGCTTTGATAAGGTGATACCGATGAGCTCGAGTGGCTGCTGCCTAGCCGTTGAGGACAGCGCGAGAGTGGGGGTTCCAAAGATGCGCCGTAGACCGTACGAAGAACTTGCCGTTATCGTGGAGTCACTGGGCGGCGAGATGGTGTTCGAGCGAAAGGGCCAGCCGCATGGCGGCGCATGGTTCGTGCGCATTCCTGGTCACGCGACCCATGTGTTCTATTCAAACGGCCGCGGCTTCCCCGACCTCGACACGCTCTACCTGCCGAAGACACCCAACCCGGACCACTATCGGGATTACACGAACACGCTCCGGCCCGATGCAGAGCAACGATGGATCGACCGGCTTCGCAGCACACCAGGCACACCCGTCGAGTTCCCGACGCCACAACTCGCAGCAGAGCGTACGAGGCCCGCGGGGCCGCGCACACAACCTGTCGAATCGAAAGCGCCCGCGGTGCTCCCTCCGATCCCAAACGCGGAGGGCTACCTCGCGCGGCTCAAGTCATCGCGCGGTCTGCCCGAGCGCAACATGGAGGATCTCGTCAAGGAGCTCTTCGTCGCGATCGGCTACAGCCCCGGATCGGTGATCTTCCAGGTCGGCCGGATCGATGTGCTCGTGCAGGATGCGAGCGGCGCTCCGCGTTTCGTTGTCGAAGTGAAGGCATCGCTGCGATCAAAGGCGGACCGCGACCAGGCCCTGCGACAGGCGTTCGACTACGCGGGGCGGAATGGCGCGCCGATGGTCGTCATTACCGATGCCGATCACTACGAGATCTACGACCGTCGAGCGGGGCTCGATCACGCCTCCATGCTGCAGGCGGTGTTCAAACTGACGGCATTCACCGCTGACGATCTCGTCAAGCTCGATCTGCTACGCCCCGCGAAGGCAGCGGTGTAGCCGCCTGGAGCAGTGGTTGTTGGTCTCCCGGTCGTGCCACGGCTCCGAGCTGAGCGACATCGAAGCGAGCAGCCGTGCGCTGGGCTCACGACCGCGCCGAGCACCTGACCACCCGCCCACGCGACCCCCACCCCCTCCCCCCCAACAATCCCCCATGCTCACCCTCGCCCTCACC
>JBDZUZ010000186.1:0-6470 GCA_040255445.1 Planctomycetaceae bacterium | reverse complement strand
GTAAGCTTTACACCCCCGGCAACCACCCCACCGCCCTCGCCCCCACCACCGCCAGCGCAATCACCACCGCAAACGCAAGATTCAACCACACCCCCGCCCACGCCATCTGCCGGATCCGCACCAGCCCGCTCCCGAACACCAGCGCGTTCGGCGGCGTCCCCGCCGGCAGCATGAACGCCAGGCTCGCCCCCAGCGTCGCCGCCACCATCAAGACCATCGGATCCAGCCCGAACCGCGGCCCCATCGCCGCGGCGATCGGCAGCCCCACCGCCGCGAGCGCTGTGTTGCTCATCAGCTCACTCATGAACGTCGCCGCGAGCGCCACGCTCAACACGATCACGATCAGCGGCAGCCCGCCCAGGGCATCACCCATCGCCGCGATCGCCTGATCGACACCGTGCTCCTTGAACGCCGCGGCCAGACTCAACCCGCCGCCAAACAGCAGCAGAATCCCCCACGGCACCTGCGCCGCCTCGCTCCACACCAGGACCGGCCGCGCCGGGGTCTCGCCTCGAAACCCCGCCGGCAGCACGAACAGCAGCACCGCCGCGATCATCGCCACGCCGGCATCGCTGAGCCGCGACAACCCCCAATCGAGCCCCCGCGCCTGCAGCACCACATCCGCCAGCGGCGGCACGATCCACCCGAACACCGCCAGCGCGAACACCACCAATACCGCCCGCTCTCCTCCCGAGAGCCGCCCCAGCCCGCGCTTCTCCGTCGCGATCAACTCGCGCACGCCGGGGATCTCTTGTGAGCCAACGCGGTACACCAGCTTCGTCAACACCACCCACACCACCGCGAGACCGACCACCACCAGCGGCAACCCGAACCGGAACCACTCGAAGAAACTCACCTCGACATCCAGCAGCCGCTTCGCCGTCGCCTGCAGCGTCGCGTTCGGCGGCGTCCCCACGATCGTCGCCACGCCCCCCACCGAAGCGCCGTACGCGATCGCCAGCACCACCGCCAATCCGAGCTGCTGCGCGGCCTTCCCCTCACCCAGCTTCTCATTCACCAGCCCGACAACGCTCACACCGATCGGCAGCATCATCACCGCCGATGCCGTGTTCGACACCCACATGCTCACGAACGCCGTCCCGATCAGCATCCCCAGCACGATCATCGCCGGCCGCGCGCCCACCACACCGAGCACCGACAGCGCGATCCGCCGGTGCAGCCCCCACCGCTCCATCGCCCGCCCCAGCAGCATCCCGCCCAGGAAGAGAAAAATCGTCGAATTCGCGTAGGGCGCCGTCGCCCCGCCGATCGACATCACCCCCGCCAGCGGGAACACCACGATCGGTAAGAGCGCGGTCGCCTCCAGCGGCACCGCCTCCGTCACCCACCAGTACGCCATCAACACCCCGACCGCCGCGACCACCCGCCCCGCATCGGTAAACCCGGACACCACCGCCCCCGCACCATCAACCTGCGCCGCCGGCAGGATCGCCGCAACGATCACCGCCAGCACGATGCCAACGGCGACATTGATCAGCCGCATCCAGCCCGGGCGGTCGTCGGTCGGAAGCATGGAGTCCTCGAAAAAGCGGAAAGCTTAGAAGGTACAGCGTACATGTTGCAGCGAATGGGCGATGACGACCGCGGTGCGCGGAGCACTCCCCCGCGCCAACATGTCCACTGTCCACTTTACGCTTTACGCTTTTCTCCCCAGCACCGACACCGCCACCGCCCCCATCACCATCGCGAACGCCACCCCATCCGTCCACCGCAGCTTCTCCTTGAGCACCACCCACGCGAAGCCTGTGAACACCACCAGCGTGATCGCCTCCTGAATGATCTTGAGCTGCGCTGCGGTGAACGGACCCCCGTGCGCAAAGTGCCCCGCCCGATTCGCCGGCACCTGCAGCATGTACTCGGGCAGCGCGATCAACCACGACAACCCGATCGCCGCCGCGAGCCCCCACCCCGGCTTCTTGAGGTGGTAGTACCACGCCGTCGTCATGAAGATGTTCGAGGCGACCAGCAACAGAACGGTGACAAGCCATCGCGGCATGCAAAAAGACTACCCCTCGATGGCTTGATGCCGCATGGCTTGATGCCTTCCCCTGAATCGACTCACCGAGGCAGCGAAAGAAGACGCACACGCCGCCCCCACCCATTCAGGCTATCCTGCCTCCCACCCCCAGCCCCACCCACCAACATGTCAGCTGTGAGCTGTCATCTGTAAGCTCTTCCCCCCTCCCCCCTCCTTGACGGCCCCGCCCAAACCCGTCACACTTGCGGACCCAAACTCGGGCCCGGAAAGGCAACCCCTTCCAGAACCCGTGCGTAGGGATGCACCCGGGCCCTCGCTCCGGACGCCACGCGTCCGCCGGGCCTTTGTCCAAGCGTCTTTCCCGCGGCGATCCGCCGCCTGTCCGATGGCTGTCTCAGCCGGGAGTGCCGAAACCAATGGCCGCTCGCAGCAGTTCAAACACCGGTTTCTGGGCCGCGATCATCGTCCTCGGCCTGGGCTTTATCGCCTGCTTTGTCCTCTTCGCCATCTTCTTCGGGCAGGCCCGCGACGCTCAGCGCCAGCTCGAGACCGTCCAGGCAGAGCAGGCCGAGATCATCGCCCCCGCCCAGCGCAACCGCGATGACATCCGCGGCCTGATCCAGACCGCCAAGACCAACCGCGATTCCCTCGTCGGCTACCTCGCCGATGCGCAGGGGTCGATCATGCAGCAGGTCACCGGCAACCGCCGCGACACCCTCGCGGACCTCCAGACCCGCATCGCCAACACCCCCAACGCCGGCACCGCCCCCCTCATCCAGACCGTCCAGAACCTCAACGGTCAGATCGAGACCCTCAACCGACAGCTCGAGCAGGCCGAGGCCGCCCGCCAGCGGGCCATCACCGACCTGCAGAACGAGGTCGCCCGCATCACCGCCATCGAGTCCCGCCACCAGCAGACCATCGACGCCCTCACCGCCGAGGTCAACACCTACAAGAACGAGATCGAGCGCTACCGCCAGGGCGCCGACCAGTACAAGGGCGAGCTCGACCAGCGCCTCGACCGCGCCACCACCGCCGCCGCCGAGCGCCAGAAGCAGCTTGAGGACCAGCTCGCCGCCCTCACCGAGGAGCGCCTGATCCTCACCAACCAGCTCCAGGCCCTCCGCGGCCAGCGCAACAACGAGACCCTCAAGCCCCGCGAAGAGGCCGCCCTCGTCGACGGCCAGATCATCGGCGTCAACTCCGTCAACCGCGAGGCCTTCATCTCGATCGGCCGCAACAACCGCGTCGTCCTGGGCATGACCTTCACCGTCTACGGCGATGCCTCCCAGATCCGCCCCGACGAGAACGGCGTCTACCCGCCCGGCAAGGCCACCCTCGAGGTCATCAACGTCAACGACACCACCTCGATCTGCCGCGTCCTCACCGAAGCCCGCGGCAACCCCATCGTCAACAGCGATGTGATCGCCAACGCGGTCTACGACCCCAGCAAGATCTACAAGTTCGTCGTCTACGGAAACTTCGATGTGAACCGCGACGGCATCGCCACCACGCTCGAGCGGCAGGACCTGACCGCGATCATCGAGCGCTGGGGCGGCCAGGCCGTCGACGACCTCACCGGCGATGTCGACTTCCTCGTGCTCGGCGAGCGTCCCCTCGTCCCGCCGCGGCCCAGCAGCGATGCCCCCTTCGAGGTCGTCCAGCAGTTCGTCCGCCAGCAGCGCGATGTCGAGCGCTACGACGAGCTCTTCCGCCAGGCCTCCTCCACCAGCGTGCCGATCCTCAACGAGAACCGGCTCTACACGCTGATCGGCAAGCGGTAAGCGGCCCGAAATCACCGACTTCCCGGCGGGCGCTGACCATCAGCGCCCGCCTTTGTTTTTGGCCGCTGCGCCCGCGCCCCGCTACAGTCGGCCCGTGCGCGAACTGCCCAAATCCAGGATCCCGATGTGGCTGCAGGCGGTCCTGTGGAAAGGCCTCGAGACCGCGATCTCGATCCCGCTCACCATCGGCCTCGAACCCTCGATGAACATCGCCCGCGCGATGGGCCGCTCCTTCGCCACCAGCCGCATCAACCGCAAGCGCTTCCCCCGCGCCATCAACAACATCCGCGATGCCTTCCCCGAGTGGAGCGAAGACCAGGTCCACGAGATCGCCGTCAACTCCTACGAGCACTTCTTCCAGCTCGCCGTCGAGTTCGCCCACGCCCCCCGCTTCATCACGCACGACGGCTTCTCCCGCCACCTCCACTTCACCGAGATCTCCCCCGCCCTCCGCGCCCTGCTCGCACGCGACCCGGTCATCCTCATCAGCGGGCACTGCGGCAACTGGGAGCTCATCGGCTACTCGATCGCCATGCTCGGCTTCCCGATGCACGCGGTCTATCGCCCCCTCGACAACCGCCCCGCCGATGCCTGGGTCCGCGAGACCCGCTCCCGCCGCGGCCTGACCATGCACAGCAAGTTCGGCGCGGTGAAATCGCTCCCGCCCGTCCTCGCCGCGGGCCAGCCCGTGGGCCTGGTCGCCGATCAGTCCGGCGGCGACCGCGGCGTATTTGCCCCGTTCTTCGGCCGCCTCACCAGCACCTACAAGTCGATCGGCCTGCTCGCCATCAACAACAATGTCCGCGTCGTCTGCGGCGTCGCCCGCCGCCTGCGGCCCGATGAGACCGTCCCCAACTGGCCCGCCGCGGCCACCATCGGTCCAAAGTCCCTCCGCTACAGCGTCGAGCTGATCGACACCTTCGGTCCCGAGGACTGGTCCTCGCACCCGGATCCCTTGTTTTATCTGACCGCGCGGTACCGGCGGGCGATGGAGGTCATGGTCCGGAGGGCGCCGGAACAGTACCTGTGGATGCACCGTATCTGGCGGAGCCGGCCGGGCCACGAACGGCACGGCAAGCCCTTCCCACCGCAGCTCCGCGAGAAGCTCGCGAGCCTGCCGTGGATGACCGATGCGGACGTCGAGCGGATCGTGGAACGCAGCCGCCTCGATGTGGCCGCCGCGGCGAAGGCCTGAGGACAACCCGCCGCGCTCCGGCGCGGACGCCACCCCGCGGGCCTATCTTCACCAGCACCACGCCCCGGCCTCGGGGCAGCCACAGAGAGGCGGAGCCATGCCGATGACCCAGCGCGAACAGCGTCTCGAAGATGCCCGGATCCTCATCGTCGACGACGACCGCGATGTGCTCGAATCGTTCGAGGCGGCCTTCCAGGCCGAGGGCGCGCTGACCCAGCTCGCCAGCGACGGCAACGAGGCGGTGCGGATCTGCCGCGAGGACCCGCCCGACATCGTCGTGCTCGACATGATGCTGCCCAAGCGCTCCGGCTTTCTGGTGCTCGAGAAGATCAAGGGGTACGAGGACTCGCCGCTCGTGATCATGGTCACGGCCAACGAGGGCCGCCGGCACCAGGCGTACGCCGAGTCGCTGGGCGTCGATAAGTACCTGCTCAAGCCGGTGCCCCTCGAGCGGCTGCTCGACACCGCCGCGGAGCTGCTGGCCTCGCTCCCCGATGTCGAGGACGACGAGGACGGCGACGAAGAGGACAACGACTAAGTGCCCCGCAAGCGCCGACAACTCGTGCTGCTCAGCCCCGGCGACGGGGGTGCGATGAAGCCGCTGGGCAAGCCGCGGGAAGTCCGCGCAGCCCTCGCCGACTTCAACACCGGCCCCGACGGCGGCCCCGGCAAGAACATGGGCACCGAGATGCTCTACGGCCCGGGCATGGTCGTCGAGATCCCCGCGACCGATGGGGAGGTCACCCAGGCGATCGTCAATGTGAGCGACGAGGAGACCGCCTGGCCGGTCCTGAGCCGCATGTGCAAGTCGCTGGGGTGGAAGATGATGGATGTGGAGTCGGGCCAGACCTTCGGCTGAGCCGACCCGGATGAGGCGCGGCCGCGGCCCCTAAACTCCGACATGCCCATCTACGTGTACGAGATTCTCGATAAGGACGACAAGCCCACGGGCGAGACGTTCGAGATCGTGCAGTCCATGAAGGACAAGGCCCTGACCAAGCACCCCGAAACGGGCGCGAAGGTTCGCCGCGCCATCCTGGCCCCCAATATCGCCGGCAAGTGGTCGGACATGAAGGGCAAATCGGCTCTCTCGAACAAGAACCTCGAGCGGCTGGGGTTCACCAAGTACGAGAAGAAGGGCAACGGCTACATGGAACGGGTGGCGGGCAAAGAGGGGCCGAAGTCGATCAGCGCGGACTAAAGCTCACAGCTGACAGCTTACAGCTGACATCGGAAAAGCGTAAAGCGTACAACGTAAAGCGGACATGGGACTTGCTGTGGCGTAGCTGTCAATGCGCACGTGGCGGCAACATGTACGCTTTACGTTGTACGCTGTACGTTTTCAGTCCATCGCACGGAGCACGAAAAGAGCGTGAGCACGAGCGCGGCGGTTGCGCCGTTCACGTAGATCGTGTCGAACATGCTCTGCACCAGCAGCGCGAGGAGGGCGAAGAGGATGCCGGATTCGTATCGGCCCATCGTGCCTGATGCC
>JBDZUZ010000185.1:0-6526 GCA_040255445.1 Planctomycetaceae bacterium | reverse complement strand
GGCCAGAGGACTTCCACCTCCGGGTGATCGAACATGCTCGGCACACCACGAAAAACGCCCGCGGCACCCGCCGCGGGCGTTGTCTCAATCACTCTGTCCCTCTGTCCCTTTGTCCCTCCGTCCCTTCCTCCCTCAGCACCCCCCCTGCCAGCGCACAAAGAACTCCACAATGTCATCCCCATCCGTCCCGCCAGACTGATCAATGTCCGCATCGCCCATCTGCCAGTCGTTAAAGAACGCACCGATGTCATCGCCATCGACACCGCCCGAGCCGTCCCAGTCCGCCGGGCAGTCGCCGCCGCCGGCGAACACTACCTCGATGTACGAACCCTCGAGGATCTCCGCGAACATCGGCACCGTCTCCGCGCCGTACCGCGCCGGGATGATGAAACCGTTGTACCGGTCCGTCACCTCGCTCACGTGGAACGTGCCCGTGCCGAACCAGCCCTGCTCCTGCCCGGTGTAGTACACCACCGAGTTGAAGGTCGGCGTCTCGATCGGCAGCAGAATATCGGTCGAGAAGTCGAACGCATCCGACCCCGCATCAACGCGGACATGCAGCTCGATCCGCGTCTCGATCACCTCGCGGCCGACGATCGGGTTATCCCCGAAGATCGCCGCGCTGTACGAGTTGCCCACCGGCGCAAAGTAGAACCGGTGCGTCTCCTGCGCCTGCGCTGCCGTCGAGAGCCCGGCCACCGCCGCCACGCCGATCACACCCATCACGCTCTTCATCTTCTGCATGTTCCCTCCAAGGAACTCGACATCGCTTCACTCGCCCCGGGCCCGCGGCCCAGAGCCCCGCCACATCCGCACCCCACGCTCCACCATTCATGATTCCGCCTGTTCACGCGAAGTTTCCAGATCCCCTGAGAACACCCCCCACGCCACAGCTCCGCCTCCCGTGCCACAGCTCCGAGCGCCAGCGAGCAGCTGTGCGCTTTGCCCACGACACCGCACCCCGCCCCATGTCCATCATGGACCCCGTTCCGCGGCTCCCCGCTCTATGTTGAGCGAGCGGGGTGGACACGCGGCCGCCCACAAACCCCGCACGCTCGAACCGCGCAGCCCCGTGACCGGCCCGCCCCCTCAAAAAACCTGTCCCTCCGACCCGACCCCGCGCCAACAACCCCGACAATCCCCCTTCACACCCCCCTCCTGTCCGGCCCCTGTTCGCACTTTCCCGCCCCACCTGTTCTCAAGATCACCCGTGCGCGACACCAACCCCATCCCCGAACCCGCCCACGACGCCCGCGCCGTCTTCGAGATCCTCGTCCGCGAACACGCCGACATGCTCACCCTCTACATCCGCTCGATCGTCCGCGATCCCGGCTCTATCGACGACCTCTTCCAGGAAACCATGCTCGTCGCCTGGCGCCGACTCGCCGACTACGACCGCACCCGCCCCTTCGCCCCCTGGCTCCGCGGCATCGCCGCCAAACTCGCCCTCGCCCGACACCGCGAACGCGGCCGCCTCATCCAGCTCGCCGATGAAGCAACCCTGGCCGCCATCGACGAACGCTTCGACACACTCGCACGCCGACCCGGCGACACCTTCCGCGACCGCATCGGCCGCGTTGCGCTCTGCATCACCCGCCTCCCCGAGGATTTCCGCGAAGTCATCGATATGGCCTACACCCGCGGCATGCAGCTCCGCCAGATCGCCGATGCCCTCGAGCTCAACGAGGAGACCGTGAAGAAGCGCATCCAGCGGGCCCGCCGCGTCCTGGCCGACTGCGTCATCGATGGAGAGCCCGCATGAGCGACATCGATCACACCAGCGCAGCGAGCCCCAATGACCCCGCACCCGATGCGACGCCCGCCGATCGCGCGGCCGAGCGCATCGGCCACGCCCTCCTCGAGTTCACCCGCTCCGACAACCAGCTCGCCCAGGAACGCCGCATCGCCGCCGTGATGGCCGCGGTCCGCGGCGGCACAGCAGTTACACCGCAGCGCGGCCCCGCCGTCGTCGCGCGGTTCAAAGTCGCACTCGGTGCGCTCGGCGGCATCGCGGCCATGATCGCCGTGATGACCGCCGTCGTCGTCATGACCCCCGGCCAGCAAACCGCCCAGGCCGTCATCGAAAGGGCGATCACAGCAGCGCAGGACGCCGGCATCCGCCGCTACGAGATCCGCATCCAGGGCGCCAACGCCGATGAACCCGGCGAACCCATCGGCACGCTCGATGTCGACGGTGCGGGCCGCATCCTCTTCAAGATCAAGCGACCGGCGCGACCGGGAGTACCGCTCGCCGGCGACGATGCCAACACCGCCTACACCATCGCCGGCCGCGATGCCGAAGGCGAGTGGGCCATCCGCCCCGACGGCGGCATCGAGCGCGACAACCCCGACCGCGCCTGGCCCGAGTGGTCACGCATCGCCGGCGACACCGTTCTCGTCGCCGCGGTCGATGACATGATGCTCGCGCTCCAGCGCCGCTTCACCCTCAGCAAGGGCGACAACGCAACCCGCGGCCAGCTCCACATCCGCGCTGTCCCCGCACGCCCCGGCCCCCTGCCCGACTCGGTCGATGTCTGGATCGACGATGCCACCAACCTCGTCGAGAAACTCGAAGCCCGCTGGTCACGCGCCGAGCGAGACCTCCCCGACCGCCCGCGAACCGACCAAACCTTCGACGGCCCGCCCCCGCGCCGACCGCCCCCCGGCCCCGATGGCCCCCGCGATGGCCCACGCGACGGCATACGCCCCGACGGCCCGCGCATGGACGGACCGCGCCCCGATGGCCCGCGCCCTGACGGCCCCCGCATGGACGGCCCGCCGCGCGAAGCCCAGCGCCGCCGACCGCCCCCGCCGCGGCTCATCATCTTCGAGCGCGTAAAGACCCCCGACCTCCCCGAAGACTGGTTCACCCCCGCCGCGCACACCAATCCCGAATAGCACGCGCGCCGTGCCACAGGCTCGCTGCTCTGAGCGAGCCTGTGGGCTGTGCGCCCCAAAGTGCACTAGGCGTCACCTTCCGCGCCCATCCCGGCAATCGACTTCACACCCCCGTGGTTGCGAATCGCCGCCCCGCCCCTCACCCTCCAAACCACCCCGGCGCGAAGAAGAACAACACACCCAGGTACACCAGGTACCCCACCAGCATCACCCCGCCCTCGACCCGCCCGATCCGCGCTGTCCGCAGCATGATCGGAAGCAACGCCAGCGATGACACGATCATCACAGGAACATCCAGATACAGCACCTGCTTGTTCGCAACCTGCGGCGTCACAATCGTGCTCACACCCAGAATCCCCAGCACATTGAAGATGCTCGACCCCAGGATGTTTCCCACCGAAATATCCGACTGCTTCCGCAACGCGGCGACAAAGCTCGTGAAAAGCTCCGGTGCGCTCGTCCCCGCCGACACAATCGTCAGCGCGATCACCAGCTCACTGATCCCAAACGACCGCGCGATCGTCACCGCCGAATCAACAAGAAAATAAGACCCGCCCGCGAGCGCCACCAGGCCGGTCAGGATGAGCCCGATCTGCGCCGGCGTCCGCTGCAGCACGCCCGGCTTGTCCAGGCCCAGCTCCTTCTCGAGCTCCGCCTCCGCCGCGGTCTCATCGCTGCCCTCTTGACGACCCTGGATGTACCCGCGCACCAGGAACCCCAGCAAGAGCGCGACGAGCACAACACCGAACCACCGCGGATACTCCCCGCCCAACACCAGCGCGGCCAGCGGCAGGAACGCCGTCGCAACCACGATCAACACCTCCGACCGCACCTGCTTCACCTTGATCGGAATCGGGCAGATGAGCGCAGTGATCCCCAGGATCACCGCGATGTTGAAGATGTTCGACCCCACCACGTTCCCGATGTTCACATCGGAGTACGCCGCATCCGTCCGCGCTTTCAGCGCCGCCGTCACACCCGTCGCCAGCTCCGGCGTGCTCGTCCCGAACCCCACGATCGTGAGCCCGATGAAGAAGGTCGACACCCCCAGCTTCCGCGCCACCCCCGCCGCGCCGCGGACCAGAAACTCCGCGCCGAAGGTGAGCACGAACAGCGAGCCGATCAGGATCAGAAATTGAATAGCCATCGCGGCAGGAGCGTAGTCCGCCCACCGTACCACAGGTCCGACCGTGCCACAGGTTTGGCCGGCTCTGCGGCCACACCTGTGGGCTGTGCGCACCCCCGCGCCGGGACCCACACGCATCAGCGCGAGCCGCCTCGATGCCTCGATGCCGTCTGCCTCGGTGCCTTCTTCTGTATCACCAACCACCCCGCCCCCGATTCACGCATTGCCCCACATGCCCGCCGACCAATACCAGCAATACCTCAAGACCCTCGCCGCCCGCCGCGCCCCCGCCCTCGCCCACGCCTCCACCCTCATCGATGCGCAGCGCCTCGACGAGGCCGACCGAGAGGTCCCCGCCGTCGACGACTCCATCTACGGCGCTGTCGCCATGGCCGACCTGTACCGCGCCAAGCTCGCCGCGAGCGCTGATCAACCGCCCGCGCACCGCTGCGCCCTCTTCGACCGCGCCTGGCGCTGGGCCAACGCGGCCCTCCCCTCCCCGCACACCGCCGTCGAAGCCGAAGACAACGACCGCCACCTCGCCGCCGTCCGCGCCGACCTCACCCAACTCCTCGGTCACGACCCCGCACAGCACGACCCCGCGGCGGAGCACGCACGATGATGACCGCCCTCTCCATCACCGCCGCCCTCGCCGGCCTCCTCGCCGCGCTCGCCCTCCTCATCCTCATCGTCGCCAGCGCGCCAAACACCACACCCGCGCAGCTGCTCCTCCTCAAGACACTCTCGATCACCACCGTCGGCATCGCCATCGCCGCGCTCGCGGGCGCTGCCAGCGCACTCCTCGTCGCCCGCCCCGGCCTCGCCGCGATCCTCGGCCTCATCCCCTTCGCCTGGTGCATCATCGCCCTCATCGTGATGACCGTCATGAAGGACGGCCGCGCCTCCGCCGGCTCACCCATCGCCCAGTGGATCGCGATGCTCATCTTCACCGCACTCGGCGGCATGCTCCTGGTCGTCGGCCTCCGCGAAACCTACTCACAAGCCGTCATCGTGCGCACCGCGGAAGAAGTCGAGGCCCGCATCCTCGAGACCGCCGTCACCAAGTCCACCTCCGCCGACACCGACCGCCGCATCAACCGCGACAACAGCACCACCACCTACGAACCCACCATCCGCTTTGAGTACACGTTCCGCGGCGAGCGCTACGAAAGCACCCACCTCCGCCCCACCATCATCGTGCAGACCTACCCCAGCGCCGACTCCGCCGCGGCCGTCCTCGCACCCTTCCCGCCCGACACCACCGTCCCCGCCTGGGTCTCACCCAGGTACCCCGACCGCGCCTACCTCATCCCCCTCGCCAGCCCCGGCCCCGCCATCTACCTCACCCTCGGCCTCGCGATCCCCTCCCTCGTCTATTGCCTCGCCCGCCTCGTTCTCTAATATCATCTAATATGACATCGTCGCGCCGCCGTGCCACAGGCTCGCTGCTCTGAGCGAGCCTGTGGGTTGAGCGCACCACCACGCACCATCCCGCGCTCTCACATCGCCCCACTCGATGCCTCGATGCCCCCTGCCTCGATGCCTTCCCCTCCATCACCACCCTCACCTGTACTCCACCTCACTCCCCGTCTCCTTCGCCACCCGCCGCGCAAGCACCCGCCCCCGCCGATCCACCGCCCGCTTCGCCGCCCCGATCTCCCGCGGCGTCATGATCCCCTCATCCTCCGCGTACAACCACACCCGATAGATCGCCCGCGCAGCGATGTCCCACGCCCACACATCGTTCCGCAACTCCTGCGACAATCCCAGCACCACCGGCGACACCACCTTCGCCCGATCCGCCGTCCAGAACGGCGGCAACCCCTGCAGCGGCGCGTACTCCATCACCATCTTCTTCGGCGCGCCCCGCCCCATCCAATACCCATGATCCGCCGTCCATGACCGCGCCGATCGCCGCACCTCAAACCGCACCTCATCCGCCTCCAGCAACCCCCGCAGCTTCCGCCCGATCTCCGACACATCACCGCGTTCAAGCAGCCGCGGATACACGAGCAACCCGGACAACACCAGCCGCGCTCGTCCCCTCTCACGCCCCGGCCGCCAGGACCCACACTCCTCCGCCGCGACCACCCCCTCCAATACCGCGGTCGACCACCACATCTCCAAGTCCCGCAACACCCCCCGCCGCGCCGTCGTCACCTCAATCTCAATCTGCTTCAGCACGCCATCTCTCCATCACCACGTGCCACAGGCTCGCTGCTCTGAGCGAGCCTGTGGTTTGGGTGCACGACATTATGATATCTTAGGACTCATCCACACGAACACACCGGACCGTCACGGAACATTTCTCACGACGCCCCGGACACGACTTCGCCCATATCTCAACGAGCCCCGCGACACAATGCCTTCAGCCCGCCCCGCGGGCGGAAGCGCGTTGCCCACGGCGCCGCGGCGAAGCCGCAAGCCGTGGGTACAGCCCCAAAGAAACCCAAAGCCCTCGAAGAGGGCGACACAAGTCAACCCGCCACGCCCCCCATCCCC
>JBDZUZ010000295.1:0-1511 GCA_040255445.1 Planctomycetaceae bacterium | reverse complement strand
CGGGATGTCGTCGCCGCCGACGCCGCCCGAACCGTCGACATCGCCGCACGGCGCGCCGGCCTGCCAGTCGTTGAAGAACGCGGTGATGTCATCGCCGTCAACGCCGCCGGACTGATCGAAGTCCGCCGCGCACGGGGCGCAGCCGCCGCCGCCGGGGAAGCAGGCGCCGGTCAGGTTGATGAGGTACGTTCCGCTCGCGCCGCCGCCGGTCCAGGATGAGAGCGTCCCCGCCGCGCCGGGCCCATCGGGCGCGCGCTCCGCGTTGAAGGGCGTGTTCAACCACATCAGCTGGCCGAACTCATCGTTCGGGTCGTTGTTGTACCCCGAGATCGCCAGATAGTACTGGCCGGGTCCGGTGATGAACGCGCTGCTGAGCGTCGACTGCAGTCCGACGCCCCCCGGGGGTGTGTCGTCGTTGAACACGACGCCCGAACCATCGGCGAGGAACAGCCACAGCTGGGTGTCCATCGTCGTGCCGGTGCCGGTCGTCGTCGCCGTGAAGTTGGCGACATCGCAGATCTCGATTTCGAACATGTCGACCTCGCCGCCGGTGGCGATCGAGCCCGAGATGCTGCCGAGGTTCCCAGAGCCCGATGGCACCTGCGCGGTCGTCGGGAACTCGCCCGCATCGCCGGTTTCGTTCCAGCGGTCCGGCGGCGGCGGGGGCGGCGTGCCGACCGAGAGCACCAGGTCGAACGTGTTGTTCGCGGTGCTGCTGCTGAAGACATCCCAGGTGAATTCGTTGAAGGTGGTGTTGAAGTTTCCAAGGGCGAGGTAGTAGAGGCCCGCGGCGAGGTTGCCGTCGCGGCCGTTGTGCGCGACGCCTCCCGTCAGCGGTCGTGCCGGTGAGGTTGCGCCGAAGGAAAGCGCGCTGCGAAGGCTGTCGCCATCGTCATCGTCGATGGCGATACGGGTGCCCGTCGAGTCGTACAGCCCCAGCTCGCTGTCGCCGCCGGCGGCCTCGGTCCAGATATCGAGGTAGCGGTTGTCGGCGTTCGACACAGCGGGCGCCATGAACTGGTACCAGACGATGGAACTGCCCGACACGGCAATGCCGTTCACGCGGGTTTCTCCCTCGGGCAATGTGCCCAGGTCGGTCGCGGCGGGCTGCGCATAGGCGGCCGCGGCGAGCGCGAGCGTTGCGGCAACGGCTCCGAGGGCATGGGGGCGTGCAATTCTGATGCTCATGAGATCCTCTCCTGCTGCTAGAGGCACAAGACCGGCGATCGCCGCGAGGCACGCATCGCAACGCCGCCGCCGCGTGAACCGCGGCAACCAGCGGAGCGAACGCTCCGCTCCTTTCACGCTATCTGACCGACCGGCCCGGATCACATGAATTCCGCGAGCAGCCGATGCTGGCATTGCAAACAAACAGCGAATGCAGCATGAAGAGCAGGGCCCGCCGTCATGGCGGGCCCCGAAGAAAGGCACGAACCTCGATACTGCTCAGCAGCCGCCCGCCTGCCAGCGGTCGAAGAAGAACGGGATGTCGTCGCCGTCGACGCCGCCCG
>JBDZUZ010000294.1:0-1519 GCA_040255445.1 Planctomycetaceae bacterium | reverse complement strand
CTGACTGGACCGACGATTCACGCGCCAGATGGCAGGATCTGGCGCGATCGTGGTCACTGACTGGACCGACGATTCACGCGCCAGATGGCAGGATCTGGCGCGATCGTGGTCCTAACGCTCCTCGTCGCCTTCGGTGACCGGGCCGCCGATGATGTTGGACATATCGCCGCCTTCTTCCTCTTCTTCCTCGAGGAAGGTCTCGTCCTCGTCGGCGGCAACGGCGGTGTCGCCATCCTCGATGTCCGGCAGCGCATCGTCGGCGTCCGCCTCTGCGGTCTCCACCGGCGCCTTCTCGGTATAATCCGACTTGCGGCCGCGACGGCTCGATTTCTCCTCGCCAGCCGCAGCGAGCGCGAGCGGCGACGAAGCCAGCTCATAGATCGAGCCGCAGATCGGGCAGGTAATGGGATCTCGGTTGAGGTCGTAGAACCGAGCACCGCATTCATTGCTCTGGCAGGTGCGCTTTGTCCCGCGCGCTTGCTTGGTCGCCATGGCTGTCTCACCTGTCAAATTGGGATAGCGGGGTCTGCCACAGCATCCGGCGGCTGTCAAAACGAAATCCGGTGCCGGTGCTGATAAAGCGTCGCGCGGCGTTGACAGGGCCTGGATGGGGCGGCTCTATGCCCGGGCTTTCCTTCACAACCCGGGCTCAGGCGTCCCTCCGGCGCCTCCCCGCGACATTTCGGGCGCCACCACGTGACTCACGCCGATCCTACCCCGCTCGCTTCCCGCCGCTCCGGCCCCCTCAAGGGCACACTTCGGGTGCCCGGTGACAAATCGATCTCCCACCGGGCCCTGATGCTCGGCGCCTTGGCGACCGGAAAAACGCGCATCCGCGGCCTTCTCGAGTCCGAGGACGTGATCAACACCGCACACGCGGTCACGGCCCTCGGCGCGCCTGCCCGGAAAACCGGAGACACCTGGGAGGTGCTCGGCCGCGGCACCGGCGGGCTCACGCAGCCCGACAAGCCGCTGGATTTCGGCAACTCGGGCACCGGCACCCGCCTGATGATGGGCGTGATCGCGCCGCACGACATCACGGTGACGATGATCGGCGACGCCTCGCTCTCCAAGCGGCCGATGGGCCGGGTTCTCAACCCGTTGAAGCAGATGGGCCTCGAGGTGGAGGGTGACCGCGACCGGCTGCCCTTAACCCTCCGCGGCACCTCTGAGCTCGTGCCGATGGTCTACGAGCTTCCGGTGCCGTCGGCCCAGATCAAAAGCGCGATCCTGCTCGCGGGGCTCGGCGCCGCCGGCGAAACCACAGTCGTCGAGCCCGAGGCAACGCGCGATCACACCGAGCGGATGCTCCGGCATTTCGGCGCGGACGTGCGGACGGTTTCCGAAGGCGGCGCAACCCGGATCACGGTGCGCGGCGGCGCGGAGCTCGAGGGCCGCGATGTCACGGTGCCGGGCGATCCCTCCTCCGCTGCATTCCTGATCGCATCGGCGCTCATCGTGCCGGGCTCCGACATCACCATCGAGGGGCTGCTCGTCAACCCGACGCGGACGGGCTTCT
>JBDZUZ010000017.1:0-36369 GCA_040255445.1 Planctomycetaceae bacterium | reverse complement strand
ATGCAGCGAGGGTAGCCTTCCGCTCGGTTGCAGGTCAAGACCCCGTCCAACCCATTTTCGCACCTTTTGTACGGGTACTGAATGGAATCGGTTTCAGTCTAGACCAAAATCCGAACGAATCTGCCCGTCGGTTATAGGACGAAGAGAACCGCGCCCTGATCTCAAGCTTGAGCTCCTGGCCATGCGCACTGGCCCGCGCTGGACCTTGAGGGCGCCTGTCCACACCTTTGCGACGGTCACTCCACGGACCAGATTCGCTGCCCGATGGCCGCCAGCGCCCTACCGACCTCCGCCCGCTCCCGATCCCCCTCCGCCAGCTTCATCGCCCGCTCCGCCTTCTCGATGCGCTTCCGGACCTTCGCCGGGTCGGCGTTGCGATCGTCCGCATCGCACAGGTTGTCGTAGACATCCGCGAGTTTGATCAACCGAATCCGCCAGTCGGCCCTCGCCAGCCGCTGGTCGTACTCGGCCTCGCGCTCCTTCTCGGGGAGCAGCGCGTTCTTGGAGAGCGCGGCGACGCCGTCGGCGACTTCTGTCCCGAAGTGCTCGGCGATCTCGTCGTAATCGACCGTGGTGTCCTCGATCGTGTCATGCAACGCGGCGATGGTCAGCGTGGTCTCATCGGTGCAGCCGAAGAGGGCGGAGAGCGTGGTCACCACACGGGCGATGTGGCTGATGTAGGGAGTGCGGCCGTCCTTGCGCATTTGGCCCTGGTGGGCGCGGGCTGCGAACGCGAGGGCCGCCTGCCAGGTTGGGTTGGCATCAGGCATGTCTTTCCTGCCTTGGGTACCCCCACTCTCCGAGTGGGGTGTCTTCGCCTTCGCTGCCTTTGGGTACCACCACGCTCCGAGTGGTACGGAGCGCACGAACTACAGCCTATCGGCGCTCGCGCGGGATGATCGCCGGAGGGGACAGGTATGAAGGCAAACGAGCGGTGCGTGGAGCCGCACAAGGCCGCGCCACTCGGAGCGTGGCGGTACCCAGGAGACCCCCCACGCGGAGCGTGGGGGTACCCAAGGCACAAAGGCAAGGAACTACCCCACTCGGAGAGTGGGGCTACTCATCACTCCACATCGAGCTTTGTCTTGCCCGGGTTGGCGCCGTGCTCGTCGAAGATCATCAGCGTGTTCTCGCCGCTGCTGTTCAGCCACGCGTTGGGCAGGATGATCCGCTCGGTGGGCGGGACCTTCTTGCCATCGGGCGTTGCTGTGAAGTACCGCGCCAGGTGGCGGCCGTTGAGAAACACCTCGCCCTTGGTCATGCCCACGGGCTCGAAGACCACCGTGGCATCCGGCGCTTCGCCGCCCGAGAAGGTGCACCGCCACCAGCGCGGCCCGGCGGGCACCGACTTGGCCGGCGCGGCGAACTGCGAGGCCGTCGGCGGCTCCCACTTGGCGAACGCCATCTCCGACTTCTCGGTCAGCGAGTTCACCGCCTCGTGGATCGTCAGCGCATCGCCCAGGCGGTCCATGTCGGCCTGCTCGTGCACATCGCTGACCAGCGCGATCTGCAGCACGTTCTTGCCCTGACGCAGCTGCTCGCTGGTGAGCACAATGCGGTCCGGGCCGGAACGATCAAACGCCGTCAGCGGTTCATCGTTCAGAATCAGGATGCCGTGCGCCGGCGGCGTCGCGATCGAGACGATCAGCGGCGTCTTGCGGCGGTGCATGAACTGCCAGGTGAGCCGGTCCGGCGACGTCGTATCGCCCTCGCTCATTTCCCACAAGGGCTTGCGGAAGTTGAGCAGGTCGATCGGGTCGCCCGCCTGCACCTTGGGCTTGGCGAGCTTGAGCGGCGAGACCTCGTAGAGGTCGCCGAACAGGCCCTTCTTTTCGCCCAGGTTGATGCCGCCGCAGAAGCGGCCCATGTTGTCCGCGAGGATCACCAGCTGCTGCGCGGCCTTCTTGAGCGGGAGCGTGAGCTCGGCGCCGGCGCCGGGGCCGACGCCCATGGTGCCGATCGAGTCGCCGTCCATGAAGAACTGCAGGCGGTCGCCGCTCATCGGCGCCATGACCTTCTTGCGGCCGGCGGTGCCGGTGAGCGTGATGCGGTACCAGCCGTAGCCGTGCGGGCAGCCGAGCAGCGCGAGGTCCGCGGGGCCGGTGACCGAGGCGTACCGCGCGGACACACCGTTCTGGTAGTCCTCGGCGGTCGCCGTCTCCCAGTCGCCCTGCTTGACCTTGCGGCCGGCGTGCGAGGTGCGGGAGTTGTCGGTCAGGGCGTGGATCTTGCCATCGGGCGTGATCCGCGAGTACTGCCGCGTGCCCGCCGGGGTCGAGACCTCGCCCTTGGGCGAGACGCCCGAGACGCCCAGGTACACGGCATCATCGGCGACGAAGATCGAATCGATCTGCTCTTCGTTCGCGATGACGATGGTGAGCCCCTCGTGCTCGACGGCGAGCGGCGTCTTGCCGCCGGGGACCTCGACATCCAGCGGCGAGCCGTTGATCGAGATCATGCCGCGGGCGCCCGCGGGGCCGTAGGCGATGAAGACCGAGCCGAGCGTGGCGAAGGCGTTGAGGTTTGAGTAATCCAGGTTGGCGCGGCCGCCCAGGTGCACATCAAACAGGCACCACGCCACGCCCTGATCGCCGATCGTGACCGGGAGGGTCGAGCCATCGGGCAGGAGCAGCGTCGTCTGCGCGTGGCCCGCCGCGGGATCCGCAAACAGGAACGCGACCGAGCCCTGCGACCCCGAGGCGTTGACGATCGAGATGCGGCCGTTGCCGTTGGCGGACTTGGACTTCTTCGAGCTCCCACCGCCCGCGGCCCCGGCGGCATCGTCCCCGAAGCTCTCGGGGTCGATCGCGATGGGCTGGAAGGATGGATCGAGGTTCGCGAAGACGCGGCCGAAACGCGAGGCCAGGTGCGCGATGCGGCGGACCGCGGCGTGCGACGCGGCCGGCTTGGCGGTCTCGGTGACCGCCGCGTCCTTGCCGAATTCGCTGGTCGCGAAGAGGTCGAGCGATTCGGGCAGCCGGCCGGGCCAGAAGCCGAAGTTTCGCCCGCCGCTGAAGGGCGTGACGTTGAACTGGCCCCCGCCGGCGAGGATCTCGGCCATGCGGCGGACGAGCGCGGGCGTGGACATCGCCGGCTCGGGCTCGCGGCCCCAGATCGCCGTGGAACCGATCGGGAACTCGATCACGATCCGCGGCTGCGTGGGGCGGACCGTTGCGAGCTGGCGCATCGTCGCCAGCATCTGCCCGGTGCCCGACCAGCCATCGATCTGGCCCTCGATCGATTGCCAAAGGTTGTTGGAGTTGATGACCGGGACATTCAGCCCGGCCTCGCGGAAGTACCGGAGCAGCTCGCCCAGATAGGACTGCGCGAGGTCTTCCTTGCCGCAGGTCCAGGCGGTCTCGCACTGCAGCATCAGGATCGGGCCGCCCTGGCCGGGCGCGGTGACCTGGAGCGAGCGGACTTGGTCCGAGACGGCGGTGATGTAGCGCGAGCAGGCCTCGAGGAAGACCTGGTTGGCGGTGCGCAGGGCCACGTTGGGCATCTGCAGCAGCCAGGCGGGGAGGCCGCCCAGGTCCCACTCGGCATCAATGAAGGGGCCGAGCTTGAGGACGCAGTGCATCCCGGCCTTGCCGACCAGCTCGACGAAGGCGCGGAGGTCGTTGTCGCCTGTGAAGTCGAAGGAGCCGGGGCGGGGCTCGTGCCGGTTCCAGAAGACGGGCGTGACGACCGTGTTCAGGCCGGCGAGCTTCGCGGCGTGTATGTGGTCGGCCCATGCCGGGCGGGTGAGGCGCGCGTAGTGGATCTCGCCGGCGGCGAGCCAGATGCGGCGGCCGTCGAGCATGAAACTGCGACCGTCGTGTGTGACTGAAGGCATCGGGAGAGCGTCCTCCCAGCGAAGCGGGTGGTTATGCGGGTACCCCGGCTTGGGCGGTCGCACCGCGCGGACGAGCGGGGCCGCTCGGTTCCAAGGGGCCAAGAATAGATGTGGACAAAGGTGGTTGCAACAGGCGGGGGTTGCGGCGGGAGGGGCGGGGCGGGGGTGCAGCGCGGCCGCGAGGGCGGGCGGCGGCGTTTAGTTCTTCATAAGTAACTGTGAATAAGCACTTTGCACGGCGTGGGCCGCGCTGACGTCGGTGCGTCTCGGCCGGAGGCGGGCGGCCGAAGGAAACCGCGCCGGCTGCGCGTTTTAGGACCTTGCTGGGGCGAACGTGCACCGGAACTGTCCGCGCCGGAATCCCCGGAATTGGCGGGCCCGAACGGGACGGAGGGAGCTCTCAGCACCCAGCCTGCCAGCGGGTGAAGAAGAAGGCGATGTCGTCGCCATCGGTGCCGCCGGACTGGTCGATGTCGGCCTCGCCCATCTGCCAGTCCTCGAAGAACGCGGCGATGTCGTCGCCATCGACACCGCCGGAGCGGTCCCAGTCGGCGCGGCAGCAAACTGCTCCTGAGGTGCGGCCGCCGACGATGTAGTCGGGGGTGGTCACTGCTCCGCAGGGTCCGGTGATCTCGCACGAGAAGATATTCGAGCCGGTGTTCAATGAGGTGACGCGCAAGGTCGACGTGGCTGCCGAGGGATTGGTCTCGGGATCGATGAAGAATCCGCTGCGCTTCCAGCGGTAGGAGATCGGTCCTGTACCAGAAGCAATCACGGTGAGGTCTATGCCGATCGCGGTACACCCCTGCAGAGGCGGCACCGGCTGCTGCTCGATGCGGATGGCATCGCCTGTAATGCGGCCCAGATACAGGCCACGGAGGAATAAGCCTCCGCCGTAACTAACGCTCCCGTTGTCCACCACAAGAAAACTCTCGGTCCCGGGAATAACCGATAAGATGTCGGAACGTCGTGGTTGCGATTCCTCTACCGGACGCCATCCATGAACACTCAAGCGCCAAACGCCATTGTTCGTGGCAACGAGCCACTCGCCGTTCGGTAACTCGTCAATGGAATAAATATTACCGACCACGCTTGGCGGTGGCGGAATGATCTCCCACGTGACGCCATCCCATCGCACAATCTCAAGGGGGCCGCCCCCGAGCACGAGATCGCCATCATTGAGAGTTGTGATTATTCTGGGAGTGGAACCAGAGATGGGCCAGTTCACCGCTGTCCAATTCTGCCCATCCCAGCGCTGAAGCCAAGTATAATTGGGAGACGTTCCGAAGCGACCCTGCGCGACAAGGTCTCCGCTTGGCAATACCGCGACATTGGAGACTTCGCCGATCTCGACGGGTGGCCGCAGGTCGATCCACTCGGAGCCGTTCCACCGCGCGACCCTCATCCAATCCCGGTCGTTGAAAGTGAATACGCCGCAAACCACCAGATCGCCATTGGGCAGAAACACCCCCGAACGAATCGTGCCGGGATGATCGAAGTTGAGAACCTGGTTTCCGAAGGCATGCCAGTCGCTTCCATTCCACCTCGCTACGGAGTTCACAACTTCGCGACCGGCGTAGTCGAAGCGACCCAGAACCACAAGGTCACCATCGGGCATCTTGAGTATCTTCGTAACTGATGGGGCTGTGCGCCCACTGATCCCGTCGCCGAGCGGGTTCCATCGGGTCCCATCCCAATGTACGAGGTTTCCCACGCACAGACGCTCGAACGAAAAGAAGGGGCCGCCGATGTAGACTTCATCGCTACTGACAGCGAGAATGGCCGAGACTTGATTGTTGATCCCCGTGATGTAGTCGTCCCATCCCCATGGCATCAAGCGGAGCAGATTGCGCTTCCCGCATGATTGGAAGTCGCCGGCAATGGCCAATCGCCCATCGGCGTCTATGCACATTGCTCTAATATTGTTAGTGATGGGCGGCAGCGCCTGCCACTGTCCGTTCGACCGGATCGCGAGCTCATAAATTCGCACGCCGTCAATCCAGGAAAGGTCTCCGCCTATCACAAGGCGGCCACCGGGTAGTTCGGCCAAAGCGAGAACGTCGCCGATCACAACCTCGGGCACGACCGTCCAGACTCCGTTGACATAGCGCGCCAGTTGGTGATCCCACTGGTTTGAAGGGCCTCTCGCAATGCTGCCTCCCGCGTAAATAGACCCGTCGGACGCCTTCAGCAACGCATTGACCCTCCCCCCCGGTTGCACGACGGCACCCGATGCCAACCACTCGGCGCCGTTCCACTGAGCAATCCCCTGCACCGGAGTACCACCGGCGGTCGTGAACTGCCCCCCCGCGAGCAAGACGCCCTCATCAGTCACACATAGAGCGCGCACCGATCCATTGATCCCGCTGCCCAAGCTCCACCAACGTGTCCCGTCCCAGCGTGCGACACGGTTCGCCGCGACAGTTCCCGCCCAAGTGAAATCACCCGCGGCGATAATGTCGCCGTTGGGCATGCGCTGCAGAGCACGAACTCGCCCATTCATAGCCAGGCCCAACGCATGCCATTGTGAACCGTCCCACCGGGCAACGCGATTCACCGGCTGACCACCCGCACTCTGGATGTCACCTGCGACAAACAGACTCCCGTCGGCCCCGCTTTCAATCGCGTCGACGTCGTTGGCCACGATTCCACCGCCGAGCCCTTCCCATTGCCCGTTCTCGTTCCGGACCGCAATCCCGGATGCGGCGATTCCACCGATGAAGCTTGGAGAGCCTGCAACTACAAGCAATTGAGACCTGGGACCCTCACCGTCCGGATCCCACATCCCGCACTTCTTGAGTGGTGCGGGTGCGGCATCTGCGACGAGCGGCGTCCACTCGACGCAGGTCTGCCCAGCCGCTTTCCATGGCGTGGCGAGTGCAAGGATCAGCAGGCTGAGCCACAGTGTTAGACCGCTGCCCTGCGGCCGCCGCATCGAACAAATCGCCATCGTCAATTCCCCTTGGTCGCGCCAGCAATGTAGCGACTGCGGGCAGGGGTGCAATGGCGGAATCCAAGGGCGATGAATCCCGCTCGGCCCGGCCCCGAAGAGAGCGTCCGGAAACGCGCACCGGCCGGTCCTTCAGGCAGCAGCGACAGCGGATGTGCGGCCCCGGTAGACTGCATCCATCCCGACGATCCGCCCGCAAGCAACCGACGGAATTGGACGCAAGATTTTGACACGACAGCACTTACAGAGCACGTTCATCGCAGCAGCTGGACTGCTCGCCCTCACCGCCTGCTCCTCCGACCCCGAATCCATGAACACACGCATCGATCGGGTGCTTGTTCGGGGGTCCGCGGCGGTTGGGCAGAACACGGTCGCCCCACGGACCGGGGCCACGCAGCCCGGGGCGGAGGGCCGCGTGGAGCGGACCGGGGCGGATGTGGCGACCGATGTCGAGACCGTCAACCCCGCCGCGGCGGAGCTCAGCTTCACACCCGCATCCGAGGCACGGGATGTCGCCGCGCGGCTTGAGCGGTACGCCCGCCGGTTCGGCGCGCCCGTCGGCGAGGCCGATGGCATGAGCGGCGGGCCGGGTGTCGATGGGGCCGAGCCGGGCGCCGGCCGCGACCCCGCCGCGGACCTGGGCCCGCCCACGCTCGAACTCACGCTGCCCGAGGCGCTGCGGACTTTCCAGCGGTCGAGCCGTGAGTTCCGGTCGGCGGAAGAAGAGTACATCCTCACCGCGATCCGCCTGCTGATCGAGCGGCACCTGTGGGGCCCGCGGTTCTTCAACGACACGACGGTGCAGATCGCCGGCGACGGCGACGACGGGCGTTTCGACCACGCGCTCTCGGTGATCAACACGCTCCGCGCCACCAAGCGGCTGCCGTATGGCGGCTCGGTCGAGGCCGCGTGGGTGTTCGATGCGACCGAACAGCTGCGTGAACAGGCGACCGGGCGGTACCGGCAGTCTTCGGAGATCGCGCTCTCGGGCAACCTGCCGCTGCTCCGCGGCGCGGGGCTGGTGGCCCGCGAGGATTTGATCCAGTCGGAACGCAACACGATCTACGCCGCGCGGAGCTTCGAGCGCTTCCGGCGGCGGCTCTTGGTCGACATCGCCAACGACTACTTCCAGCTCCTGCAGACCAAGGCGCGGATCGTGAACCAGGAGCGTCAGCTCGCGAGCCTCCAGCAGTTGCAGCGTGCGACCGCGGCGCTCGTAGAGGCCGGCCGGCGCGAGGCCTTCGAGGAGAGCATCACGGCGAACCGTGTGCTCAGCGGTATCGCGAGCCTGTCGAGCCTGCGCGAGCAGTACATCCTGCAGCTCGAGCGGTTCAAGATCCGCCTGGGCCTGCCGCTCGATCAGCCGATCGATATCTCCGATGCGATCATCGAGATCCCCGAGCCGGAGATCGATCTGGACCTGGCGACGCAGCTCGCGCTCGAGTACCGGCTGGATCTGCAGAACGCCCGCGACCGCATCGGCGACGCCCGCCGCGGCGTCGCGAACGCTCGCAACGACCTGCTGCCGGATCTTGATGTCAACGCGCGGGTGGGTGTCCCGACCGACCCCGATGCCCGCGAGGGCGGGCTGAACTTCAGCGGCGAGGATCTCAACTACAGCGCGGGCGTCACGCTCTCGCTCCCGCTCGACCGCGAGATCGAGCGGCTGCAGCTCAAGAGCTCGATGATCCGTCTCGAGCAGCAGGTGCGCGATTACGAGCAGCAGCGCGACAACGTCATCGTGGATGTGCGCAGCGCGCTCCGCAACGTCGACCTCGCGCGATTCCAGCTCACGCTCGCCGAGCAACAGGTCGAGATCAACCGCCGCCGTCTCCGCGGCCAGCGGCTCCGCGCCGACCTGCTCGACCCGCAGACGCTGGTTGATACCGAGAACGACCTGCTCGATGCCGAGAACCAGCGCGATCAGGCGCTCACGCAGCTCCGCAACGCGGTGCTCAACTACCTGCTCGCTTCGGACCAGCTGCGCGTCGAGCGCGATGGATCGTTCCTGCCGCTGCCGGGGATGGGCGGCGAGGCGATCGATGCGGAGCTCGAACTGCCGGGGGATGCGCCGGATCCGGCGCCGTTGCCGTGAAGAAGGACTGAGGACTGAGTGCTGAGGACTGAGTTTGAATCACTCGGTCCTGTGTCCGCAGTACTTAATCCTCAGCACTTAGTCCTCAGCACTCAGTCCTCATGCAACGCCCGCACATAGAGGTCGTGCAACTCCCACTCGCCGCGGATGCGGATCGAGACGTTCGGACCCTCGATGCGGCGGAACCCCAGCGCTGTTGCGAGCCGGATGCTCGGGGTGTTGCCGGGCATGATCGCGGCCTTGACCGCGTGCAGCCCCAGGCCCGCGGGCAGGTCGAGCAGCGCGAACGCCGCCATCGCCCCCACCGCTTCCATCCCCAGGCCGCGTCTGGTTTGATCGCTGCTGATCCACCAGCCCGTATCCGCCTCCCACGCCAGACCGCGGCTGATGGCGTTCAGGTTCACGGCGCCCGCGATGCGGCCGTCGTCGAGCACCGCGATGCGGCGCCAGGCCGTGCCTTTCGAGTCCCCAACCAGCGTCATCTCGAGCTGCCGCTCGAAGAGCGCTTCATCCGACTCGCCGTCGCGGTGGAGCGGGATCCAGGGTTCGAGGTTGGCCCGGCTGAGCCGGACCACGCGGATGAACTCGGGCCGATCGGCCTCGCGGAGGGGCCGGATCGAAAGACGGGCGGTGCGGATCAACCCCGGGGCCAGAAACTCGACCGGCCGCGCCGGCGCGAGACGACCCAGGAGGTCCCGGACGCTCGGCGGGGCCTCGAGGGTGGCGGCAGGGGTCGCGGCGGCCAGACGATGCGGGCCCGGGTCGGGGTTGGTCATCCCCGGGTTATCGGCGCAAGTCGTTTGACCGCATGAGGGTGCGGCCTCCTGGGCGAGCGCGGGAGAGCCTCCCGCGGCATCGAAGCACCCTATCAAAATGCGATCAAACAGGTCCAAAAGGGGGAAGGGCACGGCGACATAAAGCCTGCCGTGCCCTTGGTGGTGGGGCCTGGTTGTGATGAAACTGTATCCGGCATGTCCGGGCGGGTCACGAAATTCTGATCGGCATGCAGAGATTGCGCTTGCGTTCGTAGCGTCGCCCTATCCGCGCGGCGGGGGCGGGGAGGGGGGCGGCTCAGGCGGTCCGGAGCCGCGCTGCGGCCGACCTTGCGAACCCCTGGAGCTCCGCCCGGTGCAGGCCGGCGACGATCAAGCCCGCGGCGAGCGTGATCAAGGCCAGGACGAAGAGTGTGCCGCCGTCACCCTCGACCTCGATCCCCAGCCGCGTGAGGTGGGCGCCGATCGCCCCGACCATGAGTCCGACGGCCATGACGCCGCCGATCGCGGCCGTGCGTGGGATCAGCAACGCGGCGACGGTGATCAATTCAATGACGCCGGTCGCGATGCGGCCCCACGGCTCGACGCCCAGCGCCGAGAAGATGGCGACCGCCTCGGGCGCCCCGGTGAATTTGAAGAAGAGCGTTTGGCCGAGGATCGCCGCGGCGGCGATCTGGGCGATCCAGGATCCGATGCGAGCGTTCCTGCCGATTGCAGAAGTGCTGGCCGGGACTTGGGTAGACGAGACATCGAGTGCTGACATCGCAGGGCTCCTGTGTGTTGCGGCGGTCGCCGCGGCCGGCCTGCGATGTGTGATGCGGCAACCGCACGCTCTGTGACCGGGGAACCAGGCGAACGAAGAAAACGAGGCGGACAGTCGTCCGCCTCGGCACGGGTTAGCGAAGGAAGGCTGCGATGGCTACCAGCGCCAGGCTTCGGCGAGGAACTCGTAACCCGAATCGCCACGGCGACGGCGCATGTGACCGAGCGACGGGAAGGGGATGTGCGGACCTGCGATACGGAGGCGTTCGGACACGAGCCGCTCGTAGAGAGATTGACGTGTGCGGCGGCCCATCGCTCCGTCGGTGTCGAAGGCGAGTTGCCACTCGGGGTGCAGCGGGCCGATGGGGACCATCATGATGGTGTCGCCGGTGAAGAGGATGCGGTCGGCGCCGTCGCCGATGATCAAACCGCAGTGACCCGGAGTGTGGCCCGGAAGCGGGAGCACCTCGATGCCGCGGGCGGGCGGACGGCCCTCGCCCATGGACTCGAGTTTGTCCTTCACAGCGCCGAGCGCGGCCTGCGCGGCGGCGGCGAGGGTCCGGCGCATCTCGTCGGGAATGGGTTGACCCGAGAGATCGGGCGCGCCATCGAGCCAGAAGCGCCGCTCCTCATCCATCAAGTACACGCTGGCGTTGCGGAAGAGCGGCTTTCCGCCCGGCTGCGGAAACCCGGAGGCAAGGCCCCCGATGTGGTCGACGTGCGCGTGCGTCAGCAGCACCGCATCGATGTCTTCGGGCTTGAAGCCCGCCGCGGCAAGGTTCTCCTGCAGGCGCCCCGCGGTGGGTCCGAAGGCCGGGCCCACGCCGGTATCGATGAGCACGAGTCCATCGGGCGAACGAACCACGACGCAGTTCACGTGGTTGAAGGCGTCATCGGGGATCGCAAACTCGTCGGCCGCGGCCTGAACGACATCGGCGGGCTGATCGACACCTATCGTGGGATGGACCGGCGCAAGGGAAATGCCGCCATCGGTCACGATCGTGACCTCGATCGAGCCGGCGGTGGTGCGGTAGAACCCGGCGTTGGAGGCCGCGGAACGGGACGGAGCGATGCGCTGCGGCCGCGCGCTCGCGACCGCGGGGGCCGCGGCGATGCCCAGGCCGGCTGCGCCGACGGCACGGAGCCAGTCACGGCGGGAGAGATGATCGATCATGGTGGAGGCTCCTGTGCTTTGGCGGCTGCTTCGCCGCGGGACCGGTGTACGGGATCTGATGCCGTGGGGGGCGGGCGGTCGCCGAGACCGTTTCCGGATTTCAGGTTCGCGTGTGCGTTCGACGGCTGTCTGGCTTCGGCCGAGGATCGCGGCCGGATGCCGCGCGGAAAACGGGGCCCGGCGTGTGCCGGACCCCGCGGTGAAGGAGAGGATTCAATGCCGCGGACCGTGTTCAGCAGCCCGCCTGCCAGCGCTCGAAGAAGAACGTGATGTCGTCGCCATCGGTGCCGCCGGATCCATCGATATCGGCGTTCCCGGCCTGCCAGTCCGTGAAGAAGGCGCCGATGTCGTCGCCATCGACACCGCCGGAGCCGTCCCAGTCGGCGGGGCAGGTTGCGTTCTGGAACTCGAGAGCGCCCAGATCGATCGCGGCGCCGACGATGCGCGCACCACCGACAAGATCAAAGTCGCCGAACGCGGCGGTGCTGTTGCCCGCATCCACCGCCGGTGAGTCGGCGCGGAGGGAGTAGTCGCCCGCAGCACGATCGGTGAATCCGGGATCGGCCTGCGTGATGCTGTTGCTGATCGTGAGCGTGCCGAGCGGAGAAACCGGGGCCTGCGACTGGCCGGACCCATTGCCCGACAGGATGCTGTTCTCGACGATCGCTTCGCCGAAGACCAGCGCCTCGGCGCGGACGCCGAAGCCGAGATTGTCGGCGACGGTGGTATTGGTGATTCGTGTGACGCCCGCGCTCTGGCTGCTGAGCAGGAAGAGCCCCTCGCTGGCGCCGCCGGCGATGAGCGTGTTGGCGATGGTGGCGGAACCATCGTTCACATTGGTGATGATCGCGGGGCCGGCGGTGCCGCGGAACGATGTCCGATTGACCGTGAGATCACCGCCGGCATCGACGTACGCGAAGATCGCCGAGCCGACGGTTCCGTCGAAGCGAGAGTCGGTCACCTCGACAACGCCGCCCGACAGGTTGAGAAAGAGCCCGCCGACGCTCCCGCCCTCGCTGCCGATGAAGTCGGTGTCGCGGATGCGCACGCTCGTCCCGGCGTTGACGACCGGGAAGCTCAGCACGCCGTTGACCGATTGATTGTTCTCGAACCGCGATCCTTCGATCAGGATGTTCGCGTTGTTCCCGATGAACCGTACCACCTCTTTGCTGTTGCCCGTGAAGGAGGAGTCGCGGATCACCGAGGTCCCGGCGGGCAGATCGATGACGCCGAAGCCGGTCACCGGTGTGTTGTTCTCGAACGCGCAGTTGTCGATCGTGAGCCCCGACTTCCCGAAGGTCCGGGGCCGGCGGGGCTGCGGCAGGTGGCGCGGGGTGTCGCCGCGGCGGGCTTCGATGTGCGCGTCCTGGACGCGGCGATTGATGAACTCGAGTCGGTGCTGATGCATTTCCCGGCGGGGCGGGCGGGGCTGGATGCAGCGCTCGCGGATCGGGCGGGGGCTTCGAGCGATGCGATCCAGCGGGCAGCGCGGCAGGGCCTGTACAAATCGATGACCGTCCTGATGGGCTGCCAGCTCGAATCGGCCTATCAGGTCCACACGCTGGTAGAGTCGACCACGATCCCGGGCCGCATCGATGCCGTGTATATAGAGCAACGCGACAGCTTCCGCAGATTGCGTGAGGGCGTGTCACGCTCCATCGTGTGCGGTGTCCCGGCGCCGCATCCTCAGGACGCATCGATCGAGCGCACGACGCTCTTTGACGGTCGACCCGTCGGCAACGATCCGCACGAGGCGCTGATCCCCGCTTTCTGCTCGCCGCAACTGCCGCGGATGCACACCACGCGACGCGGCGCTTCGCTGCTGCTGAGCGTTGACCCTGGCGTGCCGACGCCGGGAGAACCGATGACGGTCGCGACAGGTGTGATCACACGCGGAACCGCGCCGCGCTGGGCAACGGCCGAACGCAAGTACGACAGCTTCGGCGTCACGATGCGCAAGCCCGTCGCGGTCCTGGTCTTTGACATGCTGATCCACCGCGGCCTGGGCATCCCGATGCCGACGGTCACGCTGAATGTCGCCGGCGGGCCGCCGACCGACTCGCCCGCGGCGGATGCGTTCGATGCGATCGACCAGCCGGTCTCGGTGCAATCGCTCGGGCCCGGCACGCGTCGGATGGCGTGCCGCGGCGTGCGTGATGCAAAGGCGATCGCCGAGCACTCGGTGGAGCGATCGGGGAAGCCCGCGGAGGAGTTCGACGCGTACCGGGTGATGATCGAGTACCCGGCCCCGGGTCTCACGACGCGTATTTGGGTGCGGCTGCCGGAGCCGACTGGCTGATCACGCGGGACTGAGCCAGATGCGGCTGACAGGAACGCTCCGCATTGCGCGACAGTGTTGGGGTGCCGCAGGCGGGCTTCATCGAAGTGCGGAATAGCCAGGGGCGGCCGACTTGGCCGGTGCGGTGTCCTATCGCCACCGCAGGAGCGACTGTTATTCCGCGATTTCGGTCAGCACATGGCGGAGGCGCCGCACGCGCCGAGCCCGCTCACGAATGGCTGTCAGCAGCCCGCCTGCCAGCGCTCGAAGAAGTAGGTGATGTCGTCCCCGTCGGTACCGCCGGACTGGTCGATGTCGGCCTCGCCGATCTGCCAATCGGCGAAGAACGCGACGATGTCGTCGCCATCGATCCCGCCCGAGCCGTCCCAGTCGCCGGGACAGGGCGCTGTTGCATCGATGACGAGCTCGCCGGCGAGGATTCCCAGCGAGCCGAAGCGCACCACCGACCCGACCCTGATGATGTACTCCTGGCCATCGATCGCATCGAAGCTGAGCGCATCCGCCGGCGCATCGCCGAAGGGGAAGCTGCACGCGACCGGCGGACCGCCGCACGTCGAGTGGACCGAGACGACGAGCCCATCGAAGAAGGGATAGTCGACGCCGTCATTGATCTGGATCGTCACGGGCTCGGTCGCGGCCGCGGTGAACCGGTAGAAGACGTTGTTATCGATGACCGAGGCGCAGGAATCGAAGCTCGGGTCGTCGCTGGCGTTGCACTCCTTGGTCGCGCCGGCCAGGTCGATCTGCGTCGCGCCCGCCGAGATCGGGAGTGCGGCGGCGCATCGATCGTTGACAACAATCGGCGCGGTTGGCGGCCCGATGTACAGCTCACCGGCCGCGCCGGGGAGGTCGGGCAGGTCGGGGGAGACCGCGGTGGAAACGCGGATGAGCAGCGGAACCCCGGATTGGGCATCGAACACCGCGCGAGCGGCGTCGGCGCCGGTCTGGGCATCGAAGTACGTTCCAGCGGAGCGCGGCGTGTTGTCGCTGCAGGATGCGAACACAGCGAATGTGGCGCCGGTCTGCGCCGAGATGTTCAGTTCCAGCGGCCCATCCTGCGCGGGTGTGTGGCGGAACCAGACATCGCGGCCGGTGGTGAGCCCGCCGGGAACACACGAAGCCGGCTGCGGTCCGGTGGTGGCATCGAAGAGATCGAAGGGGATGAGACCTTCGCCGATGTCGATCGCATCATTGCAATCATCGTTGCCCGGCGGGATTGACTGCCGAAGGGTCAGGATGCCCTGGCCGCGGTCGATCGGTGAACCCGCATCGGGAAGACCCGCGCCGGAGACCTGAATGAGGTACGGCTGGCCGGCGGTGAGTTCGGTCCGGATGAAGCTGAGGAATCCGCTGCCGTCCTCATCGCACGCGATCGGAAGGTCAGAGCATGCCGAATAGACCGCGAGCGTGGTATCACCGATCCCGATGCTCTGGCCGGTGGTGATGTCGTAGACGCCCGATTCCTGCGGTGTAAAGACGTACCAGAGGTCGAGCCCGGAGGCGAACGGGAAGGGTCCGCTACCGCAGGAGACCGGGAACTCCGTCGTCGCGAACGTGTTGTCGAACGCCGTCTCGCCCAGGCCGATGGGCAGGGGTGCGGAACAGTTGTCGTTGGTCGGGAGGCCGCCGGGATCGAGCGTGATGGTGAACTGCTCGGGAGCGACGGCGTCGTCGTTGGCGATGCGGATGAGCAGCGGCACGCCGGCATCGACCCCCACCGCCGCGGCACAGCCGCCGAATGGGGTGCAGGCCAGCACCGTGTCGCCGCAGCCATTGAAGATCGAGATGTTCGCCGCCGTCGGCTGGCCGCACGTCGAGACTGTGAGAGCGCCGGACTCCTCCGGGGTGTAGCTGAACCAGACATCGCGCAGACCGAAGCACGATACGAAGTCGTTGATCACCGCATCGCCTACGGAGTAGATGTTCGTGCCCTGGGTCGCCGCGATCGCGGTGTCGCAGGTATCGCCCGCCACAGGCGCGAACGTCTCGATGCGCACCGAGCCCGACGGACGCGACTCCATCGCACCCGCGATGCGCACGAGCATCGGCTGTCCGGCCGTCGCGAGCACGACAACGCGGCTCTGGGGGCCCTCGAAGTCGTCGTTGCAGGCACGGACCTGGAAGGGCGCGAACGCGCAGTCGAACTCGCTGAAGTAGTCGTGTACCGAGAGCACGGTGTCGCCGGTGCTGAGCCCGACGGTCGAGATCGAAACCGGCCCCGAGACTGTCGGGGTGTACAGGACCCAGCCGTCGATGAGGGCGAGGCGGTCCTGTGCGCAGGGGACGGTGAAGGGGTCCGCCCCACCGCTCGCGTTGGCGAGATCAAACGTGAACACTCCCTCCGCCACGGAGGGGGCGGAGGCGCAGTCGTCGGCGAACTGAGCGAGCGCGGGAGGGGCGAACGCGATCGCGGCGATGACCGCCGCGGCGGTCCCGGCGTGGGCGTGCAGGCGGCTGCAACAGAGGGGCTTCGTTGTGTATCGCATCGCGCTGTCCTCGCGGTGTATGGGTTATGTTCGAATCATCGACCGCATCTCGGCCTGGCGTTGCAAGCTATCGGATGCCCGGCGGAGCCGCAAGCGTTTTTCAGAAAGTTTCTGAAAAACGTTTCTGACGCGAAGGCCTCGCGTCTGGTACGGTTCCTGCACATGGCCCCCGCCCCCCGCTCCCCCGACACGATGCGTGGCCCCGCCGCCTCCGACTTCCGCGGCGACGCCGAGGCCGCGTTGGCGGACCTGGGGGAACGTCTGCGCCGAATCTTGGCGCACCTCTGCCCGGGCGAGGTTTCGCCGCGCGAACTCGAACGGCTGCTGGGGCTCCACAAGACACTGTGCTGGCGCGTGCTCAAGGTCGCGTACGCGCGCGAGCCGCTCTCAGCGGTGCCGCATCTGCCCGGGGGCGAGGGCATGGACAAATTCCTTGCCTCCGCCGCGGCCCGGGGCGTCGACACGGCATCGGTCGCGGGTGTGCGGGAAGCGCTCGATCGATACCGGAAGCTGGCGAAGGCGCACGCGGGCGACCGCGCCTCGTTCGAGGTGATGCTGCAGAGCGCGGCCGCGCCCGAGGAGAGCGATGCCTCACTCCGGGCGGCGCGGCGTGCGGGCTACCGCTCGACGAGCTATGTGTGGGGCGTGCAGACCGCAGCGCGCGTCCTCACAGCGATCATCACACCGGTTGGAGAGGAACTGGTTGATCTCGCGACCGTGCGGGCTCACGTGCGGGTCCGCCGCGTGCGAAAGGAAGGCGTGCTGCGGCTCTCAAGAACGGTCGAGCACGACACGGAAGCGCCGGGGCCTCGGCGTGTGACAGCGCTCCCCATCGCGCCCGAGAGTGTGGCGGGCGGGGTTCCCCTGCTGCCCGAGTTTTGCTCACACCCGCTGCCGAAGCTGCACGCGGTTGAGCTGCCCGATGGCAACGTCGAGTATCAGTTCTCGGATCAGGCGATCGGGGAACGGGCGGCGATCACGGTGTATGTCGGCGAGGTGCGCCGAGGGCTTCGGGGCGCCCGGTGGCGGACGCAGGAGAACCCGATGAACGCCATCATGCTGACGGTGCGCGATCCGATCGGCCTGGGGGTGATCGATCTGTGGGCGCCGCCGGGGTTCGGCCTGGCGCACCGCGCTGTCCTGGTCAGCGCTGCGGGCGTCGATCCGCTGGCGCACCGGCCCGACCAGTGGCGCGTCCTGCCGGTATCGGCGGGTGTGGAGCGGATGGGGCGCGGGCTGCGGGCCGCGCGGTTGCGCGAAGCGCCCGAGTACGAGAACTCGCTGGCCTACTGCTTCGACAGGCTGGGCTGGAACCCGGAGAGTTACGAACTGCACCGCTTCTCTCTTGAGTACCCGATCCTTGGTTCATGCATGGTCCTGCAGACCGACCTGCCGTCGCTGGGGGGCGGCGATGTGGAGCAAGCCGCGGGCAGGGATTGAGCATGCCCGGGACTGGCGAACCGCGGTGACGGGCCGCGTGCGAGGCGTGCTCAGCAGGCCTCTTCGGCGGGCTCGTTCCAATGCGACCAGTAGGTCAGCAGGTCGTGCGTCAGGCGTCCGAGGTCGTCAAAGTCCCCGGGCTTCACGATGTAGCCGTTGGCATGGCGGACATACGCCGCGTGGCGGTCGGTCGGCAACCGCGAAGAGCTCAGGATCACAACGGGGGTGAGGCGCAGCACCGGATCTGCTTTGATCGCCTCCAGCACCACGAGGCCGCCGTCCGGCGGGAGTCTCAGATCGAGAAGCACAAGGTTGATCTGCGCCCCACCGGCGCGGATGCCGCTGCGAAGGCAATTGAGGGCGTCGTTGCCGTCGCTGGCATGTCGGAGATCGCAGCCGATGCCGGCGGCCTCGACCGCGTATCTGAAGATCTGCGCTTGCGCTTCATCATCCTCGACGAGCAGGACCCGCAGCGGCCGTACCACTCGGCCCGTCCGTCGGCGCCCCGTCAGCGAGCATGGCGGCTGTGTCATCCCCGGCATGAGGCCCCCTCCTTGCCGAACGCCCCAGGGCGATCAGACCCGTTCAGCATCCCGCCTGCCAACGCTCGAAGAAGTAGGTGATGTCATCGCCGTCGGTGCCGCCGGACTGGTCGATGTCGGCCTCACCGATCTGCCAGTCGGCGAAGAAGGCGCCGATGTCGTCGCCGTCGATACCGCCCGAGCCGTCCCAGTCGGCCGGGCAGCCGCAGTCGGTGATGGTGAGGGTCGCGGGATCGGAGTAGCCGGGGTCGGCACAGAACGTGTAGGCCTGGATGCGGTTGCGGAAGCGGAGCGATGAGCCGTGCGTGCCCGTCTCGACGTTGGAGACCGTCAGCGTGGTCTCGAATTCGCCCGAGAGGTCGAAGCGCAATCCGCTCGCGAAGTCCTGGTAGGTGGGCCCGTAGATCTCGACCCACTGGCCGGAGTTTGCCGGCAGCTCGAGCTGCCACTGGCGGATCCGCGGCTCGATGACAGGGTTGCGGACTGTGAACTCCGCCGACTCGGTCGCGCAGATCGTGGCGTCCTGCGGCTGCTCGACGAAGTACGGCGCGGCGACGGTCAGTTCCGTCGGCTCGCTGGCGACCGAGCCGCAGGAGTTGGATACCACGACGCGGTAGTTGCCCAGCCGGCCGCAGACGCCGAACTCATCGATGCCGATGCGGAGTTGCGGCGTGTACACCCCCTCGTAGTTGAACGTGGGGCTGAAGCCGGTCTGATTGCCGCCGGGGAGCGGGAAGTTCGAGCACTCCTGCTCGAGGTCGATCCAGGAGCCGGGGTTGTTTGGGTCCTCGCGCTGCCACTGATAGCTCATGGGGAACGAGCCCGAGGCCGAGACGTTCAGCGAGGCGCCGTAGGGGAGGTACTGATCGACGCCCCAGGTGAACGGCCCGGTCACGATCTCGGGCGCTTCGCAGGAAATCCCCGCGCCGTTGAGCGACAAGAGGCCGCCGGTGAAGGTCATATGGCTGAGCCCGCCGTTGGTGCAGGTGTTGCGGGCATCGAAGAACGTCGCCAGCAGCGTGTTGCCGTCGGCGCTGATGTTGCGGGCGTTGGTGATCCGGAATCCCTCGGCGAGCAGCGGGCTGGAGGCATCGAGTGTGGCGATGTAATCCTGCAGGTCCATCGGGACACCGTTGTTGATCGACGGTCTCCAGATGAAAGCGCGCGACACGCCCGACGGTCCCAGCGCGTTGTACACAGCGGTACCGACGATCGTGTTACCGTCGTCGCTGATCGCGCTGGGGAAGAGCGCGACGAGCACATCGATCGAGACGCCCTCGAAGCGGTCGGCCGGGCGGCCAAGGTTCTGCGGCGTCCAGGTGTCGTTGGGTTGGCGCACCCATCGCGTCAGACGGATCCCGCTCTGCCCGTAGGTCGCCACGTTGAACTCGCTGCTCTGCGAGCCGGCGATGACCGTGCCGGGGCTGTTCACCGGCGAGGTCGTGCTGGTGTTGGAGATCGGATCGAGCGTCACTGGCACGCCGTTGGTCCACGCCGTGAGGCGGCGGAAGTTGTCTTGGGTGCCGTTGGGATGGTTGATGCGCTCAAGGTCGTACCCGGTGATGACCGTGCCGTCGAAGTTCACACGGTCCGCGCGGGTCGTATCAGAGTTGAACGCCGAAGGGAGCACGCTCATCACACCCGTCGCCGCGTCCCAGCGGAAGGCGAAGAAGTCGCCGCAGAGCCCGAAGCCAGGCCCCCCGTTGGGATGGGTCAGCCGCGCCGAGTACGCGCCGCCGACGATGAATTGCCCGTTGCCGGAGATGTCGTAGGGCGAATTGATGGTCTGATCGCAGCGCGTGCCGCCGTAGAAGCGGCCGGTCGTTGGATCCTGAAACCGCGGCAGCGAGCCGGTGTTCACCCAGCCGGTCAAAGACGAGTAATGGTGCGCGATCTTCGGGATGATGCACGGGTCGTACTGCGGCCGCGGCTCGCCGGGTGTGCAGTTGGTCATGCTGCCGAAGCAGTAGCCATTGAAGCAATTGAGGTCGCCCCAGTCGCTGGTGTTCTCGAGGTTCGACATCAGCGAGGAAAGATCCGCCGACCCGCGGACGATCTCCGGCCGCGCGTAGGTCCCCGGCACACGCCGGTATCCCTGGCCACGTTCCCAGATGTACGGGACATAGGAGAAGAGCGGCTCGCCGCCGGGCACCGCCGTCCACTCGGTTTCGCGGCCGACCGTCGCGGTGCCCGCGGCATTCATGTCCTCGGCGCCGGGGACGATGATCAGCGTCGGCTGCGCGGCGGCGAGGCCGGCGAGCAGCGTGAGTGCGGCGATAGCGGTGCAGCGCTGGTGGTTCGGCAGCATGGGTGGGCCCTCCTGTGCGGGGTCGGTCTCGCGGGGGTGCTTGCGAGACGAGAGTGTGTTCGAGGCAAAGGGCGGCGTCGGGATCGTGCCCGGCGCCGCCCGGAAGGGAGCAGTCAGAAGCCGATCAGCGGCGGCGACGCGCCATGCCGGCGAGGCCGGCCAGGAGCAGCGCGCCCGTCGCGGGGGCGGGGATGCCGGTGACGGTCAGGGCCGCATCGACATCGCTGTAGTTGAACCAGCCCGGCGCCGGGAAGCCGCCGGCGTCGTAGGTCTGCGAGACCACGCCGAAGGGCGAAGCCGTGCCCATGCCCAGTTCGGGGCCGAAGGGGCCGCCGGGCGCGGCGGGGGTGATGCCGATCCAGTAATCGCCGGCGTTGAGGTTGATGTTCAGTCCCGACATCGTGACGGCGTAGTACGACTGCTGCGCAACGTCATCGAAGAGCGAAACGACCGACACCGGCATCAGCGCGCCGCCGGGGAGCACGGTCGGGACCGCGCCGGTCTTGGGCTGCACGTAGAGACGCGCCTGGGTGACATCGTTCTCCCAGTTGCTGGTGATCCGTGACCAGTACATCGTGATGCTGTCGATCGTCCAGCCGCCGGCGCCGACCTGCACATCGCCGACGGTGTAGGCCGTCACGCCGAAGGGCGGGTTGCCGGCGATCGCGTTGACGACGCCGTTGACATTGAAGCTGGGCTGCTGATCCCACAGCGTGTCCGCGCTCGCGAGCGAGGCGCAGCCGGCGAGGGCGACGAGTGCGAGAACCTTCTTCATCTCTCTGTCTCCTTGGGGGCGACTGGGCCCCGCGTGCTGACTCAAACCCGAGTCGCCCTGCCGGATCGGAACACCCGATCGCGACGGAACCCGGCGGCGAGGTCCCGGAAACGGACCCCGACGAGGCGAGCATACAGGGAGCCGCAAGTCCCGTCAATATTCCAATTGGAAAATCTTTTGGAATTCCAGATTGGCACCTGGCGGGACCGTTTTCCGAGGTAGAATGTGCCCGCAGAGAGACACCACCATGCCTGATACCGCCCAGAACCCAACCTTTGAACACGAGTGCGAGCGGGCCGTCGCCGGCCTCAAGTCCGCGCTCATCGCCCTCTTCGACGCCGGGGCGGCTGACCCCACCCGCCCGCAGGATGTCGCCCGCAAGCTGGGCATCAACAAGACGCTGACCTGGAACATCTCCCGCTTTCTCGAAGCCGCGGACCCGATCGATGCGATCTCGTTCATCCCCGCGGCGGGCTCGATCGCGAGAGTCGCCGATGCATTCCCGCAGACGCCGCGGCTGATCGAGGCCAAGCTCCGCGTGAACGACGCCGCGAGCGGGCTCGATGCGATGATCGCGCGGCACGCCGACGACCGCGGCACGCTCGAACTCATCCTCGACAACGCCGCGGGCAGCGAAGAAGACCGGCTCGCCATCAGTCGGCGGCTGACATTCCGCGGCAACAGCGGCATCTGCGGTGTGCAGTCAAAGACGCGTCTGAGCACCTGGTTCATGGCGCCCAGCGCGAACGATCCGACCAAGCTCGACCTCGCGACGGTCCGCGGCTATGTCCGCGTGCGACGGCTGCGGCCGCATGTCGAGTGGGCGATCTTCAAGACCCGCAACTGGGGCGAGGACGGCCCGGGCGTCGAGGACAACCGGGAAGCGATCGATCCCGCCGCGCCGCCGGGCGTGCCGCTGTTGATGGACTTCTGCCGCGGCGATGTGCCGCGGGTGGATCCGGAGTGGACGCCCGAGGGCAAGGACTTCGTGCTGCGGAGCGGGCCGGTGGGCAACGCCGGCGCATTCGACTGCTTCGCGGGCGAACTGATGCGCAACGAGGTGGGCCGCTACGCGGAGGCCAACGACGACATCGGCGAGGTGGGCACGGCGATCGCGATGCCCAGTGAATCGGTGATCGTCGATCTCATCTACCACAAGTCGCTGGACATGAGCGGCGCGCGGGCGCTGATTTTCGGCGAGATCTTCTCACACGGAAAGAAGACGCCAACGGATATGGACGGCCGCGTGCTGCCGATGCGGCCGCGGCTGACCCCGATCGCGGGCAACCCCCCGGCGGTGGCGACACCGCTGGTGCCGCAGTACGGCGAGATGCTGCAGACGGTGTTCGATCGCGCCGGCTGGAAGGGCGAGGACTTCGCAGGGCTGCGGCTGGAGATCCAGTACCCGCCGATGCAGTCACAGATCGTGATCCGGTTCCCGCTGCCGAAGGGGCCGTGAGCGCGGTTGCTCAACGCGTGCGCTGAAAGCTCAGCACCCCGCCTGCCAGCGCTCGAAGAAGTACGCGACGTCCTCCCCGTCCGTGCCGCCGGAACGATCGACATCGGCGCCGCCGCGCTCCCAATCCGCGAAGAACGCGGTGATGTCATCACAGTCGATGCCGCCAGACTGGTCGTAATCCCCAACGCACCCTGGTGAACACGGACCCCAGCTGGCGATCGCGGGTGAGTTGCGACCACCTGCATGCAAGAAGGCGCCCCCGACGTACAGGCGCTGCACACCATCAGCCGCAAAGGTCTCGAGCGCCGATGCGACGCCATCGAGCCCGATCCCGAGCGCGTGCCATCGTGCGCCGTCCCACTTCGCAATCCCGTTTGCGGGCGTACGGCCGATCGCCGTGAAGTCCCCCGCTGCGTAGAGCGCGGGACCATCACCGTCGTCGTACACATGCAGGGATGAAATCCGTCCCAGGGCGCCGTCGGGAGCAACCGGCCCCGCATCCAGCGCGGACCACGACGTACCGTTCCATCGCGCGATCGATGAGGCCGGGATCCCGCCGGCGGAGGTGAAGTAACCCGCTGCGTACAACGCCTCACCGGATCCATCGTCGAATCGCGCGAGGGCTGAGATCCACGGCGTTAGATTCGGGCCACCGACGCCACCACCGACCGGGACCCAATCCGATCCAGTCCATCTTGCGATGTACCGCAGCGGCTGCGAGGCGGATGCGGTGAAACCCCCGGCGGCGTAGAGATCTGACGGGGCGGGTCCGGGTCCATCGGGGTCGAAGAACTCCATCGCCGAGACATCCGCATTGAAGCCAGCCCCGATGCTCTGCCAGTCTGTTCCGGTCCACGCGACGATATTTGGAGATTGAAAGACCTCACCCGCCGAGAGCCCGAAGATACCGCAGGCGATGAACTCCACTCCGTCCGGGGTCGCCAATGTCTCCAGCCGGTACACCGCTCCGATGACGCCCGGAGGCCGCGACCAGCGGGCACCGTCCCACTTCGCGACGTGGTTGACTGTCTGACCGCCGGCGGTGCGGAACGAGCCCCCGATGTAGAGCGCCGGCCCGGCGCCGTCGTCGAAAGTGCTGATGGCGTTTATCGCGGTGTTCGCATCTCCCTGGACACCGGTACCGAGCGGCGCCCAGTTCGAGCCGTCCCAACTTGCAATCATGGAGACGGGAACGCCTCCGGCGCTCTGCAGGCGGTTGCCTCCGACGACAAGCCTGGGCCGTCCGGTCGGATCGTCGAACGTCCCGACCGCTGTCGCCGCCGATGCGAGGCCGCTGCCCAGAGCGCGCCACTCGGTGCCGTCCCAAGTCACGATCGAACGAGCCGTTCCGTTCGCCGCCTGAATGGCAAAGTCGCCGGTCAGCGCCAGGAGTTGCGGGGCCTGATCGGCGCCGTCGGGGTCGTACAAGCACATGTCAAGAAGGCCGCTGGTCGGCGCGCCCGACACAATCGACCATTGTGCTCCCGTCCACTTGTAGAGCGCTCCGCCCTGCCGGAGGGCATACAAGGAAGGGCCCTGCCCCGAGTCGTAGACGAGCAGCTTCTTGACGGGCGAGTTGCCATCGCCGGGAATCCCAGCGCCCATCGGCTCCCAGGAAGTGCCGTTCCACTTTGCAACGTTCCTGCTCGGGAAGCCGCCGGTCGGCAGTGTGAGGTAGCCGGATGCGTAGAGCGCCGGCCCGGTTCCGTCGTCAAAGACGACCAGGGAATAGATACGTGCTTCGCCGGCCAGATTGGATCCCACCGGCAGCCACCCGCTACCGCTCCATCGTGCTACCCCGCCGGCCGGCTGCCCGCCGGCCACGGTGAAGTCCCCGCCGACGAAGAACTCGGGCCCCGCGCCGCTGTCGAAGACCGCCGCGCAACGCGTTCTGTTGTTCAGACCGTCCGCATCGAACGATCTCCATCCGTCCTGAGACAAGCGAGCGACGTTGTTCAGCGGATAGCCCGCCGTGCCGCTGAACCAGCCTCCGAGGTACAGCTTCTCGCTCGTTCCGTCGTCGTGTGTCCGCATCGTCAATACAGTTGCGATTCGGGAACCACCATCCAGGCCAGAGTTCACCGATGTCCATCGTGCACCGTCCCACACCGCGACGCCGCCGCCTCGCAGCCTCGATCCATCGAACAACACCTCACCGATCGATCCGCCGATGTACAGGGGGTTCCCCACGCCGGATGGGAACTGGGCCATGCTGAAGACGCCGCCCAGCGGGCCATCGCCGGCGTTGCCCAACGGCGACCACTCGCGGCCGTTCCATACCGCGGTCTGGCGGACACCCGTGCCGCCGGCAAAGGAGAAGCTGCCGCCGGCAAACAGCTGCGGGCCGTTTCCGACGTCGGCGGCTCGAAGTTCGAACACCCGTGCTCCGCCGAATTCATCCAGGCTCTGCCCGCGCGGAATCCACCGGGCGCCATCCCACTCGGCCATCAGCGGCGAATAGACACCGTCGACGGTGGCGAAACCTCCGAACACGAACAGAGTTGGGCCATCGCCCCGGTCGAACACCGCAAGGTGGGTGACATCGCCGCCGATATCCCCCGCCGCGCTCCAGTTCATGCCGTCCCACACAGCGAGGTGCTCGAACTCGCTGCCGCGGCCGGCGTGAAAATCCCCGCCGGCGTACAGACGCGGTCCGCTGCCGTGATCGAACGCAGCAAGCGAATTGACGATTGCAGAGTTCGGTCCATTGCGTATACCTGCACCGAGCGATGACCACTGGCCGTCCCACATGGCTACACCGAACGCGGGCGTCCCTCCGGCGGCCTCGAACTTTCCGCCCACGACAAGCCCCTCACCTGGTCCAGCGTCGAACGTCGCAAAGCACCTTACACCGCCCTCAACGTCTGTCGCGGAGATCCCCAAGCCCAGACCGCGCCACCGGACGCCGTTCCAAGCCGCGATGCAGGAAGCGGGCACACCATCGATGCTCTGAAACCGACCACCGACGATCAGCTCGCCCCGGTACGTCGTCAGAGCATCGACACGGACGAGGGGCCCCTGAATCGGAACCGGCTGCCACGACACGCCGTCCCATTTCGCCAGGTACGTGAGTGTCGGTCCGCCAAGATTGAACTCGCCGGCCGCATAGATCAGCGGTCCGCCCGGGCCCACACCATCATCGTCGAAGGCGCAGAGTGCCGTCACCCGTCCTGGGATTCCCTCGCCGACCGTGGACCACTGCTCGCCATCCCACCGCGCGATGTTGGGCGCATCGGTGCCCCCAACCCGCTGGAACCATCCGCCGATCACGATCGACGGAAGCAATGGGCCTGGCCCGTCTTCATCGACACGGATGATTGCCGACACATGGCTCGCCGCGTTGGTCTCGACAGCGGGCTCCAGCGTGCACCACCGAGCGCCGTTCCAGAATGCGAGGTGACTGGCCTCCACTCCACCGACGCCGAGGAATGTCCCGCCGATGTGGAGTCCGACTCCGTGTGGTGTGGGCGCGACCAGAGATGCACGCACCGTACCACCATTCATAGCGAGTGACTGGAAGTTGTTCCCCCACTCGAGACACGACGCTGGCTGCATGGCAACACAGGTCGAACCCCAGACACTGATCATCGCGACCGTACGCTTGAGCATATTTCCCCTCCGATCGGACGCTGTCCCACTTGGGCTGGTCCACACCGCGACGCCGAACGAGGGCGGCTGCGCGTGCGATCTGGTTGTGACGGATCAGAGCGTCAGCAGCCGGCCTGCCACCGTTCAAAGAAGTACGTGATGTCGTCGCCATCCGTCCCGCCGGACTGATCGATGTCGGCATCGCCCATCTGCCAGTCGGCGAAGAACGCGCCGATGTCGTCGCCGTCCACGCCGCCGGAACCGTCCCAGTCACCGGGGCAGACCGGGTTCTCGCAGGCCTTCCACGTCGCGATCAACGGTGAGTCGCGGTCTCCGGCTGTGCGGAATGCGCCGCCAACGACGAGCGCGAGCTCGCCCTCGTGCTCGAAGGACGCCATGGCGTAGGCATCGGCGTTAACGCCAGAGCCCAGGGCGGACCACTCGACACCGTTCCATCTTGCGATGTTGCTGGCGGGTACACCGTCCATGGATGCGAACCGCCCCGCGGCGTAGAGAGCCGGGCCGCCGCCGTCGTCGTGCACGAACAATCTCGAGATCGATCCGAACGAGCCGTCGTCGCGGCGGGGACCCGAGCCGACCGCGGACCAGGCGCTCCCGTTCCACCGCGCCAGCGACACCGCCGGCACACCGCCCGCGGTGGAGAAGCCGCCGCCCGCGTACAGAGCTTCGCCGGTTCCATCGTCGAACAGCGCGAACGTCACGACGCTTGCGGAGGATGAGCCGCCGATCGCCCCACCGACTGGCGCCCATCCCGACCCGGTCCATCGTGCGATGCCTGAAACAGCGTGCGGACCGGATGCGGCGAAACTACCGCCGGCGTAGAGCTCGGGCGGCGCTGCACCGGCGCCATCCGGGTCGAACACGGCGAATGCGGACACGCCGGCGTTGAGGCCGTCGGCCAGAAGGTGCCATCCCGATTCATCCCATGCGATGACATTGGGTGCGGCCAAGCCAGATGCGCTGCTGAAGCCGCCGCAGGCGATGAACTCGGGACCGCTCGGCCCATCGAGAATACGCAGCGAGTACACGCCGCCGATGACCCCGGGCGGACGGGACCACGCCGTCCCGTCCCACCGTGCGATGCGGTCGACCTGGAGGCCGCCGGCCATCGCGAAAACGCCGCCAACGTAGAGCGCGGGGCCGTTCCCATCGTCGAAGGTCGTGATCGTGTCGATCGACTGGCTCGAGTTGGACTGGATTCCGGTACCCATGGGAGACCACGATGCCCGATTCCAGATTGCGATCTTGGAGACCGGCTGGCCGCCCGCCTCGCGCAGCGCGTTGCCGGCCACGACGATCTTCGGGACTCCGCTCCCATCATCAAAGACGCCGATGGTGGTCGCGCCGGTGCCGATGCCGCTCCCCAGCGCATACCAGCGCGTGCCGTCCCATGTCGCGACATTCGTGGCGAGCCCATTGGTTCCGGTCCGCGTGAAGTTGCCGACGGTGGCGAGCCACGCCGGCTCCGGTCCGGAACTGTCGGGGTCGTAGAGGCAGATGTCGGTGATAGAGCCGGTCAGCACGCCCGATGCATCGACCCAGGTGGTGCCGGTCCAGCGGTACAACCTGTTCAAGACCGCGTAGAGGGCGGGACCCGTGCCCGGATCGAACACCAGAAGCTTGTTCACACGGCCTCCGGAGTGGGTGAAGATCCCGACATCGAGCGGCTCCCACACGGTGCCGTTCCATCTCGCGACATTCCGGCACACGCCGGGGTTTCCCGCTACATCGAATTCGCCCGCGGCGTAGAGCGCCGGCCCCGAGCCGTCATCGAACACGGCGAGCGAGAACACACGCTGGTTGCCGGCGAGATTGTCGCCCACGGGAACCCATCGCGTCCCGTCCCATTTCGCAACGCCGCAGGCGGCGTCTCCGCCGGCGGATTTGAACCAGCCGCCGACATAGAGCGCCGAGCCGGTCCCGTCATCAAAATACACAGCGCTGCGCACTGTGTTGGGGAGCCCATCGGTGTCGAAGGACTCCCACCCGTCGTCGGTATAGCGGGCGACATGATTCAGCGGTCGACCGACCGTTCCGGCGAACTGCCCGCCCAGAAAGAGCTTCTCGCCCGAGCCATCGTTGAAGCCTTGGAGCGCAAGCACCGCCCGCGAACTCAGCCCGCCCGAAGAGAGCCCGGCCTCGACGGGGGACCAGTTCGCACCGTCCCAGGCGCCGATGCCGCGCACCGCATGCGTCTCGCCGTCGAGGCGGACGTGCTCGAAGCCGCCGCCGAAGTACACGGGGTTCCCCGCACCGGCCGGGAACTGATGCATCGCGTAGGCGGTCGCGGTGGTTCCATCGTCCGGGATTCCCAAGGGCGCCCAGGCCCGACCGTCCCACTGGGCGATGCTGTCGGCCGCGATCGGTCCGGCGAACCTGAAGCTGCCGCTGGCAAAGAGCCGCGGCCCGGAACCCAAATCGAACGTGCCCAGTTCGAAGATCGTCGCGGACTCCTGCTCCGCCGGAAACGACTGTCCGCGCACCATCCATCGCTGCTCACGCCGCTCGGCCATGAACTTCGCGCGCAGACCGGCGAGGTTCGAGAACGGACCAAAGACGAGCAACGATCGGACGCCGTCCGTGTCGAAGGTCGTGAGGTGCTCGATCGAGGAACTCACCGTCGCCGCCTGCGCCCAGGTCTGCCCGTCCCACACCGCAAAGCGGTCGACCTCGTATCCCGGCGCGGGCCGGAAGGTGCCGCCGGCATACAGCCGCGGACCCGCCCCATCGTCGAAGGACGCGAGTGAGTTGATGGTCGCCGTGCTGCTTCCATCGCGGATGCCATCGCCAACGGGCGACCATTCGCCGTTCCATTTGGCGATGCTGTTCACCGGCGTGCCGCCGGCCGCTTCGAATCGGCCCGCGACGTACAGCGCCCGTCCCGTCCCGTCGTCGTGCTCCGCGAAGCACTTCACACCCACGATGTTCGGGCCGATTCCCATGCCCATCGGGCGCCATGTCTGCCCGTTCCAGCGAGCGATCCCCGATGCCGTGACGCCGCCGATGCTCGTGAAGGCTCCGCCGGCGATCAGCTCGCCGTCGTAGACCGTCAGCGCATTGACACCACCGGATGTTCCGTAGATCGGAGTCCAAGCCGTCCCATTCCAGCGGGCCATCACGGCGAGGTTGCCGCCGCCGAAGTCAAACGGTCCTACGGCGTACAGAGACGGAAGCCCGGGGCCGGGCCCGTCATCGTCGAACACACACAAGCCGTTAACCGCGAGGTTCAGCCCGCCGCCGACAGCGGACCAACTCGTCCCGTCCCAGCGGGCAATATGGGTGGTATCAACGCCGCCGATGTGGTTGAAGAAGCCGCCGATAAAGAGCGACGGCGGGTTGGGGCCGGGCCCATCGTCGTCGTAATACGCCATCGCGTTGACGGTCGTACCGTGATTCACGCGGATGGCGGGCTCCATCGTGCCCCATTCCGTGCCGGTCCAATACGCGACATTGCTTGCTGTCTTCGCGCCCACCTTGGAGAACCGTCCGCCAACGAAGAGCACCGGCCCATCGGGCGTTGACGCGGCGACCGATGTCCGGATGGTCCCGTTGGGGAGCACATCAAGAAACTCGCTCCCCCAGTCCAAACAGGATGACTGGGCCGCGGCGGGGCCGGCCATGACGGCAGCGCAGATAAACGCGAGCGATCGCTTCAGCATCCGTGTGCTCCCGCCGCGCTCGGCGCGGCCGCCCCTCTCTGGTTGTGCACGCACGCGTCGACCGCGTGGGCTCGGCCATTGTCACGCCCGGCGGCCCCGCGAGTGGCCGTTCCGGCCCGCCGTTGTATTGACGCACGATACCGTCAGGAGTTCGCCGCGGCACGCTTCCGGCGGGCGGCGAAGATCGGCAGACCACAGAAAAGAACCCATGCCGCGGGCGCGGGGATGTGCACTGTGTAAATACCGTTAGTCCGATCCGCGAACTCGATCCGGAAGATCAGTGTGCCGTCGTCCGCGAGCGCTCGCCCGCCGCCGACGGCGACATCAAAGCTGTGGATGAGACGCATGTCTCCCGGGGCAAACTCGAACAACTCGCCGGTGCGAAGCACCGGCACCAGCTCGCCGGAGGCATCCAGGCCGAACAGCGCCCGCTCGTTCTCGGCGGTCACTCCCGGGCCGGTGAGCCTCGCGACGAGACCCGCGTGACCCATCGCGTTGATATTCGTCAGGCTCAAGGGTGATACGCGCACCCCGGCCTCCTCGCCGGGGGCCTGAACACCCTCTGCGAGCCAGAGCCCGATGGCGCCGTTGCTGTACTTCCACAGCCGTTCATCGTTGTCGAAATCGGTCGTGCCCCCGGAGCGGTAGCTTCCCATGAAGGCGACATCGCCATTGGGAGCAACGGTGATGTTGCGGAAGAAACGGAGTTCTGTCCCGGGTGATCCCGGCATCACCGTGTTGGTCGACGCGATCCCGCGCACCTGCGTGCCGGCGGCATCGGTCGTCCAGATGGCGGAAGCCCCGCCCATCTGGCCGCTGAACGCCATGTGCCCGGCGTCCCCGATCTGCGGGTCGTCGACGCTCGTCAGGATGCTGCCGTCCGGAATACCCGGCACGGACGGGCCGGGGCTCGAGGTCGTCACGATGCGCTGCGCAGCGCCGTTGCTGTATCTGAAGATCGCCAGCCGGCTGCCCCCGGAAACCTGGTTGTACCCGGCGCGATAGGCGACCGCGCCCGTCTCGCTGAGGACCGGCATGCCGATGTTCGAATTGTGCGTGCTCCCCGCTGGCCCGCCGAGAACCGGTCCGGAGGTCTGTGCGATCACCTGCGGCCCAGCGCCCGGACCGCCGACAGCGATCCCCCGACCCGACAGAATGCCGCTGCTCAGCGCGTACTGCCCCGCTGCGTTGATGCGTTGGACGGAGTCCGGCTGGCTCCAGTTGCCCAGAGCGCCGGCGGTTTGAAAGCCGCTGCGGACTATGTAATCGTCGCTGCCGAGCGCACCACCAACGATGGCCCGGTCATTCGAGCCGTTCACAGTATCGCCATCAATGATCGAGTTTGCGATGAAATTCAGGCCGCCGCCGTATGTGGGGCGCTGCAGCACGATGACCTTTGTGCGATCTTCGCGCATCGGCCCCTCGCGCCCGTGCCACAGCCCCGCATTCCAAGCGCCCGGCCGTCCGATGAATACCGCTGACTCGAGCGGATTCAATCCCTGCCAGCCGCCGGTCAGAAAAATTGTCCCATCGGGCGCGACCTGCGGGTTGGTGCCCATCCGGCCGAATTCACGCTCCGGCCACCAGTCCGGGCCCGGGACCGCATCGCCGCTCCGCAGCACCGGAGTCAGCACAACCTGCGCCATCGCCGCGGTCGACACCGCGAGCGCGCACGACACCACCACACACTTCACTGCCGGCATGTCTCTCTCTCCGGGGGCGGCCAGGGGCGGCCGCGGCCACCCAATCTACCGGAGTCATACCCGCCCACAAGGGGCAGGTTGCAGAAATTCCGCTATCGAGTTCTCGGACCCTGGAATGACCGCCGACCGCCGCGGCAGGGATCAGCACCCCGCCTGCCAGCGCTCGAAGAAGTACGTGATATCGTCGCCGTCCGTACCCCCGGACTGATCGATGTCGGCATCGCCCATCTGCCAGTCGGCGAAGAACGCGCCGATGTCGTCGCCATCGACACCGCCGGAGTTGTCCCAGTCAGCGGGACATGACGCGGCGGTCATGGACAGGTCGTCCATGTAGAAGTCGTTGGGGAAGCTCGAGGTGTTCAGGTTGCGGACCGCGAGCTGGATCGAGGTAACGCCGGCGGGCGCGGTCCACTCGGCCGTGACGTCGACCCACTCGCGGGTCTGCGCTGGCAGCGTGACTGACGAGCCGATCATCGCTCCATCGACCTGCCAGCGCAGGATCGCCGGGCCGCCGGCGACCGCGGTGCAGCCGCGGAGCGCGAGGTTGTAGGTCGTGCCGGGTGTCACCGCGATCGTGCTGTACCAGATGCGCTGGCCGGGCGTGATCGAGCCGTTGACGACCATCATGTTGATGCTGCCCGGTGATGCGGGCGGGGGGTTGACGAAGAATCCGTTGAACGACGACCCGTTGTCGCGGACGGTGTACTGGCCCTCGGTGAAGTTCAATGTCGCGGAGTAGTTGTAATCAGAGAGAAAGCCGGTGTGCCCGGCTTCGAACCCGCCATTGGTGATGAGGTTCTGGCCCAGCGCGATCGGCGCGGCCGCCGCGACCGTGATGCACACACACCCCACGATCGCAACGCGACGATCACGCAACACACGATTCTGCAACATGGTGCAAAGCCCCTGTCCGCGCACTCCGCGGCCCGCGAGGAGGCTATCACCGGAACCACGACCTCACAATACCGAACCTTTGCCGTTACCAGAAGGTCAACGTCCGACCGGTCATCAGGTGGGTAGCCATCACCTGTGCAGTCAGCACCCCGCCTGCCAACGCTCGAAGAACCTGGTGATGTCGTCGCCGTCGGTGCCGCCCGAGCCGTCGATGTCGGCGTTCCCGGCTTGCCAATCCGCGAAGAATGCGCCGATGTCGTCGCCATCGACACCGCCGGATCGGTCCCAGTCCGCCGGGCACCGCCCCACCGTGTCCACGAAGAACGCGTACGCCGGGTAGTTCTCGATCACCGGCAAGCCGTGGCCCGCGCCGGGGACGAGGCGGATCGCCGCGGGGACGCCCGCGGCGAGGAGGGCTGCGTGGATGCGGGTGCTGTGCTCGACCGGCACGGTGCCGTCCTCCACGCCGTGCGCGATGTAGAAAGGCGAGTCATCGGGCGTCACGTGCGTAATCGAGCTCGCCAGCCGCGCATTCTCGACCTGCTCGGACCACGCAGGGTTGTTGATGTTCGCCTGGATGTCACCGAGGCACGCGCCCAGCAGGAGCGACTCGGCCGAGTTGCACTCCAGGTGGAACGCGATGCCGAGCATGTCGGTGGGCCCGAAGAAATCGGCCACGGCCTGCACGCGGCTGGAGAAGGCGAGGTTGCCTGACGCCGCGCCGACCGCGCCCTCCGCCGCGGCGACATCGCCGGAGGTACCCAGGAGCGCGGCGAGGTGGCCGCCCGCCGAAGTGCCCCACACAGCAATGCGGTCGGGGTCGATGCCGTAGACCGCCGCGTGCATGCGGAGGTACCGGATCGCGGCCTTGCAGTCGTGGATCTGCGCGGGGAACGTCGCATCGCCGGAGAGGCGGTAGTCGATCGAGGCAACCGCGAAGCCGCGGGCGAGCAGCTCGGTCACGCGGCCGCCGCTGTTGGCGGTGGTGCGGCTGCCGGTGCGCCAACCGCCGCCGTGGATGTAGATGACCATCGGCCGCTGCACAATCGGCCCGGCGGGGAGGTAGATATCGAGCAGTTGGCGCGGGTGGCCGTCGCCGTATTGGAGACCGATAAAGCTCTGGGGCTGGGCGAGGGCGGGGGCGGTGAGCGAGGCGAGACACGCGGTGGCGACGGCGGCGGTGGTAATCGCTCGCATGGCGGGCTCCGTGGGTGCGTGATCGGTGCTGGATCGCACAACGCCCGACGGGCCACGCCATTTCAAGGGGTCAGCACCCCGCCTGCCACCGCTCGAAGAAGTAGGTGATGTCGTCGCCGTCCGTACCCCCGGACTGATCGATGTCGGCGTTGCCCTGCTGCCAGTCGGTGAAGAACGCGGCGATGTCGTCGCCGTCGATCGCGCCGGAATTGTCCCAGTCGGATGGGCAGCGGCATTCGACGATCTCGATCCTCGCCGCCTGCGATGGAACGCTGCCGCAGGCGTTGGACACGATCGCCCGCACATTGACGGAGCCGAAGTTCACGGATGCGCTGATCCACAAGTTTTCGGTGTCAGTGCCCACCATGTGAGCAACCGGAGTTCCTTCGATGAGAAGAACCCCATCGCTGACGTCCCGCCATCCGTCGGGTTCCGAGCGGTCTTCGATCTGCCAACGGAACGAGATGGAGTCGTACCCCGTCGCAGGCGTAACAAAGATCTCCGCAACCCCGCCGCAGGTTGTGGTCGCAGGTTGCGGTTGAGCGGCGATCCAGGGCACACCAGTGGGAGAGAAACGCGCGAAGAACGGAGCGGCTTGGCCACCAGCGCGATGGAAATCGCCACCGACGAGTATCTCGCCGGAGGAGTGTTCGAGAATCGTGAGTGCCTGCGCGGGTCCTATGTGCGAGTAGCCCTCGAGGCCGGAGCCCAGCGCGGACCATGCGCCTTCGCTCCAGCGTGCGATACCGGGTGAGTAGACGCCGCCCGCGTGCTCGAAAGCGCCGCCGACGAGCACATCGCCGTTTCGCAGGATGGCGACGGAGTATCCAGGCCCATCGAGCCCGGCGCCCAGCGCTCTCCACATATGCCCATCCCAGTGAGCAACCCGGGATGCAGGAACGCCATCGATCGAGGTGAAATCGCCCGCCGCGATGAAGCCACCGGCGGGGAGCGCCACGAGCGCACGAACGGCGCCGTTGATGTCCGCGGCGAGCGGCTCCCAGTCCACGCCATCGAATCGAGCGATCTGACCCGGCCATGGGAACGTAGACAGGATTTCGCCGCCGGCGACGATATCGCCGTTTGCCAGGACAGCCAACGCGTACAGGTTCCCGCTAAACCATCCTCCGACCCACTCCCACGACGGCTCGCGCCATCGAGCAACGCCGGTGGCACTGTAGTAGATGTCGCCTGCTGCGAGGAGCGTTCCGTCCTCCTCGAGCGCGAGCGCACTGATTTCCCCCGCTTCCTCTGCGTTCAATGCGCGCCACTGTTCGTTCTCCCACTCGGCGATCGTTGCGTAGGGCGGAACGCCACGGCCGGAGAACCCGCCACCGACGACGATCCGCTCATCGCCGGTTGCGACGATTGATGTCACCTTGTAGAAATCAATCCCGCCGGGTGCATCGGTCCAGGTGCGCCCGTCCCATTGCGCGACGCGCCGCACGCGGTCGTTCCCGGCCTGCCGGAACATCCCGCCAGCGAACACTTTGCCATCCGACCGCATCGCCAGACTACTGACCAGATAGTCAAAGCCCACGCCGAGCCCCGACCAGGAAATCCCGTCGAACCGGACGATCCCTTGTGAGAAGGGATACGTGTGCAACTGTCCGCCTAAGTAGAGTCTCCCGTCGGCACCGCCGACCATTCCAAGAACGATCGCGCCCGGCATGTCCGCAACCTCGCGCCATACCGTGCCATCCCACTCGGCAACGGCAGGCCTGTGGGGCCACGATGACGCCGCGAACAATCGTCCGCTCCCGACGACCGATACACGGGCAACTTCTGAAAGCCCCGCCGTACCGGGCCCGACAGGCGTCCACACCTGTCCGTCCCAACGGGCAACCTGATGCGTGGGAAACGCACTCTGATGGGAGAACCGACCCGCGGCAAGCAGTTCGCCGGTGTCGAGAACCCTGAGGTCGTTCGCCACGCCCGACAAACCTGGCTGCACGGCGACCCATGTCGAGCCCGTCCAGCGAGCGACCGTCGGCGTTGATGCTCCAATCCCGAAACGGCCAAACTCCCCACCCGCTACGACATCACCGTTTGGCATGACCGCGAGAGCGCGAATCAGTCCGTTTGCCGCGTCGCCAAGGGGCTGCCACGCAGCGCCGTCCCATCGGAGCACTCGTTGGGCTGCCGGTAATCCTGCGACCGCGAGGTCACCGGACACATAGACCGAACCGTCAGGTCCCACAGCAAGGCTTCTGACAAACCCGCCACCGATCTCGGCCCCGAATTGGCTCCACGCGCGGCCGTCCCACACCGCGACATCGGCGATTGGCGTTTCGCCGGACATCGAGAACATCCCTGCGGCGAACACGCGGCCATCGGGATGAGCCGCCAGCGATCCCGGACCGATGTCGAACCCATCGCCCAGCGCTGAGAATCGGTCGGTGCTCGGAT
>JBDZUZ010000184.1:0-6632 GCA_040255445.1 Planctomycetaceae bacterium | reverse complement strand
ACCGCCTCCGCCTCATCGCCGCGCCCTTCTACACCCTCTCGTACACCCACGATCTCCGCCTCGCCTACGGCAAGCCCGCCGCAGTCCTCACCCTCGCCGCGGTGCCCATGTGCATCGCGATCGCCGTGGGCATCATGGCCCTTGTCCTCGATCTCACCGACACGCACAACCCAACGCCCCCCGCCCCGCTCTCGCCGCCCACCATCGCCGCGTGGGGCCTCGCCGCGGCGTTCACCTTCCTCTTCATCCTGCTCTACCGCCGCCGCTACCGGATCGCGATGTCGGGCTGGCTGACAAACCGCCTCATCCGCGCCCTCGCCCCGATCAACCCGACCCGGCGCGAGCTCAATCAAGTCATCGACACCCTCCGCAAGGACGACATCGGGCCGGCTGTCGGGATGAACCCGGCCGCCCTCGAGTTCCTGATCGCCCAGCTCGGGACCGCCGCCGACCGCACCGACCGCTAATCCGCCGCGCTGGCGGAGTGATTGGCGTCGGCCCGAAACCCTCCGCAACGTGGCACCGATGTGTGCTCTGACACATCGGTGCTTCCCAGACTCCGCACCACGCTTTGCACACGTGTGCCACCGAGATGCGTCCGCATCTCGGTGGCTACCAGGCCCACCACCACGCATTGCACACCCCGCTTGCGTCTCGCATCAGACGCGTCTGCCCGTCAAACCGGCGAGCCTGCACATCACCGCGCGCTGCGCGAACACGGCTATCGCCGCGCCCGCTCAATAAGGAGGAAGTTGACCAGCAACGTCAGAAACCCCGCCATCGCCTCGGAAAGCAGCACCATCTCCCCAACCGAGAGCTCAGGGTCGGAGCCCGCCGCGTACCAGAGAACGACACACTGAATCGCGGCGGCCGCCTGCCCCACGACCAACGGCCACACGATCGACACCCTGCGGAGGTCTGCGCGCGTCCCTCGAAAATATCCGAAGATACACCAACTCATCGCCACAGCGATCAGTGCCGCGACCACATCCACACAGAGCCCTCCATCAAAGCGGACACATCACCGCCGGCTCGAGGAACCCCCGACGTCGCGCTCCTCCCGGGAAAAGGCTCGCCGAAAGCACCATCCCGCCTCAAAGCCGCCCCAGAGCGCACCGAAACCCCAGCAGCCCTCGACTGTCCCATGGAAAGCGCCGCTAGGAACGACTCCGCGATAGATGATGTAACTCTCGAATAGTATGATTCCACAGATTGACCAAATACCAACGACCAGCGCGACCGCCAATACACCGATGAGCGTGAGCATGGATCCAGCGATCAGTCCGGAGTGCATCCGCCTACGGCAGTAGCTCACAAAGACAGCCGGAAGAAAGAACGCGATCAGAGAAAAGAAGTCGAGCGCGATCGTTCCCTGTGAAGGCAGCAGCGCAACGAACTCCTTCAGTAGAGACATCGGCTCTCGCCCCTTATCGATCGCGCCATCGCTCACACCCCACCCGTGATCATGGCCGCGGGTCAGCTTTCACGTCCTTTGCCCCTTCGCTCACCCGTTCCATCACCACCCGAAACCCCGTCCATTCGGTCGGCAGATTCGGGATCCCGCCATCCTGGTATCCGCACTCACACCAACCGATGGGTGTGTCGAATGCCCCGCCACGTCGGACCCGATCGAACCCGTTTGTCGGCAACTCCCGATCGAAGCGGATCGGCTGTCTGAAGCGGAAGTAGTCCCTGCACCACTCGCGAACGTTGCCGTGCATGTCGTACAGCCCGATCGCGCTCGCTTTGCGGGTCGCCACCTCGTGGACACGCAGGCCGGAGTTCGATCCGTACCACGTCATGCTCGCGAGGCTGCCGGATCCGCGTCCCAGGCGGCACGCCAGGTCCCACTGAGCCTCGGTCGGCAGCGCGTAGCGCCAACCGGGCAGCGCCGGGAGCGTGTCGCAGAAGTCCATCGCCTGCTGCCATGTGACGTTGACGACCGGAAACCTGCTCTGCTCACCACCCCCGTCCGCCCCGCCGTTGTACTGCGACTCCGTCGTCTCCGTCGCGGCGATGTAATAGAGCACATCCTCGCCCGCCTCCGGAACCCCCATGGCCGCTCTGGTCTCGGGGTCCACGGTCGAGCGGCGCACGGCGATCATCGTGATTCCCGCGGCGTTGACAAACGAGTCGCGCTCGTCCGGTTGAGCAGCGGCAGCATCGGCATAACCGATATCACCGGTCGGCCTGTTCGTTGTACACCCAACCACTGCAGCAAGAGACGTAAAGGCCAGCACGAGAGGCAGGCTTTTTACATGTTTCCACACTCTCATCGTGAATCCCTCCAAGATGCGACTCTGGCCGGCTCACACAGTTGGCGAGCAGTGTACAAGCAGCTGGGCCTCGGCTGCCCCTCCGCCCCACTCGGAGAGTGGGGGTACCCAGGGCTCTGCGCGAGCGGGGCGTGCAATGCGCGAACGGAAGTCTGGGAAGCGCCGATGTCGTGGACGACATCGGTGCCACGTTGGAAGGTGTCATGTGGGTCTTTGCGTGAGCGGGGAAGATACAGCGCGCGCTGGGGCCTGGCCGTTGTGCGGGGCGGCGGCGGGTTGGGCGTGGATGGGCGCGGGGGCGGCGGATGGGCTCGCGCGGCTGGCGGCGGCGGCGGCGGTGGTGGCGGGCTGGGATGTGGTCTGGTTCGTTGGCTGGTTCGGCGGTTGTGTCGCGGGCCGGGCAGCGGGCTGGGCGGTCGGTTGAGGGTTGAGGCGGCGCCGGTCCGGTGTCGTTGCGTTGGCGGGCGGTGGGTCGTCGGCCGTCGCGCGCGGGGCGGATGGCCGCGGGGCGGGGCGGGTGTAGGCTCGGAGGAGGGTCGCCGCGGCGCGGAGGCGGGTGGGCTCGGGGGTCGAGCCTTGCAGGAGGTGGCGGGTGTGGAGGGCGGCGGCCTCGAAGTTGTGGATGTGGATGGCCTGGCGGGCCTTGCGGACGAAGCGGGCGATGTGGGGCTGGTCGAGGTAGATGACGAGCTCGGCGGGGGACATGCCGCACTTCTGTGCGGCGGTCCATGGGTCGCAAAGGTGCTCGAAGACGTAGATATTGATGCGGTGGACGTCGGTTGGGGTGAGTGGCGGATCGGCGGGGTTGGGGGGCTGGCCGAAGTCGTCCTCGGGGAGGATGTTGGCGCGGAGGACGGCGGTGTTTTTGGTTAATGGACGGGTCATGCGGGGAGTATGTACGGTTCTTGAAGGTGTGTCAAGGGGTGTTTGTTCGGGTTTGTGCGCGATTTTTGGTGGGGCTGATTGGGCGGGGGTCCTGCTGCGGGCGGCGGGGTCTGAGGAGGTAATGCGTGCGTTGGCGACGGGCGATCGTGGTGGCGGGGCTGGCGCTGGCCGCGGCGACGATGGCGGTCGGGGTGGTTGGCGTGGCGGTGGTGTGGCGGGCGGAACAGCGCGATGCAGCGCGGCTGCGGCGGATCGAGTTTGTGGCGGCGGATCGGCCGTTCACAGCGCTGCGGACCGACGACCCCAACGGCGCGTTCCGCGTTCGGATTGTCGATGGCGTGACGGGCGAAGAACTCGCGGTAAGCACGGCCTCGGTGAGCCCGCGGTTGCGGTGGGACATCATCGAAGATCGGGGCAACATCTGGGTCGATAGCTCGGACATCGGCGTGTTCTTCTTCACACTGGGGGAATCAGGGTGGGAAGAGCATTGGTGGACGCCGGGCACGGAGATCGCGCGGCGGTTTCCAGCGCCGGCGGGCGTGCGGGTGCGGTGAGCGGCTTGGATACCCGAAGGCACTGCGCGAGCGGGGTGTGCAATGCGCGGTCGGGGGCTTGGGAAGCACCGATGTCGCGGACGACATCGGTGCCACGTGGGACCTACCCTCGGCCCATGAGCCTCATCGTCACCGGAAGCATCGGCATCGATACCGTCGAGACCCCCACCGGCCACGCCGAAAAGATCCTCGGCGGGTCGGGGACTTACTTCTCCGCCGCGGCGTCCTTTTATGGACCCGTGCGGCTGGTCGCGGCGGTCGGCGGGGACTTCCCGCCCAGCCACCGCAAGCTCCTCGAGCACTTCAAGGGCGTCGACCTCACCGGCCTCGAAACCCGCGCGGGCAGCAAGACCTTCGCCTGGGGCGGGAAGTACCTGGCCAACATGGACACCCGTGAGACGCTCTTTACCGAGCTGGGTGTGCTCGGCGAAGCCCCGCCCAAGGTGCCCGATGCCTACCGCGATTCGCGCTTCGTCTTCCTCGCCAACACGCACCCGGATGTGCAGCTGGGCATGATCGAGCAGCTGCCCAAGCGCACGCTGACGGTCGCGGACACGATGGACCTGTGGATCAACATCGCGCGGCCGTCGCTGGAGAAGCTGCTCACGAAGATCGACGGGCTGGTGCTCAATTTCGATGAGGCCGAGCTGTTTACGGGGATTCCGAACAGTGTCGCCGCGGGGCGGAAGATGCTGACGATGGGGCCGCGGTTCGTGGTGATCAAGAAGGGCGAGCACGGGGCGCTGCTGGTCCACAAAGACGGCATCGCCGCGCTCCCCGCCTACCCCACCGAGCGCGTCATCGACCCCACCGGCGCGGGCGACACCTTCGCCGGCGGCATGATGGGCGCCATCGCCTCCCACCCCGCCTCCGACCCCGGCTCCTTCAAAGCCATCCACCGCTCCCTCGCGCACGGCACCGTCACCGCGAGCTTCACCATCGAAGCCTTCAGCCTCGACCGCCTCAAAGAAATCTCCCGCAAGGACATCGACGAGCGCTTCCTCGCCTACGCCGCGATGACGCGGTTCGAGTGAGTCGCTGCTGTTTCACTTCCCGGGTACCCCCACTCTCCGAGTGGGGCGGACCGCCAACAGCGCAGCTTGGTGAGAGTGCATTGAACACGACTCTTCGCGCTGAGAACGCCACGGCCTTGGCCTGAGCACTTGCACGTTCGCCCCCACGCGGAGCGTGGGGGTACCCAAAGGCACCGCGCGAGCGGGGCGTGCGGGGTACCCTCTGCCATGCGAATCACCGCCGCGGCGTTCCTGGCTGTTTCCGTTTTCTCGCTCCCCGCCTTCGCGCAGATGGAGCCCGAGGTTGTGCCGCCGGCGCAGCCGGCCGTCTCGCCCCCGCCGACCATCCCCGAGCCGCTCCCGCCCGAGACGCCGCGGATCCGCCAGAGCCTGGTGAAGATCTTCACCACCAGCCGCGAGCCCGACCTCGCCCGGCCGTGGACCAAGCAGCCGCCCGAAGAGTCGACCGGCTCGGGTCTCGTGATCGACGGCAACCGCATCCTGACCAACCACCACGTGATCGCGTACGCGAGCCAGGTGTTCGTGCAGCCCGATGGGTCGAGCGACCGCCTCGTCGCCAAGGTCGTGCAGTCGTCGGAAGGTATCGACCTCGCGGTGCTCGAACTCTCTTCCGAAGAGTTCTTCGAGACCCACCCCCCGCTCCCCTTCAGCGATGAACTGCCGCAGGTGGGCGCGAGCGTCACGGCCTACGGCTACCCGCTCGGCGGCGATGCGCTCAGCGTCACCAAGGGCGTCGTCTCCCGCATCGAATACACCACCTACGGCCGCGCCACCCGCGGCCTGCGCATCCAGGTCGACGCCGCCCTCAACCCCGGCAACTCCGGCGGCCCCGCGGTGATGGACGGCAAGCTGGTGGGTGTCGTCTTCAGCGGCATCAACACCGCGCAGAACATCGGGTACCTGATCCCGGTCGAGGAAGTCCGCGCATTCCTCGCGAGCGTCGAGGCGGGTACACCGCACAAGCGGCCGCAGTTCTACGGCCAAACGCAGACACTCGAGAACGATGCGCTCCGCGCCAAGCTCAAGGCGCCCCGCTCCGTCACCGGCATCGTCCTGACCAAGGAAGAGCTCGACGACCCCGATTTCCCCCTCAAGCCCTTCGACATCATCGCGAAGATTGGTGAGTTCAACATCGACAACGGCGGCATGATCGAGGTCGCCAACAACCTCCGCCTCGCCTTCGACTACCAGGTGCCGCGGCTCGCGAAGGACGGCAAGGTGCCGATGACGATCTTCCGCGATGGCGAGGAGATGCGGATCGATGTGCCGGTGAAGCGCGACCTCGACCGCCTGCTCAAGGACCTGGACAACGGCTACCCCGAGTACTTCATCGTCGGCCCGATGACCTTCACGCCCGTCTACCTCGATCACCTCATGGTCTTCCGCCAGAACCTCCCCTTCCTGATGGCGCGGTCGAGCCCGATCCTCACGCGGGCGAGCGACCTCTCCAAGAGCAAGGGCGAGGAACTGGTCGTCGGCCCGGCCCGGCTCTTCCCGCACCCGCTCGTCAAGGGCTACGACGCCGGCATCTTCCCGGTGCTCGAGTCGGTGAACGGCACCGAGATCAAGAACCTGGCGCACCTGGTGCAGGTGATCCGCGATAGCAAAGACGAGTTCCTGACCTTCACCTGGGCCGATGACGGCGTCGAATCGCTGGTCTTCCGCCGCGAAGAGATGATCAAGGCCACCGAGGAGATCCTCGACGACAACGGGATCCGGTACCAGATGTCGGACCGGCTCAAGCCGATCTGGGACGGCAAGGAAGATGCGCCCGACGTCGAGTGATGGACCCGTGCCACGCCTGAAATACCCGTGCCACGACTGAGCTGCTTTGAGCTCAGTCGTGCTTCCACTCTCGACGAGCGACACCCGCCCCGCCCGCC
>JBDZUZ010000016.1:0-36743 GCA_040255445.1 Planctomycetaceae bacterium | reverse complement strand
TCGCGATCATCGCGCTGCTCATCGGCATCCTGCTGCCGGCGCTGGGCAAGGCCCGCAAGTCGGCGCGGCAGACCATCTCTCTGAGCAACATCCGCCAGATTTCCGTCGCCGCGACCGCGTACCAGAATGACAACAAGAACACCCTGCCCTTCACGCTCCCCTGGCGCCGCGGCACGGGGCCGACGCCCTCGCAGCCGGGGCCGCTGGGGTACTACTGCTCCTGGACCTTCGGCGGGAAGAACACCTCGGCGTTCTGGGTCGGCTACCAGGGCGGCATCTTCGATGTCGAGGCGGTGGACCGGCCGCTGAACCCGTACCTGACGACCGAGGTCATCGAGGGCCCGGTGGGCAACGGCACGCTCCAGTCGAACGCGCCGGCCCGGCTGAACTTCCAGATGCCAGCGTTCAAGGATCCCTCGGACATCGAGACCTACCAGCGCGACTACGACCGCAACAACCCGAACCCGATCTCGGTCAAAGGCGTGTCGTCGTACGACGATGTGGGCACCAGCTACCACCTGAACCTCAAGTGGATGTCGCAGCTCGCGGGCCAGGTGCCCGGCGGCGGGGCCGCGGCCAACGACAACGCCTTCAACTTCGGCGTGCAGCGGATCCGCGTGGCGACGACCTACGTCCCATCGCGGTTCGTGTGGATCAACGACCAGTACGCGGACGTCGTGGCCAACAACACCAACAGCACCGTCGTCCTCAAGAACGGCTACGACGACGTCAACAAGTCGGTGATGGGCTTCATGGACGGGCACGCCGCGTACCTGAACGTGATCCCCGGCAGCACGCCCGAATCGTACAACAACGACAAGTACACGTTCGTGTTCGAGGACCTGCGTCCGCCGACGAACTGACGGGCGATTGTGGTGCGGGCGTCCCGCCTGCACCGCTCTTCCCAGTGCCGCGGCCTGCACCAGTCCGTCTCCGGCGCGGGCCCGCCTCAACTCCCCCAAACCACCAACTCCAGAACCCACACCCCCACGAACCCGTACCGCAAGGTGCGGGTTCGTTTTCGTTCGGGGCCCGGGGCGGGCCCGCGACGGTAGCGAGGCCGGCCAGAGCAGACCGGACCGGGAGGGGTTCGCGGCCGGCTCACCCCTTCACGATTCTCTTGCAGCCGCCCCGCGCCACGCTACCCTGTAGTCACCGGCACTCGCCGGTTCGGGGGCTGTCGAGCGGACGGTCTGTTCCACGATGACGGCCCCTTCGTGTTCGCGAATCCTGCTCAAGGAGAGGTCCAACATGGCCGGCCAGTTCGTTCATCAACGCGCCGCCCTTGGTCGCGCCTTCACGCTCATCGAGCTGCTTGTCGTCATCGCGATCATCGCGCTCCTGATTGGCATCCTGCTGCCCGCGCTCGGCGAGGCGAGGATCGCGGGGCAGCGGGCGGTGAGCCTGGCAAACATCCGCAGCAACATGACCTACCTGTTCAACTACAGCGTGGACAACAAAGAGGACTTCGTGAACCCGTTCTCGTCGCAATCCCTTCCGCACGACCAATTCAGCCCGCTTCCATGGGTCTGGAAGAATCCGCCGCCACCACCCTACCGCCTCGGTCAGTACGGCTGGAGATACGACTCCAGCGGCGGCGAGTCGTACGGCTATCACTGGATCGCTCACACCCTCTTTGATGATGCCGAGATCGCAAGCCGCGCGAAGTCGTCCGTCGCCCCAGGAGATAAAGCCCTGCAACTTTGGTTCCGCGAGAATCAGGACTCCAACGCGCAGACCGACCTCGAATGGATCTTCCCCACGTCCTACTGGTACCCGCCGGTCTTCTGGCAGGAGCATCGTCGCTTTGCGCCACCGACGCGGCTGGGCGGCGGGCAGGTGAATCGCTTCTTCTTCTACCGGAACAAGATCTCCGATGTGTTCACGCCGTCGGGTAAGGTGCTGATCTTCGAGAACAAAGACTACTCCTCGAAGCAGCAGTACATGTGGAACCACCCCGCAGCGCGTCCGCAGGTCGGCATGGTCGACGGTTCGGGCAAGACGGTGCGGATGAGCGAGGTCGTCGCCAACACCGCCGCGCCGACCGATCGCTCCGATCCGTCGAGACTGCTCCACCCATCTGGCTTCTGGAACCCCGGCGAAGGCGAGATGCAGAGCCAGATGCTGTACGGCCGCGCGCAGGGATTTACGTGGGACTACAGCCGCCCGGCGTATTTCTGGGCCACGCGTGACGGCATCCGCGGCCGTGACATCAACTAACCCCGCTCCATCCACCGCAGGAAGCGATTCACACGCATGGACGAGAAACAGAAGAAGACGGCGATGATCGCGGGAAGCGTGGTGCTCCTCGTGATCGCCGCGGTGCTGCTGGTGCGATCATTCGTGGGCGGTTCGCCCGAGCAGTCGAAGGATGTGCGCGACGCCCTGAAACGCGAAGCGGAGCTGAAAGCCGCAGCGCAGGAGGCCGGGCTCGACACGGAGCCGCCGCCGGCCGAAGAACCGCCGCCCGATGCACCGCCGCCGAGCCGAGCGCCGCAGCCGCGTACCGGCGGCTGAGAGCGACTGTTGCGGCCGTATCCCCGCGCCATCACCCACACGCCCCGGCCCAACTGCCGGGGCGTTTTTCTGCGGTGAGGTCATCCGGCCAGTATGATCGGGGCGAGGCTCTGTACGCCGCGGCGGCCGCCGCGGGGCGGATGAGAGGAGGACCGATCATGTCAAGCACCGATCAACCCCACATCGCCGTGGTCCTCTCCGGCTGCGGCGTGAACGACGGCACGGAGATCACCGAGGCGGTGAGCGTGCTGGTGCACCTGAGCCGGCTGGGGGCGAAGGTTTCGTGCTTTGCGCCCGATGCGCCGCAGGCCTCGGTGATCAACCACGCGACGGGGCAGCCCGCCGCGGGCGCTTCGCGGAACATGATGGTCGAGAGCGCCCGCATCAGCCGCGGCGTGATCACCAGCCTGGCGAAGCTCAGGGCCGCGGATTTCGACGCCGTGATCTTCCCGGGCGGCTACGGCGCGGCCAAGAACCTGTCGGACTTCGCGACAAAGGGCGCGGACTGCACGGTGCTGCCCGATGTCGAGCGCGTCCTCAAGGATTTCCACGCCGCGAAGAAGCCGATCGGGCTCTGCTGCGTCGCCCCGGCGATCGCAGCCCGTGTCCTCGGCACCCGCCGCGATGGCCCCGGCTGCACGATCACGCTGGGCGATGGCAAGGGCACGGCCGATGCGGTCGGCTCGATGGGCTCGCAGCATGCGGCCCGCTCGGTGACGGATGTCTGCATCGACGAGAAGAACCGGCTGATCACGAGCCCCGCGTACATGTACGATGCCAAGCCGCACGAAGTCTTCGAGGGGATCGGCAGGATGTCCGAGGAGGTCGTGCGGCGGGTCGGGGCGCCGGCGGCGGCCCGCTGATTGATGTCCGCCACTGATCGACCCGCCTCTGATCGACATTGCTGTGTAATCAGCCGACATGGATCCATCACCGGGCGATCGGCCGCCCCAGCCTGACCGCTTCTGACCTTCCTCCACGATGCTTGTCGCTCAGAGCCGACCGCGGACGCTTCGCTGGTTCCACGCCGGCCCACTCCTCTACGGGGACTGGGGCACGAGCCGTCTGTACGTCATGGGCCTGGCGATCTTCTTCGCCGGGCACGGGTCGGTGGTGTATCTCGCCGCGATCGGCATCCTCATGGCCTTCGTGGCCTGGGCGTACACGATCGTCTGCCGGCTCTTCCCCGACGGCGGCGGCGTCTACACCGCAGCGCGGCAGGTCCACCCGACGCTCGCGCTGATCGGCACCACGCTGCTGCTCTGCGGCTACATCATGACCGCGGCGATCTCGGTCGTAGAGGCCCTCCACTACTTCGGCGTGCCCGAGGGCCCCGGCGGGTTGTACATCCTGCTCTTCTCGATCCTGATCATCTTCCTGATCGGGACGATCAACTGGCTGGGGGCGCGGAGCGCGGGGCGGCTCGCGCTGGTGATCGCCTTCGCCGCGCTGGGGTTCAGCGCGGTGATCGCGCTGGTCTCGGTGCGGTACATCCCCGATGGGCTGCGGCGGATCGACATCGGTCCGATCGTGAACAACCCCGGGCAAAGCTGGGTGGTCTTTACCAAGCTCTGCCTCGCGCTCGCGGGCGTCGAGGCGGTCGCCAACATGACCGGGCTGATGAAGAAGCCCGTCGAGCGCACCGCCAAGCGGACGATCTGGCCGGTGTGGGCCGAGGTCGTGGCCCTCAACCTCCTCTTCTGCATCGCCTTCATGGGCATGGCCTCGATGGCGGAGATGACGCGGCCGCTCGCGGATATCGCCCAGGAGACGGGGGTTCTGACGCAGGAAGCCCGCAATGTCCGCGATATCTCCATGAAGCTGCTCGCCATCGAAGCCGGCCAGGGCGTCTTCGGGGAGAACGTCGGGTACATCTTCGGCAAGGCATCGGCGATCGTCTTCGGGCTGCTGCTGCTCAGCGCGACCAACACCGCGGTCATGGCGATGGTCTCGGTGCTCTACTCGATGGCCCAGGACGAGGAGCTGCCGCGGCCGCTGGCGAAGCTCAACTACTCGGGCGTGCCGTGGATCGGGCTGATCGTGTCGTGCGTGATCTCGGTCGCCGTACTGGTGTTCGAGCGCGACCCGCAGCGGCTGGGGGAGCTCTACATCATCGGTGTGTGCGGGGCGATCACGACCAATGTGCTCTGCTGCGCGTGGAACAAGCAGCTGGATATCCGACCGCGGCAGCGGCTGGGGATGTGGGCGCTGGGGCTCTTCCTGGCGGCGATCACGCTGACAATCGCGATCACCAAGCCGCACGCGACCGGCTTCGCGGCGACGGTGATCGCCGCGGTGCTCGTCACGCGGCAGATCTCCAAGGCCCGCAAGGCCCCCGAGCCTTTGGCGGAACCCGAGTCGGGCTGGCTGAGCGAGGTGAAGCGCGACCCGGTCTCGCTCGACCCCAACAAGCCGCGGATCATGCTCGCCGCGCGTGGCCGCGATCAGGCCGAGTACGCCGTTGATCTGGCGCGGAAGCGCAACGCGATCCTGTTCGTGCTCTTCGTCCGCACGCTGCGGGTCATCGATGTGCAGCCCAACCGCGTGCCGCAGGTCGATCACGATGCCGATGCGCAGGAGTCGCTGGGCAGCGCGGTGCTGCTGGGCCGCCGGGCCGGCGTGACGGTCGTGCCGATCTACGTGACGAGCACCGACATCGCTGATGAGATCCTCGACTACACCGTGACGTTTGGTTGCGACACCCTGATCATGGGTAAGAGCCGCCGCTCGCTCTTCAGCCGGACGCTGGCGGGCGATGTGGTGTCGCGCGTCGGTCAGCACCTGCCCGACGGTGTTGACCTGATCACGCGGGCGGGGCGGCCGGGCCCGGGGCCGGTGGCGACCGCGGCGGAGGGGGCGGAGATGGCGGGCGCGGGTGAGGGGACGAAGGTCGGCGAGGCGAAGGCTGGCGAGGCGGGCGCCAAACGGAACGGCGCGCAACCGACAGCCCGGCCGGATGTTCGCGGCAACGGCGATGAGGACATTCCGCCGCCGTCGTGATGCGCGGACCGGGCGGGTACGACCGACGGGTGCGATCACCGCGGGCGTCCATCGGCGCGCGGGATTTTGCAGCAAGCAGGCGAGAACGCGGCGGGCGCGCCGCCGGGGCGGTGAGCGACACTGCTACCCTGCGACCATGACCGGCGGCGGCGTTCCATTCGACTTTCGGAACCCTTCGGGCGCACCACGCCCGGGGCCTGTTTCTAGTGGCAACGCGGGCGGAGGCTCCGGCGGTTGGATGCGTGGCGGGCCGGCCGGTGGGCACGGCGGCGGACAGAGTGGCGGGCCAGAGGGCGGGCACGGCCGCGCCCCCGGCGCCGAGCTGCTCGAAGGCCTCACCGAGCCGCAGAAACAGGCGGTGCTGCACGGCGAGGGACCGCTGCTGATCGTCGCCGCGGCGGGGTCGGGCAAGACCCGCGTCATCACGCGGCGGATCGCGCACCTGATCGCGAACCGCGTGGCGCCGTGGTCCATCCTCGCGCTGACCTTCACCAACAAGGCCGCGGCGGAGATGCGCGAGCGCGTCCACACGCTGCTGGAGAACTCGCCCAACGCGGGGGCGATGCGCGGGCTCACGATCACGACCTTCCACGCGCTGTGCGCCCGGCTGCTGCGGCGCTACGCCGAGGCCGCTGGCCTCAAGCCGGATTACACGATCTACGACACCGGCGATCAGTCCGCGCTCGTCAAAAAGGTGATCGAGGCCCAGCAGCTCTCGACCTCGAACTTCCCGCCGCGGTCCGTGCTGTCGGCGATTTCCAACGCCAAGAACGACCTGCTCGATGCCGAGCAGTACGCCCAGCAGGCGTACGACTTCACCAGCCGGAACATCGCGAAGATCTACGCGGGGTACCAGAAGGCGCTGCGGGCGGCGAACGCGGTGGACTTTGACGACCTGCTGCTGCTGACCGCGCGGATGCTCAAGAAGGATGCCTCGGTGCGGCTGGAGCTGCGGAACCGGTGGCGGTATCTGCTGATCGATGAGTACCAGGACACGAACGCCGCGCAGTTTTTGATTGCTTCCCTTATCGCTGGAACGGGTATCGCGGGGACGGGGAAGGAGGCCGCGGCGGGGGCGGCGGCTGAAGCCGAGCCGGACGCTGCGGAGCCGGATGCGGGCGACGAGTTCGATGTCGAGCCGATCGCGGCGCCCGGCGCTGCCGCGGCGAGCGGACACGCAAAGGGCCCCAACATCTGCGTCGTCGGCGACCCCGACCAGTCGATCTACGGCTGGCGCGGCGCGGACATCACGAACATTCTGGATTTCGAGAAGCACTACCCGGGCGCGCGGGTGATCATGCTGGGCGAGAACTTCCGCTCGACCGCGCCGATCCTCGCCGTCGCCGACACGCTGATCCGCAACAACAAGCAGCGGCGGCACAAGGACCTGTTCACGAGCAAGCCCGGCGGGCACAAGGTCGAGGCGACGCTGTGCAGGGACGAGCGGCACGAGGCCGCGCTGCTGGCGGACTGGTTCCGGCGGCTGCACGATGGTGAAGACGGCAAGGAACCGGTCGCCTGGCGCGACATGGCCGTCTTCTACCGCACCAACGCCCTCAGCCGCGTCATGGAAGAATCGTTGCGGCAGGCCGGCATCCCGTACACCATCGCCCGCGGCACCGCCTTCTACGAGCGCGAGGAGATCAAGAATGCGCTCGCGTACCTGCGACTGGTCGCCAACCCGGCCGACGATGTCTCGCTGGGCCGCATCGTCAACACGCCGGCTCGCGGCATCGGCAACACGAGCATGAAGCGGGTTGAATTGATCGCCGCGGAGACCGGCCGGCCGATCCTGGCGACGATGCGCGATGCCGGCGCGATCAACGAGATCGGGCCCCGCGGCTTGGGCGCGGTGCAGAAGTTCGTCGGCCTCGTCGACGACTGGACCGGCGGCGGCTCCTTCTTGGGGGCGAAGGTCTCAACATCGCTCGCCGAACTCGTCGACCGCGTCATCGTCGAATCCGGCCTCCGCGCGATGTACACCGCGCAGGCCAAGGCCGGCAAGAGCGAGACCGATGCCGAGCGGGTCGACAACCTCGATGAACTGGTGAGCTCCGCGCGCGAGTTCGAGCTCGAGTTCGATGTCGCGGGCGACCCCGCCTTCGGCGGAGAAGACGCCGCGACCGGCGCCGCCGACACCCCCCCGCTGCTCGCGATGCTCCGCGCGTACCTCGAATCGATCACGCTGGTCGCCGATGCCGATGCCGTCGACCCCGCGCAGGGCTCGGTCACGCTCATGACGCTGCACGCGGCCAAGGGCCTCGAGTTCCACGCCGTCGCGATGATCGGCCTCGAAGAGGGCACGCTCCCGCACATGCGCTCGCGCGAGAGCGATGCCGCGCTCGAGGAAGAACGCCGGCTCTGCTTCGTCGGCATCACCCGTGCCATGCGGCGGCTGCACATCACCGCGGCCAACTACCGGACGGTCCGCGGCCTCACCGAACGCACGATTCCGAGCCGCTTCCTCGCGGAACTGCCGCAGGAGCACATCAGCGCGAGCGACCAGTCGGATGCGTACGGCGATCTGGCGGGCACGGCGTGGGACGATGAATCGCAGGTGGACCCGAGCGAGCGACCGCAGCGTCCTTCGAGTAGCGCAGCGCAGTATCGCTCCGGCTCCAGCGCATCGCAGCGGCCCGCACCGGGCCGCCCGCCGACGCAGCTGCGCCCGATGAGCGGGGGCGGCGGCTTGTCGGGAGGCATGGGCGGAAACGCCGAAGCCAAACCCGGCGCGTTCCCCGTCGGCTCCACCGTCCGCCACCCGCAGTTCGGCATCGGCACGATCGAATCGATCACGAGCGGCGCGAACGCCCGCGCGGTGGTCGCGTTCCGCGAAGCGGGGCGGAAGACCCTCGTCCTCGAATACGCCCGCCTGACCCGCATCAAGTAACCCGCGGCATCAGCCCCAGTGGCATCGGCATTCTGCCGATGCGGAACGCCAGCGTTACACTCTGCGCGGAGCCTCGCACTGAGGCAGATCATCACGCTCCACGGCAGCACTTCAGCGATGCTCACCTCGATCGCCGTCACCAGTTCGATCATCATCACCCTCGCGTTGATCGCCGTCGGCCTGACATCGCTCTTCGATTGGTGGAAGTCCCTCGACGGCCTGCGCGGCGTTGATCTTGCCGCCCCACGCCTCCGCCCGCCCGCCGCGGCGGTCCGCGTGATTTACCTTGGATTCTCCGCGCTCCTCCACCTCGGCCTCGCCGCGCTCCCCCTGTTGTTCGTTGCTAAAGACGGCTGGAGCGTGCTCTCCTTCAATCTCGTCCTCGCCCAATCGCTGTTGGCCGCGTTCGGGTATGTGCTGCTCATGGTCATAGCGCTCTTCGAACGGTTGGACCCCGCGGCGCTGCCCGAGCGCTCCTTCGTCGAGCACCTTCGCACCATCGTCCGCCCGGCAACGCCGCTGCTTCGGCGCCTCCGCTGTATCGTGCTCCTCCCAAGGTTCATCGCCTTCGCTGGGGCTCGCCCGCGGCCCGCCGGGCCGGATAACACGCACCGCGGCGGCTGAACCGCCTTTCCGGTTGCCGTTTCCCCGCCCCGCGGTATGCTGCCTCAATGGCCCCGACCCCGCTCGTCGCCGCTGTTCTTTTCCCCCTCCTCGCGATGGCGGGCGAGCCGCCCAAGCCGGCCGCGACGCCGACCGCCGCCGCGCCCGGGACTCCGGTCTGGGTCCTCTTCACCAACAAAGGCCTCACGCCCGAGTCCCGCCCCGCCGCGCTCGCCGCGGCAGCGGAATCGCTCACCCCGCGTGCCGTCCAACGCCGCCAGCTCCGCCGCACCGCGCCCGGCCTGGTCGATGAGCGCGATGTCGCGCTCAACCCCGCCTACGCCGCCGCGGCCGAGGCCGTCGCCGGGCCGCGCCGCGCCGAATCGCGCTGGCTCAACGCCATCAGCATCGACGCCACGCCCGATGAGATCGCCCGGCTGCGCGAGCTGCCCTTCGTCAAGGCCGTGCAACCCGTCCGCCGCGGCGAGAAGCCCGCAGTCACCGTCGAGCCCGCGGGCGGCTACACGCAGCGCACCGACTACGGCCGCGCCACGAATCAGCTCGCGCAGATCAATGTCATCGCGATGCACGACCGCGGCTTCACCGGCCAGGGCGTAATCATCGGCGTGCTTGACACCGGCTTCGAACGCTCGCACCTGGTCTTCAACAATCCGTTGAAACCGTTCGCACTCGTCGCGGAGCGCGACTTCATCAACAACGACGGCAACACCGCGATCGAACCCGCCGACGATCCCGGCCAGCACAGCCACGGCACGCTCGTGCTCTCCACGATCGGCGGCTACCTGCCCGGGGAACTCGTCGGCGGGGCGTTCGATGCCTCCTTCATCCTCTGCAAGACCGAGGATGTCACGAGCGAAACCCCCGTCGAGGAAGACTACTACGTCGCCGGCATCGAGTTCATCGAGCTGCACGGCGGCGATGTCGCCACCTCGTCGCTCAGCTACTCCGACTGGTACACGCAGGCGGACATGAACGGCCTGATCGGCGTGACCTCGATCGCGCTCAACGCCGCGGCGGAGAACGGCCTGCACTGCGTCACCGCCGCGGGCAACGCCGGACACGATGAAGACCCCGCGACCTCGCGCCTCGGCGCCCCCGCCGATGCGCTCCGCGTCATCACCTGCGGCTCGAACCGCGGCAACGGGCTCATCAGCTCCTTCAGCTCCGACGGCCCCACCGCCGACGGCCGCGTGAAGCCCGAAGTCCTCGCCCGCGGCAGCGGCGTCGCGATCGCCTCACCCAACGCGCCGGATGAATACGCCACCGCCAACGGCACCAGCCTCTCGACACCGCTCGTCGCCGGCGCGGTCGCCTGCCTCGTGCAGGCGCACCCGACCTGGACCGTCGACCAGCTCCGCCACGCCCTCTTCACCACCGCGGGCGACTTCGCCGCCAACGGCGTCACCGACCCCCTCTTCATCCGCGGCCACGGCATCATCAACACCACCGCCGCGGCGGACGCCACCGTGCCGCAGCCCTGTCCCGCCGACATCGACGGCTCGGGCGGCGTCGACGGCGACGACATCACCGTCTTCTTTGGCTACTGGCAGGCCGGCGCCCCCGAAGGCGACATCGACCGCTCGGGCGGGACGGATGGGGACGACATCGGGGTGTTTTTTGGGTTCTGGCAGGGTGGATGCTGAGTCAAGGCACGGGTTTACGCCTGGCTTGAGCGATAGATGCGGGTTCTATCGCTCATGATCACGGCGTTTTTGAGCGATAGAAGCCTATCCTATCGCTCATGGGCTGGAACTGGGAGCATCCCGATTGGCCGGCGTTCCTCTGGGATCCGGCCCTGCTCGCCGCGGCGGAAGAGCAGTTCTTGCTCGCCGGCGGGACGCTGATCGGCTCGACGCGGACGGTCGGCGAGGCGGAACGACTCTGGGTTGTCGCCGAGTCCATGAGCGAAGAGGCGATGACGACTTCGGAGATCGAGGGCGAGATGCTCGATCGCGCGAGCGTGCAATCGTCGATCCGGCGGGGGCTGGGGCTCGATGATGCATCGGTCAATGCGTCGCGGCCGACGCCCGCGGAACGCGGCATCGGCGAGCTCATGCTTGACCTGTACCGCAACCACGCCGCGCCCCTCACGCACGAAATGCTCTTCGAGTGGCACGCGATGGTGTGTGCCGGCCGGCCCGACCTGCGCGACCTCGGCCGCTACCGCACCGGCGCGGAGCCGATGCAGGTGGTGTCGGGCGCCATGCACGCGCCCAAGGTGCACTTCGAGGCCCCGCCGCGGGAACGCGTGCCCGGAGAGATGGAGCGGTTCATCGCGTGGTTCAACAGCGCCGGGCCGGACAGCGCGGGCAGCGATGCCGCGTTGCCCGCGATCACCCGCGCCGGCATCGCGCACCTGTACTTCGAGAGCATCCACCCGTTCGAAGACGGCAACGGCCGCATCGGCCGCGCGATCTCCGAGAAGGCACTGGCCCAGGCGCTCGGCCGGCCATCGCTGACCGCGCTGGCCGCGCAGATCCTCGCCACCCGCCGCGGCTACTACGAAGCCCTCGAAGCCGCGAACCGCAGGCTCCGCATCGACGGCTGGCTGGCGTGGTTCTCGCAGACCGTCCTCGCCGCGCAGCAACGCACACTCCGCCTGGTTGACTTCGTGATCGCCAAGGCCCGGCTCCTCGACCGCTGCCGCGGCCAACTCAACCCGCGGCAGGAGAAGGCTCTGCTGCGGATGCTCCGCGAAGGGCCCGACGGTTTCAAGGGCGGCCTCAGCGCGGCGAACTATCTCGCGATCACCAAGACCTCACCGGCCACAGCCACGCGTGACCTGGCCGACATGGTGGAGAAGGGCGTCCTAACGCGGACGGGCGAGAAGCGGCATGCGCGGTATTGGTTGCGGATGGCCGGACGAGAAACTCGGTAATCTGCCCCTCAATGCCCGCCGAGATCCTCTCCCTCCAGACCCTCCTCGGACCCACCACGCAGGTCTTCACGATCTCCGATGGGCCCGCGACCATCGGCCGCATCGCCACCTGCGAGGTGTCGCTGCTCGATGACGCCGTGTCGCGCCGGCACGCCACGCTCCTGCAGCGCGATGACGGCTGGTACATCGTCGATGAAACCTCCCGCGCCGGCACCTTTCTCAACGGCTCGCGCATCGAGCCCACGCGGCCCATGCCCCTGACGACCGGTGACCTCCTGCGCATCGGCCCCTGGGTCTTCCGTATCGCGATCGGGGCGGTGCCGATGCGGGCCGCTTCCACGATCGATGACACCTCGACCTCCGGCCTGCGCATCCACCGCGCTGTCACCGCCCCGGGCCGCTCCGAACAACGCCTGCGACTCCTCAGCGAGTGCATCCTTGATCTCAATCGCGCTGCGACCGAGGCCGAAGCCGCCCGCGCCGCCGTCCTCTCCGCCGTCCGCGGCAGCGGGTACGCCCGCGCCGCCGTCCTCCGCAAGGTCCCCGGCGATGAGGCGGTCGAGCTCGTGATCGCGATGGACGCCGCGACCGAGGCGGAGATCGACGCGGCGGGGCTCACCTTCAGCCGATCGCTCATCGAAGCCGCCGATGCCGGCGAGGCCGTGCTCCTCACCGACACCGTCGCGGCCGGTGACCACAACGCGCCCGCTCACGGCCAATCGCTCGCGGAGCTCGAGATCCACTCCGCGCTCTGCGCCCCCGTCGCCCTCGACGGCTCGGTCACCGGCTACCTCTACTTCGACGCCCGCGGCCGCGAGTCGCACGTCCGCACGGATGCCGCGGCCTTCTGCGAGTCGCTCGCGACGGCGTACGCCCTCGCCGTCGCCAACATCAAGCGGGCCGCGCTCGAGGAACGCGATGCGGCGATGCGGGCCCAGCTCGCCGCCGCGCGCGAGGTGCAGCAGATGGTGAGCCCGCCCGAGCGTGCCCGCACCGGCCCGATCGAGTACGCCTTCCGCACCCTGCCCGGCTCGTTCGTCGCCGGCGACCTCTTCGACATCGTCGAGATGCCCGGCGGCGGCGTTGCCGTCTGCATCGGCGATGTCGCGGGACACGGTGTGAGCGCCGGGATGCTGATGGCCAGCGTGCAGGCGTTCCTCGATGCGCAGCTGCGGACGCTCGCGCCGGGGGCCTGCCCCTCGGGCGCCGTGAGCGAACTCAATCGCTTCCTCTGCGAGCGGCCGCTCGCGGGGCGGTTCGTGTCGCTGTGGGTCGGAGTGTTCTGGCCCGATGGCACACTGATCTACATCGATGCAGGGCACGGCCACTGGCTGCATCTGAGCACATCGGGCGATGTCATCTCGCACGACGGGATCGAAGCGCACGGCGGCGTGCCCGTCGGTGTCATGCCCGATGCGGTGTACACCTCCGGGACGCTGCGGCTCGGCCGCGGCGAGCGGATCCTGCTCTACAGCGACGGCATCACCGAGCAGCGTGGTGCTGGCCGCGAGGAGTTCGGCGCCGGGCGGCTGCGGGAATCGCTCGTCGGCGCTACGGGCCCCGCGGCGGACATTGATGCGGCCTTCAACGCCCTCCGCGGGTTCATGACCAGCGCGGTGCTGGATGATGATGCAACCGCCGCATCGATCGGACTGGCGTAAACGGCGTGACCCGATCACGCTGCGCCACCGCTGCGCTGGGCTGTGACTTGTCTTTCGGTTACTTCGCCGCCCGCCGCTGGCTGAGCTGGTCCAGCCGCTCCTGCGCCTTGGCCAGCCGCGGGTGCCCCTCCGGGAAGACCGCGGCCATGTTCGTCCGCGACTCCTCGAGGTTCGCCTGCGCCTCTTCGTACTTGCCAACCAGCGTGAGGCACTCGCCGAAGTTGTTCTGGAAGATCGCGAAGTACGGGTGCGTCCGCGGCACAACGCCGTCGCACCGATCAAGGAGCTCCCGGTACAGCGACTCGGCCTCCTCGAGCTCGCCCTGTTTGACCAGCAACATCGCGAGGTTGTTGATCGGGCTCCATGTCTCGGGGTCGGTGCGCGACTTCGTGCGGCCGGAAATCTCCACCGCGCGGCGGTAGAGCCGCTCGGCCTCCTCCAGCCGCGACAGATCCTCGTAGAGATACGCAAGATTCGCCATCGCCGTCACGGTCTTGGGGTGCTGATCGCCCAGCTTGGTCTGCCACGCCTCGTAGGCCCGCTCGGCCAGCGGCAGAGCCTCATCGAGCCGCTTCTGCTCGATCAGCGTGACTGCGAGATTCGATGCGGTCGTGATGGTGCTGGAGTGATCCGGGCCGAGCACGCGGGTGCGGTCGTCGAGCGTTTCGCGGATGAGCGCTTCGCCCTCCTGGGTATACCCGCCACCGGGCGCCCGCAGCAGGGCCGCGGCGAGCGAGTTCTTCGTGAAGAACGTATCGGGGTGGTTCGGGCCGACGGTGTCGAGCCGCAGCTTCAGCGTCTCGCGGAGGATCGCGATGCCTTCCTCGTACTTCGCCGAGTCCTTGAGCGCTGTCCCGAGGTTGTGCATCGCGGTGGCCAGGTTCTTGATGCGATCGGGGTGCCGCCGCAGGACCTCGATCGACTCGCGGAAGAGCGGCTCGGCCTCGGCCATGCGGCCGGTTTCCTGCAGGATTCTGGCCAGTTCCATCCTCGCGCTCGCCGCATCAGCATCGTCGGGACCGAACGCGGATTCGAGACCGGCGATCACCTCCCGGGCCATCGGCTCGGACTCGTCGTACCGCCCCATCTCGGAGAGAGCGCCAACCACATTCCGTCGCGCGTTGAGCGTCTGGCGGTCGCTGCCCCCCCACTCCCGCCGGCACACATCGAGGATCGCGTTGTACTGCGCCATCGCATCCTCGAAGAGCGACAGGCTCATGTAGGTGTGCCCGAGCGTCTCGCGGATGCCGATCTCGACCGCCGGCCGGTCCGCGAACTGATCGCCGATATCCGCCGCGGCCCGGTCGATCAGCTCTTGCAGCGTCGGGATCTCACCCTGCGCTTCCTCCGGGTTGAGCGCGCCCAGCATCCCGATCAGGAAGTTGTTGATGCGCTGGGCCGTCTCGCTGTCATCGCGGGCCCGCCGCTCGGCCTCCCGCGCGATGCGGCCCTGTTCCTCAGCCAGTTCGCGCCCCGCCGTCGCCTCCGCCGCCTGCCACGCCGTCCCCGCGATCCCCAGACACAGCAGCAGGAAGGCCGCGGCGACACCGCCCACCAGCGCACGGTTCCGCGCGGCGAACTTGGTGAACTGGTACCACGAACTCGGCGGCCGCGCCGAGATCGGCTCGTCCCGCAGGTACCGCCCGACATCGAGCGAGAGCTCGTGCGCCGACTGATACCGCCGCTCCTTGTCCTTCTCGAGCGCCTTGGCCGCGATCGTCTGCAGGTCGCCCTTGAGCGTGCGGTTCGCCAGGCCGAGCGGGGTCGGTTCCTCAAGCCCGATGATCCGTACCGCCTCGGGGATCGTCTTCTGCGTTACCTCGTACGGCAACTTCCCGCTGAGCAGCTCATACAGAATCACGCCAAGCGCGTACACATCCGAGCGTGTGTCCATATCCCCCGGCCGGCCACTCACCTGCTCCGGGCTCATGTACGGGATCGTGCCCACCAGCTGCCCGGCATCGGTCTGCATCGTCGCCGAGGCCAGGTCCTGATCCGTCGCCCGGGCTACACCAAAGTCCAGCACCTTCGGCTGCGCTCGCCCGATCGCCGCATCCTCAACAACGAGAATGTTGCCCGGCTTGAGGTCGCGGTGAATCACGCCCTTCTGGTGCGCGTGATGCACCGCCTCGCACACCCGCACGAACAACTCCAGCCGCCGCTCGACATCGAGGCCCTTGCTGTCCGCGTAGTCCGTCAGTGGCAGGCCCTTGACATACTCCATCGCGAAGAACGGCTGCAGGCCCGACCCCGCATCCGCCGCACCCGCTTCATAAATCTGCGCAATCCCCGGGTGCTGCAGCAATCCCAGCACGTGCGATTCGTGCTCGAACCGCCGAAGCAGCCGCGGCGTGAGCAGCCCGGGGCGGATGACCTTGAGCGCCACCGTGCGGCTGGGGTTCGCCTGCCGCGCCAGGTACACCATCCCCATCCCGCCCTCGCCCAGCACCTCCAGAATGTCGTACTTGGCCAGCCGCCGCCCCGCGAGCGTCGGCGCCGCGGTCGGGAAGAGCGCGCCCCGTCGGCTGGCGATGCGCTCCGCATCATCCGCCGCGGACTCGGAGTCCACAGCGTGTCGGCTGAGCCCATCCGCCGGCGGTGTCTCGAAGAGCGCTGCGTAATCCGGATAGGTGCGGTCCGCGCCGGGCTCATTGCTTCGCCCGCCAGGCTCCTCGCCCCGCTCGCCGCTTACGGCGTCACCATTAAACGGTGTTGCACCCGGCGCGATCGTCCGCTGATCCTGCCCCGCCAGATGCGCCCGCACCTGATCGCGCAGCTCGAGATCGCCGCCGCAGCGTTCATCAATGAACGCCGCACGCTCGGGCTCGGGCAGCGCCAGCGCCTCGCGCAGGATCGTCGTGATCTTCTGGTATCGGTCGGTGTTCACAGATGCCCCGCAACGGATCACGGAAGGGCCGAATGCCCCCGCACCATACCGCGCCCACATGAAATCGCCAGCCCCGCGCATCCGGACCCACCGAGTCCCCGCGGCCGGTGACCCACCTGATCCGGCTGGCGAAACTGGGAAACCCGTCCGCCGCGCTATCGGACACGCGGAGCGGAAGTCCTCCTGTCACAACCCCCTCAGGGCACCGCCGTGTCCCCGCCCGCCGCGGCGGGCTTCGCATCCAACCGGAACACATGCACCCCGATTCCGAACGCCCGCACCCGATCGACCTTCCCGTCCCCATCGTCATCATGGCGCAGGATGCGGATCTTGTTCACCGCGTTGCCGAAGTCGACCCGCTCCCACGTAGCGCCGCCGTCGGTGGTCGCGAACCCGTGCGGCGCTGCGCCCACGAAGCCGACATCTGCATCGATGAACCCGATGCCGAACTCACGCACACCGTGGTTGTCCGTCAGCGGCAGCTCGGCCCAGGTCCGCCCGCCATCGGTCGTCTTCGCGACAAAGCGCTGCGAGGCTGCGGGATCCGGGTTGTAGCTCTGGATCGTGCAGTACCCAACGTCGCGCGTCGGGAAGGACATCTTCCACGTCAGTTCGAACGGCCGCGTCGATTCGTACACCGTCGTCCATGTCGCGCCGCCGTCCTCGGTGCGGATGATCCGAGCCCGCGACTCCTGAACATCTGTCGAGGTCGACGTCGCCACCAGCCCGATCTTGTCGGTGAAGAAGTGCACATCGAGCACCATCGCGCCGTGCGGCCGAAGATCGATGCCGCGCCACGTCTCGCCCAGATCATCCGACAGCACCAGGAACGCCGGCCCGCCGACCCGCCCTCCCGCAGCGATCAGCGTCTTGTGATCCATCACGCCCGCGTTGATGAACGGGAACCGCGACACCTCGATCGCGCACAGCCTCACCAGCCCGGGCACATCGAGGTTCTCGACCGCCTCCCACGTCTCGCCCCCATCGCGCGTGCGGTACAGGATCGTCTCATCCGTCACGCCCGGAAAGTACCCCGGCCCGATGTTCCCCGCGAAGCCGAGCTTCTCATCCACAAACCCCAGGCACCGCACGAACGTCCCCGACTTCTCGAACACTTTCGCCCACGTCTCGCCGCCGTCAACCGTCTTGTAGATCAGCCCCTTGCCGTTCCCATAGAAACCGACCTCATCGCTCACGAACACGATGTCGTCCTGCTTGCCCGGATATGGCTCGGTCGCGAGCTTCATCCACGGCCCGACCGGCCACGCGGGCTCGCCCACCGCCGCGCCATCATCGAACCGATGCGCCCGGGCATGCGCCCAACTCGCCGCGGACGCGATCGAACCGCCAGCCGCCGCGCACATCGCCACCATGATCACAGATACACGCATGCTCAGGCCTCCCGCCGCGGTCGTCCGGCCCCGCCGGGCGGCCGGAGCCGTTCTCACGGCGTGCCTGAATGTAGCCGCGGCACGAAGCGCCGACCGCTCACGCCCCTGCCCGGGTCTCCGCACGCAGCGCCCCCGACCCCACCCCCGCCGACCACACCACATTCCGCCCCTCACCCGTCTCCCGCGCAGCACACACACCCGGCAGGAACCGCCCGATGATCTCCGTGTTCGTCGTCGCGTGCAGCGACAGCCGCCCCGTGGCAAACGAGCACGCCGCCCCGCGCTGCGCCGCCAGCGCAAACGGCACCATCAACTGATCCGCCAGGTGCTCCCCCACCGGCACGCCCCACGCCAGGTACGCGCGTGCAGCCTCGATCGCCTCATCCGCAACCAGCTCGCCCGACTTCCCCCGCTCACCCAGCGCGCAGAACAGCTCCGTGATCCCCTCCGACCCGACCTCGAGCGACAGCATCGTCCCCGCGCTGTGCGCCTGCACCTGCGCGTAGCACGTGTGATCGCTCTCCCACCCCAGCTTCTCGCGCACCCGTTCGAGCTGCCGCTCGCCAATCGAGCGATGCAACCCAGAGAGCAGGACCGATGCCCGCCGCGTGCGGATCTCGCCGCGCTCCAGCAGAGCCACCGGCCGCGGCGTCCCCACCGGCTCGACCTCGACACGGATCCGCCCGCCGCCGGCGGGATAGAACCCGGGCCGCTCCAGCGTCAGTGCGATCCGCCCGCCCAGCCGCATCAGCACCGGCGCCACCACCCGCTCGATGTAATCAAACGGCGGCGCCCACGCCACATGCGTGCCCCCCTCGATCGTCACCACGCTGGGCCCATCGGCGAACATGAGAACCGGCAGCACCGCCTGCAGCACCAGGAGCGTGCTCCCCGCGCTGCCAACACTCACGCGGTGCGTCCCGCCCCGCACAGCGCCGGGCTCGAACACCAATTCGCTCGACCCCGCGTGCCCACCCTGCACCCGCGCGCTGCACACCGCCGCGACCGCCGACACCGCCGCGGCGTGCTGCCGCATCAGACCCGGCTTCGACCGGTTCGCCCGGATGTTCGTGATCGTGAACGGCTGACCAGTCGCCGCGGCGAGCGCGAGGCTCGACCGCACCATCTGCCCCCCGCCCTCGCCTTGTGAACCGTCGATGTGAAGCATGTTGAACACCCCGCCTGTAGTGGTCCGACCGACACTCTGATCACCGCGGCCGCGGGAGACGCGGCGAAACGATCCGCGCCCCCCGCCCCGCTCGCATCAGTCATCCGCCTTATCCCCATCCTTGATCACAAACCGCGCCCGCAGCCGCGCCACCTCCGCCGCCAGGCCCGCCTTCTCGACGCTGGAGAGTACCTCATTGAAATCCTTGTACGCGCCCGGCGCTTCATCGATCGGGTAGTTCCGCCCGTTGAAGAGGATGTCTTCCGCATCGAACGACTCGTTGACCGCCTGCTGGTCCAGCGTCTTGGTCGCCGCGGTCCGGCTCATGCGCCGGCCCGCACCGTGGTTCACGCTGTACCGCGAGAGCGCAGCCCCCGCCTTCGCCACCATCACGCTCGACCCGTCCCGCGGGTTGCCCGGCAGCAGGATCGGGTGACCGGTGTCATAGAACGCCGTCCCCTGCAGCGCGTGATGACCCGCCGGGAACGCCCGCGTCGCCCCCTTGCGGTGCACCCACGCGGGCTTGTTGTCAACGATCTCCTTCCGCGCGATGTTGTGGCTGATCAGGTACACCAGCTCGCCCCGAACACCGGGCATCACCTCCTGGAACGCCTCCAGCACCAGCGCGTTGATCAAGAGGTGGTTCACCGTCGCGAAGTTCGCGCCCAGCGCCATGTCGTTCAGGTACGCATCGGCCTCCGGCGTCCCCAGCGGCGCGTGCACCAGGTGCCGGTCGTTGCCCGGCAGCGGGATACCCCACACCTCGAAGTGGCGGCGCATCGCCTTGAACTGCCGGTCCGCCAGCAGCGCGCCCCAGCCGCGGCTGCCGCAGTGCGATAGAAACGCGATGTGCCCATCGCGCAGCCCGAACGCCGCCGCGGCCGACCGCGCTTCATCATCCTCTCGCACCCGCACAACCTCGCACTCACCGAAGTGGTTGCCGCCGCCGTACGAACCCAGCTGCCGCATCTTGGTCCCGAAGACCTCGTGGTCCGCCGGTTGCGTCATCGTGCGGTCCAGCCGCTCCAGCAGCGCGGTATCCGTGTCGTCGTGGCCCAGGTGCCGCCAGTCCTCGCACCGCTGCGCCCACGCCGCCGGGATCCCCAGCTCCGCGCACACCTCCGCCGAGCCGCCCTGCGTCACCACCTTGCGCCCCAGGGTCGCATCCACATACCGCCCCTTGCGCGCCTGCCGCTGGCCGCGGCCGGGCCCCGTTGGGGTCCGCTCCAGGATCGCGTTGATCAGCGCCCGCCGCGTAGCCCGGTCCGCCACCGCATCCTCCGGCAGATCGAGCTGCAGCAGGCTCATCGAGCACTTGATGTCGACGCCGACCGGGCCCGGGTAGATGTGCGTAGGCGATACCAGCACGCTGCCGACCGGCGCGCCGTACCCCGAGTGCGCATCGGGGTTGAGCACAAGATCCGTCACGCCCGGAGCGCACCGTGAGTTGATCGCCTGCTGGATGCAGAACTTGTCGAACCCGGCGCGGATCGTGTCCGTCGCGATCACCGTGATCGGCGTGAGCGCCCCGCCCTTGACCGGGATGATCCCCGTTGCCTCGCCGGTCGCGAGCACAGCGTTCCGCTGCTCCTCCGCGACCGCCGCACCCGCACCCGCTACTCCAGGACCCGCCGTGTTGCTTTCCATGATCACACTTCCGTTCAGAGAGCCGTCCACAAGAGCCATCCACAAGACCGATCCACAAGACCCATCCACAAGACAAATTGCCGCGACGAGAATGACGAGACGTTTACCCGCTCTACCACTGAGCTACGGCCCCACGCCAAGCAAGCGAGGCCGGCGGGAATCGAACCCGCGACCAGGAGGACCCAAGCCTGTAGTCCCATCGGCATTCGCGACAACCCGCCGCGGCGCCCTTCAGCGTCCGCGGCGGCACTTCAAGAACCCCGGCGACGAGGTTGGTGTGAGACCTGAAACTCAGCTTGCGCCGAGCTGCGCAACTTTCCAGTTGAGCGACCGACGGTCACCCGCCGGGCGGGATTCGAACCCGCATTCACCATGTAGTCCCACAGGCATTCGCCGAGATCAGTCAGAAACGCTCCATCCGTCAATCCATCGATCCAACACCAGCCAGAGAACGGGCCGCGGCGGCGAGGTTCGGCAAGACCCAGCTTGATGTAGTCCTGTCCGCATCCGCCGCGACCCGACGATCGAGAACCTCTCTCACGCTTCACCCGAGGACCCCGGCCACAGCTCGATCGACTTGATCGTCTCGACCCAGTTCCGGCTCTCCTGGCCCGAAGCAAACGTCGCGACCAGGTCGAACACCGCATCCGAGAAGCCCCCGACATTCAGGATGTCCGGCCGCTCCACCGCCTGCGTCGTCGCGTACGGCTGCAGATCGATGCACACCATCTTCGCCTGCGGGCTCCGCCGCTTGAACTCGGCCCACTCGCGCATCACCGGCGTGCCCAGCTCCATCCGGAAGCTCTGCGAACCGATCCAAGATTCGTTGTCCGAGATGAAGATCACCAGGTCGCCGACCTCCTTCCGCTTGTTCATCCACCGCAGCGGCGCTGCACAATCCGTCCCGCCCGAGGGGAGCGACGACAGCACCTTCGCGTTGGTCATCACCGAGTCCCGCGGATTGAGCCTCGCTGCGCACACGTCCGTCGAGAACGGCACCACCTCCGCGGAAGGGTTCCGCCGCAGCAGGCTCGCCGCGATCAGCGCTGCCACATCGATGCACCGCACCGCCGTCGTCGAGCCCGGCCGGTGCCCGGTCACCGGCGAGTGCATCGACCCCGACACATCGGGGAAGATCCACAGCTTCCCGGCAACCTCCGGCACATTCCGCGTCGCGATCTCCATCGCCGTCTGCAGCGCTTCCTGGATCTCCCTGGGAGCCGAACCCGCCGCGGTGTACGCCATCATCAGCTGATACGGCAGCGCCTTCGCCCACGCGACCTGCGCCGGGTCCGCGAGCCGCGCGGTGATCATCGCCACCGTCTCCGCATCCTCGAAGACACCGTGCCGCTGAAACGTATTCAGATTCATCCGCGTCGTCTGCCACGTCGCGTTCCGCGCGATCGCCGCCCAGTGCTCCGGCCGCAGCTCAAGGCTCGTGAGCAGCGCCATCGGCACATCCGGAATCGGCCGGTCCGCCGACCCCGCCGCCTCATCAACATTCGTCGTCGCAACCATCACACACCTCCACGGGCGTCACACGGCCCGCCAGAATCAACCCCAAAGCAGCCCCGCCTTGAAAGCCTCGTACTCCGCCACGATCGCCGGCAGGTGCTCGGCCTCGTACGGCCGGCCGATGATGTAGGCGTACAGCGCCCGCCGCGATTCCGTTGCCGGCCGAGGGTGTACCATCTTGATCACATCCGCCAGCGACGGTGCATTCCCCACCATCGCGAAGAAGATCTGTTCATCCGACCGCGCTGCCAGCCACTCCCGCACCAGCCGCTTCGGCCGCGAGCCCAGGCTCTTCCGCCCCACAGCGCCCGACCGCACGATCTGCACGAAGTTCCGCAGCATCTTGGGCGAATCGATCACCCGCCCGAAGACCCGCGCCAGCATCTCGCCATCGCGCGCTGTCAGCACAGCGCACAAGAGCGCCGGCAGATCCTTCATCGCCCCCCGCTCCCGCGCATACACCGCGACCTGCGCGATGTACGCCGGCTCCACCTGCGCCGCCGCGGCGAGCACCGCATCAAGCTGCTGCGCCGCCGATGCGTAGTACGTCCCGTTCAGGCAACCCGTCGCCGCGTACTGCGCCAGCGCCTGCTCGGGCGTCATCGCATATGCGACCCCGCCCGCCTCATTCACAGCATCCGTCCGCGGCAGCATCGCCCCGGCGATCGTCTTGAAGAGTGACTTGTTTGCCATTCGACACCTCGCATCCGCCCCGACCTCCGCGGCGGCTCTCCCCCTATTGCGAGCCCCGTGCCAAACCTCCAAACGCCCCTCCCGGCCTCAGAACGCCGCTTCGGCCCCGCCCCCCTCATCCGGACTGATACAGACGTATCGCCTATCTGATACTCTGATATCGTGTCTACCCCCAAGCCCATCGTCGTCATCGGACTCCTCGGCACCACCCTGGATGTCGGCAAGAACCAGGACCGCTGGTCGCACTGGCGCCCCACGGTCTGTGTCTGCCAGCAGCCCGAGCTCGTCGTCTCGCGCTTCGAACTCCTCCACCCGCCCCGTGCCATCGGCCTCCGCGACCGCATCACCTACGACATCGCCACCATCTCGCCCGAGACCACCGTCCGGCACCACGTCTTCGATGTCGCCGATCCCTGGGACTTCCAGTCCGTCTACGCCGCGCTCCACGACTTCGCCCGCGCCTACCCCTTCGCCACCGACGATGAGGACTACCTGATCCACATCACCACCGGCACACACGTTGCCCAGATCTGCCTCTTCCTCCTCACCGAATCGCGCCACCTCCCCGGCCGCCTCCTCCAGTCCGGCCCTAGGTATCGCCCGCCCGACCCCGCCGGCGAGGTCCGCATCATCGACCTGGATCTCTCCCGCTACGACTCGATCGCCATGCGCTTCGAGCGCGAGCAGAAGGACCGCATCGCCGGGCTCAAGTCCGGCATCAGCACCCGCAACCCCGCCTTCAACCGCCTCATCGATGAGCTCGAGCACGTCGCCGCGCACTCCACCGACCCCATCCTCCTCATGGGACCCACCGGCGCCGGCAAGAGCCAGCTCGCCCGCCGCACCTACGAACTCAAGCACCACAGCCGCCAGGTCACCGGCCCCTTCATCGATGTCAACTGCGCCACACTTCGCGGCGATACCGCCATGTCCACCCTCTTCGGACACAAGAAAGGCGCCTTCACCGGCGCCGCCACACAGCGCCCCGGACTCCTCCGCTCCGCCGACCGCGGCGTCCTCTTCCTCGACGAGATCGGCGAGCTCGGCCTCGATGAACAGGCCATGCTCCTCCGCGCCCTCGAAGAGAAGCGCTTCCTCCCCATGGGCTCCGATGACGAAGTCTCCAGCGAATTCCAGCTCATCGCCGGCACCAACCGCGACCTCCGCGCCCGCGTCGCCGAGGGCTCGTTCCGCGAGGACCTCCTCGCCCGCATCGACCTTTGGACCTTCACCCTCCCGCCCCTCCGCGAACGCCCCGAGGACATCGAGCCCAACGTCGACTTCGAGCTCGAACGCTTCGCCGCCCGCAGCGGCCGCCTCGTCCGCTTCAGCCGCGAAGCCCGCGACCGTTACCTCGCCTTCGCCACATCGCCCGCCGCGGCGTGGCGCGGCAACTTCCGCGACCTGGCCGCCTCCATCACCCGTATGGCAACCCTCGCCCCCGCCGGCCGGATCTCGACCGATGTCGTCGACGCCGAGATCACACGACTCACGGCCACCCGGCATGCGACCGTTGATGCCTCCGAAGCTACGCCGCGCCGCGCGATCGATCCGCGGGCCGAAAGCCCGCTCGCCGCGCTCCTCTCCGCTGCGAATCTGACCGCCATCGACCCCTTCGACCGCGTGCAGTTGGAAGAGGTCGTGCGGATCTGCCGCGCGGCATCATCGCTCTCCGAAGCTGGCCGCGAACTCTTCTCGGCATCGCGTCAGCGTAGATCGAGCGTCAATGATGCCGATCGCCTGCGCAAGTACCTCGCCCGCTTTGGTCTGACGTGGGCCGGGCTGCACCAGCCCGATGCCGACTCACGCGACCGATCGCGCTAGGCGCGGACAGCCAGATCGTCATCCGAAGACCGCCCTGCAATCCGGCACGCACAGCGCGCCCAACCGGAACACATCATTTCACAACGCGTTCGCACACCGTCCGGTGCGCGTTGACATTCTGCATGCAGAACAGCACACCACCATGCGCCGCGTGAGACACCTCGCGCAACTCAATCTGGGCATTTTGCGTTGACTGGGCGATACGACTCCTCGTATACCCGGCTCCCAGAGGGGAACTGGGTTGGGGCACACAGTCATTGAGGACACCAGCGAGACTCTGCTCGCGATACTCGACCGCGCTGTGGAGCGTGAGTTCGGGCCGGGGCCGGGCCGGCCCGCGGTGTCGCTCGCGCAGCCCGATGACTTCGAAGGCCTCCCGCCCACGCCCCCGGCCCCGGCAGAAATCACCATCTGGCTCTACCGCATCGCCGCCGACGGCGCCAAACGCAACGGCCCGCGCCGCATCATGCCCGATGGCTCGCTCGGCCGCCCGCAGCTCCCCATCATCCTCCACTACCTCGTCACGCCGTGGTCGGCGGATGTCAACACGACGCTCGCACTCGCGGGCCTCATCGCGCAGGCGCTCTACGACCGCGGCGAGGTCGGAAGCGCTGACCTGATCGGCGCTGCATCGCGGCCCGCGGCGTGGGACCCCGGCGATTCGATCCAGATCCAGCTCGAGACACTCGCAACCGAGGAGCTCTACCGCGTCTGGGACAGCGCCGAGATGCCCTACCGCCTCTCCGTCCCCTACCGCGTGCAGGTCGTCGGCATCGAGCCCACCGACTCGACCGCCGCCGCGCCCATCGTCGATGCCGCCTTCATCGGAGGCTCCCACCCATGAGCCGTATCGGAGCCACGACGCTGAACACCTGGCTCCCGCCCGAGGGCGAGGAACTCTGCCGCCACACGCTCGCCGTCGCGTTCCGCTTCGTGGACCCCTTCGACACAACCTCGACTCCCCCACCGCTCTTCGCCCGCCCCGCGATCCCCGACCCGATGCTCGTCACCATCGACGATCTGGAGTGGACAGCGCACGCCGCGGCCGACCGCACCTACCGCTTCCTGGTCTCCAACGCCGACCCCGACATCGACTGGCACGCCGCGGTGGTCTTCGGCGATCCGCGCCCGCCACGCTTCCCCGCGATCCCCGTGCCGCTCGAAGTCACCGTTGCGCCGCGCGATCCCAACACAGCGCGCTACTTCGTCCCCTCGCCGATCGACCTCACGCTACCCATCCCGGCTCCGCCCGCCAACGCGACGCCCGCGGATCGACTCGCCGCGTACCTCATCGAGGTCGAGGCCTTCCCAACGCCGCTCTACCGCGCCCCCGCCGGGCAGACCACGATCCGCGGCGTGATCCGTGACAACGCCGGTGTGCCGCGCCCCGGCGTCGAAGTCGCCGTCTTCCCCGATGCCACACTCCCGGCCAGCGCGATCTTCACACGCACCACCGACACCGGCTTCTTCGCTTGCCGCCTCCCGCAGTTGAAGCGGCCAACCACCGCGCCCGCCGAGCCCAGCCTCGGCATCGCGGTCCGCCCCATCGGCGGCCCCGCCTTCGCCACCATCGACGTCGAGCCCTACCCGGGCGCCGACACCACCCGCGTCCTGTTCGACCACGGAAAAACCACCTCGGCCCGCATCCGGGCCTTCTGACCTCAAGCCACGAGAGGGGACACCACCATGCCGGAATACCTGTCACCGGGCGTGTACATCGAGGAAGTCCCCGCACGGATCAAGGCGATCGAAGGCGTCAGCACCAGCACTGCCGGCTTTGTCGGTGAGAGCGAGCGCGGGCCGGTGCCGGGCTACGACCCTTTTACGCTCAACATCATCGCCGGCCAGACGTTCGAACTCCCGCCGGATCTCTCGCCCCCGCTTGTGACCAGCTTCGCGCAGTACATCAGGCTCTTCGGCCGCCCCACCGATGACCCAGTCAACTTCGGTTACCTCGGCCATTCCGTCCGCGCGTTCTTCGATAACGGCGGCAAGCGCGCGTACATCGCCCGCGTCCGCCGCACCGGCGACACCGCATCATCCGCGCCCGCCGACACCGGCGTCGTCTTCCGCCTCACGCGCCGCGCCCGCGAGAACGACACGGTCCTCTTCCTCAACTCGGTCCGCGGCCTCGCAGCCGCGCCCGTCGACATCGTCGCCCTCGATGGCACGACCCTCGCCGGAAACCTCGCCGTCAACGCCGTCGACACCCGCGCCATGAGCCTCGACCTCGGCGCGGCCCTCCCCGCCGGCTCCGACTTCCAACCCGGCGACTGCTTCATCCGCGCCACCGGCACCACGACTTCCGCCGACGATGGCCCGATCTTCCACGCCCGCAGCCCCGGCCTCTGGGGCGATTCGCTGGGCGTCACCATCCTCTGCGAAGACCGCGCACCGGTCGACATCACCCAGGCCGCCGCGGCCGGCGGCGACCGGCTCGCCGTCCGCTCCACCAGCTCGTTCTACCTGGGCGCCCTCGTCGAGATCGACAGCGACGGCACCGGCGCCACCCGCGAGCAGTTCGTCGTCGAGGAGATCGGCCCCGGCGCCACCATCCGCCTCGACGGCGCCCTCGCCAACGCCACCACGACAGCCGGCACCGTGCGCACACTCGAGTTCCAGATCGTCATCGACGACGCCGCGACAGGCGCCACCGAGTCCTTCGGCGGCCTCTCCTGGAACAGCGACCCCGATCCGCGCATCCGCCGCCGCCATTACGCCACCATCATCAACAACCGCTCCCGCCTTGTATGGGTCCAGCCACCCTGGGCCGCCGGCGGCAACGATGAAAACCCGCCCGACCTCAGCAACCAGCCGATGACCGAGAACGGAGCGCGTCTCGCGCTCACCGGCGGCGGCAACGGCACCCCGCCCGGCACCGCTGATATCGAGGGCGTCGACGGCGGCCCCGGCAACCGCACCGGCATCCAGGCTCTCGCGAATGTCGATGACATCCGCCTCATCGCCGCCCCCGGCCGCACCGAAGACGTCGTGCAGAACGCGCTCATCGCCCAGTGCGAACGCATGCGCTACCGCTTCGCCGTGCTCGATGCGCAGCGCGCCCTCGACCCCACCAGCGTCGTCAACGGCGTCCTCGCCCACCGCAACCTCTACGACTCCTCCTTCGCCGGGTACTACTTCCCCTGGGTCGAGGTGAAGAACAACGATGCGGTCGTCCAGCTCCCGCCCAGCGGATTCGTCATGGGCGTCTGCGCCCGCGTCGACAACGAACGCGGCGTGCACAAGGCCCCCGCCAACGAGACCGTCCGCATCGCCACCGGCCTCGCCGCCTACACCACCACCGGCGAGCAGGACATCCTCAACCCCCGCGGCGTCAACGTCATCCGCCGCTTCGAGGGCCGCGGCATCCGCATCTGGGGCGCCCGCACCCTCTCCAGCGATCCGGACTTCAAGTACGTCAACGTCCGCCGCACCATGATCTTCCTCTCCGCCTCGATCGACCGCGGCACGCAATGGGTCGTGTTCGAGCCCAACTCGCCGCCCACCTGGAGCCGCGTCGTCGACAGCATCAGCGCGTTCCTCACCACACAGTGGCGCGATGGCGCTCTCTTCGGCCGTAAGCCCGAAGACGCCTTCTACGTCCGCTGCGATGAGAGCACCATGTCCGAAGACGACATCCTCAACGGCCGCCTCATCTGCGAGATCGGCGTCGCGATCGTCCGCCCCGCCGAGTTCGTCATCTTCCGCATCGAGCAGCTCAGCGGCTTCGCGACCACCTGATGAGACCACACGCACCACACGCCCGCGGCCCCGCCGCGGACTGAGAGAGGATCGTCATGGCAGTCACCCGCGAAAACGGAAACCCGTACGGGGCCTTCAACTTCATCGTCAGCATCGACGGCGACACCATCGCCGCCTTCCAGGATGTGTCCGGCCTCGACAGCGAGAACACGCCCGTCGAGTACCGCGAGGGCGCCGACCGCGTCAACACCGTCCGCAAGCTCCCGGGCCTCGAGAAGTACCCGAATGTCACGCTCAAACGCGGCATCACCGGCAGTCTCTACCTCTGGGAGTGGCGCAAGGAAGTCCGCGATGGCGGCTCCTCCTTCCCCGCCACCCGCAATGTCGTCGTCGAGCTCCAGAACGACCAGCACGAAAGCGTCTTCAAGTGGAAGCTCACCAACGCCTGGTGCACCAAGCTCACCGGCCCATCGCTGAGCGCCGCCGGCAACGAGATCGCCATCGAGACCGTGGAACTGGCCTATGACCGTCTGGATATCGAATAACCAGATCGCGAGCCTCCGCGTCCCCGGCGTCTACGGCATGCGCCGCAACCGCGCCCAGCGGACACCGATCGTCCGCACCGATATCGCGGGCTTCATCGGCTTCGACACGCGCATCCGCGCCGTCTCCGCGACGCTCTCTCCCTCGCCCACCACCGGCCCCGGCCACCGCTTCCTCATCTCGATCGCCGCGTGCCGGCTCGGTGAAGGCGCCGACACCGTCGCGGCCCCCGCCTTCGACATCTTCGAACTCGCCGACGACAACACCGCCGTCCCGATGGCGATCGGCCAGGCCATCCGCTACACACTCGCCGTCGTCGACGCCGACTGGGAGGAAGATGCGGGCGATCTCCTCCCAGCGCCGCCCGCGCCGCTCACCCCCGCCGAGGAAGCCGAGGAAGCCCGCAAGCTCCTCCGCCGCCGCCGCAACATCGTCGTCGTCCCCGGCGCCGCCGCGGCCGCCGGACGCGAGACCGCGCCCGATGAGCCCACCATCGCCGCGGCCATCGAACAGACAGCGCTCGATGCGTGGGACGAATCACCAACACAGGCCGCGGCCCACACCTACCAACTCCTCGCGCACATCCAGATCCGCCGCACCGCCGCCGATGCCTTCCGCACCGTCGTCATTCCTCACCACCGCCTGATCCGCTGCGACGACTGGCGCGAGTTCATCCTCCGCCTCGGCCCGCCCGTCGAGGACGGCGCCTACCTCGCCCCCTCCGTCCGCGGCTACTTCGCGTGCGGCGGCTCCCGCTGCTACATCAGCCTCCTCGACCGCCCCGAGCCCGACGACACCGAAGCCCTGTCCCACGCTCTCGACCAACTTCTCGGAGACGATGCCGACCCGATCGCAACCGCCACCGGCCGCGCTCTGCTCCTCCACGAGCCCGAGGTCGCCGTCATCGATGCGCCCGACCTCTACGCCCGGCGCGCCTCCGAGCCCGAATCACTCACCCTCCCCCCCGCCGCCACCGACGCCTGCTTCCGCCCCTGCAACGCCGCGATCGGCCTCGAGATCGACGCCGCGCTCGCCCCGGAGCTCGCCGAGCCGCTCTTCGACCTCCCTGCCGTCCTCGACACCCAGCTCGCGCTCATCCGCCTCATGATCCCCCACCGCTGGCGCGCCCTGCTCCTCCTCGCGCCGCCCCTCGCCATTGACACCACCTCCGGCCGCTACCAACCCCCCGATGCCGCCGCCTCCGCCGCGTGGCGCGATGCCATCCACACCGCTCTCAGCACCACCGGCATCGGCGACCCCGATGAAGTCTCCGTCGCCGCGCTCTACGCCCCCTGGCTCATCGTGCAGGAAGTCGTCGGCGCTCCCCAGACCATCCGCCCGCCCACCGGCTTCGCCGCCGGCATCATCGCCGCCCGCGACCTCGCCCGCGGCCCCGCTGTTTCCCCCGCGAACGTCCCGGTCACCACCGCCGTGGGCACAACCTCGCCCATCACCGATGACGACATCGCCAATCTCTACACGCCAGACCGCGATGCATCCGGCAACCCGCGCCCCAGCGTCAACCCCATGCGCCCCCGCACCGGCGGCGGCGTCGAACTCTGGGGCGCCCGCACGCTCTCCACCGAACACTGGCTCAGGTACCTCGCCGTCCGCCGCGGCCTCTCCGCCATCGAGCGCCGCTGCCACGCCGCGCTCGAACGCACCGTCTTCGAGCCCAACACCCCCGCGCTCTGGATGCAGGTCACCCAGATCACACTCAACGTGCTCATGTCGCTCTTCCGCGACGGCTCGCTCCGCGGCGAGTCCCCGCAGGACGCCTTCTACGTCCGCTGCGACAGCTCGGTGAACCCCCCCGAGTCGATCGCGATGGGCCGCCTGATCGTCGAGGTCGGCGTCGCTATCGCCGCGCCCGCTGAATTCATCGTCTTCCGCCTCGGACGCAGCGAGGGGATTGTCGAGGTCCTCGAGTAAAGGAGGGGCCAAAGGTGCCGCTGATCAACCCCGTCACCGCCGCCAACTTCCATGTCTTCATGGCGAACGAAGAATCGCCCATCCTCGGCGCCATCTCCGCCGCGGCCGCCTTCACCACCGACATGCTCACCGGCACCTTCGCGAGCGTCGAGGGCCTCGATGCGCAGCTCAAGGTCGAGGACTACGAAGAAGGCGGCCTCAACACCGATGTCCGCCGCTTCGCCACCCGCGCCGCCTACGGCACGCTCACCTTCAAACGCGGCGTCACACCCAACCCAGACCTCTGGGACTGGCAGTACGCCGTGCTCCACGGCTCCGGCAACGTCATCCGCAAGTCGGGCCTGATCGTCCTCACCGACTCCTCGGGCGCCACCGGCGGCGACACACCGCTACCCATCGCGCTGCCCGTGCTCGATCGCACTCCTGTCGCCGCCTGGACCTTCCGCGGCGCGCTCCCATCCAAACTCACCGGCCCGAAGTTCAACGCCAGCGCCAGCGAGATCGCCATCGAAACCCTCGAGATCTCCCACCAGGGTCTCGAACGTCTCGGCCTCGCCATGGTCCCCGGCGTCGGCGACACGCTCGCCGCCATCGGCCTCTAGCCAGCACACACCACCACCTCCACACCCATGCCGCTCACCAAAGCCACCATCACCAACATCTCCCTCGACGGGGCGCCGCCGATCGAGGTCCTCTTCAACCCCACCGACTACACCATCACCCGCGGCGCCAACTACGCCGAGATCCCCGCGCCCGGCCTCGCCACACCCATCCTCCAGTTCGTCCGCGGCGAGGCCTCCGCCCTCAAGATGGACCTCCTCCTCGACGGCACCGATGCCCGCGCCGATGTCCACGACCGCCTCGAAGCCCTCCGCGACCTGGTCCGCATCGACAGCGAGCTGCACACCCCACCCGTCGTCACCTTCAGCTGGGGCCGCGAGTCCTTTCAGGGCGTCATCACCCAGCTCGTCGAGAAGATGACGCTCTTTGATCAGAACGGCGCGGTCCTCCGCTCACGCCTCACCGTCACCTTCAAGTCGTACGAATCGGTCGATGTGCAGTCGCGCGAGACCGCGCGGCAAAGCCCCGACCGCACCCGCATCCACATCGTCCGCGAAGGCGAGACGCTCCCGCACATCGCCTTCCACGCCTACGGCGACCCCACCATGTGGCGGCTCATCGCCGCCGAGAACGACATCGACCGCCCGCGCTTCGTCGCCACCGGCGCGACGCTCCGCATCCCATCCGCGCCCTGAACACCAGCACAGCCGAGGCGCCCATGCCCGTCCACATCGGAGAAGTCACAACCCAGATCATCCCCGCCGCCCCGCGCGATGAAGCGCCGCCCGCGCCGGCGCCGTCATCCAGACTCGCCGACCTCTCCGACGACGAGCTCACAGAGCGCCTCCGCCCGATCGTTCTCGAAATCCTCCGCCAGGAACTCGATGAACTCCGCCGCCGCCGCGGCCTCTAGCCCACCCCGGATATCCGCACAGCAACACAACCCATGACCTCGCTCGCCACCACACCCCGCCCCGCCATCCTCAGCTACATGGCGCCCGCTGTGCGCCTCGAGCTTCTGGGCGATTCGCTCGTCGCCGGCCCCGAACGCGGCGAGCCAGTCGATGCCTCCATCGCCGCCGACATCAGCAAGGTCGAGATCAAGCAGGAACACACCGATGTCTCCCAGTACACCGTCGTCCTGAGCAACTGGCGCACCGCCCCCGACCCGCGCACCACCAACGGCGCCGCCCGTTCCTCCTCCACCACGCTCGCCTGGCCGCGGTACAAGTACAACGACTTCCAGACCTTCGCCTTCGGCAAGCGCCTCCGCATCTCACTCCGCTACTGGCCCGATCAGCACCGCTCCCAGAGCGAAGCCACCCAGCGCGCCCACCGCTGGGTCCCCATGATCGCCGGCCCCATCACCGACATGCGCTTCACCTTCGGCGAGAAGTGCGAACTCACCATCACCGGCGAGGACGATCTCAGCCGCCTCAAGGACAAACACCGCTCCCGCGTCGAGTTCTGCAACCCGCCGCGCAGCGAGCTCGACATCGTCCGCGAAGTTCTCACGCTCGCGAACTTCCCGCTCCGCCGGCCACAAGACCCGCGCACCGCTTTCCCCGCCTGGGCCTCGCAGCCCGGCCAGGGCGTCGCCGAAGGCCTGCAGGACGGTCAGTCCTACCTCGACTATCTCAAGAAACTCGCCGAACGCCTCGACGCCGAGCTCTTCATCGCCTTCGCCGATCTGGATGCCGACATCCCCGAACAACGCTTCTACTTCGAGCCCGCCCGCTCGCGCATCCCCTTCGACGACCCCGATTCCGAAACCCTCACCATCGAGCGCGACAGCACCCTCGTCACCTTCACACCAACGCTCCAGGTCGTCCAGCAGCCCACTTCCGTCGAGGTCCGCGGCCGCCACCGCGACCGCGAGCGCCCCGACCGCGTCAGCGAATCCAGCACCGCCGCCGACACACTCCTCGCCGATGAGCTGCAATACGACGCCGCGCTCGAGTCGCAACCCTCCGCCGGCCCCACGCTCCGCGACCACTTCTTCCCCGGCCGCACCAACCCCCTCATCATCGCCAACCAGACCAACACCGATCCGCAGCGCGCCCGCTTCATGGCCGACACAAAGCTCCGCCAGGAAGCCCGCAAGTTCCTCACCATCCAGGCCAGCACCGTCGGCCTCCCGCGACTGCGCCCCGGCAACTACACCGAAATCCGCGGCCTGCGCGAGCCCTTCGACGGCTTCTACTACGTCACCCAGGCCACGCACACCTTCGACAAACAAGGCCTCCGCACCACCTTCGCCGCGCGAAGGCCCGGCATGCCCCGCCCACAGGACAGCAGCACATGAGCGCGATCGAATCCCTGATGGGACCGCAACTCGAGCAGGCCCGCGAACGCCGCATCTTCGGCGTCGTGCTCGCCCGCGTCACCGATATCGACGGCGACGGCCGCTACCACGTCGAGTACCTCTCCATGGGCGACGGCGAACGCTCCGCCGCCGCACGCATGATGGTCCCCATGGCCGGCGAGAACCGCGGCATGCACTTCCTCCCGGAGATCGGCGATGAAGTCGTCGTCGCCTTCGAACACGGCGATGTCAGCTACCCCGTCATCCTCGGCTCGGTCTGGAACCGCAACTCCCCGCCCCCCGACACCGCCGACCGCTCCCCCACCAACAACACCCGCACCTTCGTCTCCCGCTCCGGACACGAACTCACCTTCGACGACTCGGCCGCCGCCGAGAAGGTCACGCTCCGCTCGCAATCCGGCCACCTGATCGAGCTCGACGATGCCCCCGGCCGCGGCCGCATCTCGATCACCACCGCGGCCGGCAACTCCATCGAACTCGATGACTCGCCCTCCGGCGGCATCACCATGCGCACCGCGACCGGCTCCTCGATCTCTATGAACAGCGCCGGCGGCGATGTCTCGATGGAATCTCCCACGATGCTCACGCTCCGCGCCACCACCATCCGCCTCGAAGCCCCCGCCGGCATTCAGCTCCAGACCACCGGCACACCGCAGGGCAGCCTCGTCCTCATCGACAACTCGCTGTACGGCACCCACACGCACACCGTCGTCGTCGCACCCACCGGCATCACGGCGGGACCACCCTTGATCATCTGATGCGCAACCACACCAAAGCCCATCTCGGTTCCGGCTTCCCCTTCCCCTTCGCCCCCGCGAACGGCTCGCTCTCCTACGCGCGCCACGAAGACCTCGTCGAACAAGCAATCGAGCTCATCCTCCACACCGAACCGCTCGAGCGCCCCATGCTGCCCGAGTTCGGCGTCGGACTCCGCCGCTTCGTCTTCGAGCCCAACAACGCCGCCACCCACCGCGAGCTCGAGCGTCGCATCCGCCGAGCCCTCATCGAGTGGGAGCCCCGCATCAAGCTCGAGAACGTCACCGCCCGCGCCGACGACTCACGCGAAAACGTGGCGCTCATCGACATCGATTACGTCGTCCGCGCCACCAACACCGCGCACAACCTCGTCTTCCCCTTCTTCCTCACCGAGGGAGGCGCCTGATGCCCATCACCCCGCCCAAGCTCGACGACCTCACCTACGACCGCGCGGTCCAGGAACTGATACGCCGCATCCCGCAGCACACCCCCGACTGGACCAACTGGAACCAGAGCGACCCGGGCATCACGCTCCTCCAGCTCTTCGCGCACCTCGCCGAACAACTCGCCTACCGCCTCAACCGCGTCCCCGAGAAGAACCACCTCGAGTTCTTAAAACTGCTCGGCGTCACCCTCCGACCCGCCGAGGCCGCCTCCACGTACGTTGCGCTCCTGCTCGATGCCCCCACCACCGCAACCGCCGGCACACTCGCCGCCGCCGCCGCCTTCGAAGCCACCGCCGCGGGCGAGACCCTCACCTTCGAGAGCACGCAGAGCGTCGACACCACGCCCTGCGAGATCGCCGCGCTCGCCACCACGAAGAACCCCTTCCTCACCGACCTGCTCCTCCTCGAAGACGGCACGAGTGATGCGCCCAACGACGACCCCCGCCTCGACGCGGCCGGCGAGAGCCCCGAGCACAATGAGTTCTTCAGCCTCCGCTGGGACGGCGAGAAACCCAAACTCGGCGATATGCCCGCCGACCCGATCGACCTCCTCCCCGAAGACCTCGATCACGGCTACCTCTGGCTCGGCCTGAATTTCAACGCCGCCCCCACCGCCGGCTTCATCGGCGTCCGCGTCACGCTGACCGTCCAGCTCGACGACGACGAGCAGCCGACCCAGGAAGGCGCGTGCACCTGCGGCCCGCTCGCGCCCGCCGCGGAAGATGCCCCCGACATCGACTGGCTCCACGTCCTCGATGAAGACGGCAACCCCGTTGACGTCACCGCCGCCGGCCCCGTCATCGACACCACCGACCGGCTCAAGCGCTCGGGCGCGATCTCCTTCTTCATCCCCGCCGACATCGCGACCGCCGCCACGTGGTCCAACCTCCGCGATGAGGCAATCGACCCCGTCGCCGTCTGCCGCCTCTTCGGACCCGCGGCGATCGGGATCATCGACGATCGCATCGGCACGCTCCCCACCACCGGCGACTGCGCAGCGCTCCTCCCCGACTATGTCGACCTCATCCGCGACAGCCTCGAAGCCGGCGCCGATGCGATCGAGAACGAAGACACACTCCCGCAGATCCTCCACCCACTCGCACAGGACCTGCAAGAGCTCCCCGGCTGGCTCCGCATCACGCTCGCGCAGCGCACACTCAACCAGAGTTCGCCCCGCCTCCGCATCACCACGTTCAACGCCGTCCCCGTCGTCAACCGCACCACCGTCACCGGCGAGATCCTCGGCGTCTCCGACGGCACATCCGGCCAGACCTTCCAGCTCCGCAACACCAACATCCAGGAGGGCACCCTCGACCTCCAGATCCAGGAAGGCCCGCAGGACGATTCACCGCTCGTCGCCTGGACCGCCGCCGATCTCGACTCCGCGTCTCCCACCGATCGCGTCTTCGCACTCGACCCAGAGGCCGGAACCATCACCTTCGGCGACGGCCGCCGCGGCCGCATCCCGCCCGCCGTCCCCGGCCTGGGCCGCATCATCGCCCGCGCGTACGCCTACGGCGGCGGCGCCGCCGGCAACGTCCCCGTCGCCGCCATCGAGTCCTTCTCAGATTCCACCCTCGGGATCACCAGCGCTGTCAACCCCGTCGCCGCCACCGGCGGCAAGGACGCCGAACTGCTCGACGATGCCAAGGTCCGCGCCCGCCGCGAACTCGCCACCCGCTCCCGCGCGGTCACCGCATCGGACTTTGAATTCATCGCATCACAGACTCCCAGTGTGGACGTGGCCAAGGCCGTCACGGTGCCGCTCCGCACGCGGCTCAC
>JBDZUZ010000183.1:2886-6754 GCA_040255445.1 Planctomycetaceae bacterium | reverse complement strand
CTGTCCCTCTGTCCCTCTGTCCCTCTGTCCCATGCTGAACCCAACCGAAACCGCCCTGCTCGACGAACTCGCCCGCATCATCGCGCAGCGTGCCGATGGGTTCACGCGAGACTTGCTGGACACATCGCCCCCGGTGAACGACTCTGACGCTCTGGCCGATATGCGGATCGCGCTGCGAGGGCGAATCGGGGATGACGCGGTGCGGGCGTACCTGCGCGAGATCCTGTGCAACCACACGCGGTCGGTACTCGCGATGATCGATGGGGCGACGGAGCTGGCGGACGATGGCGTGGTGCTGACGCTGCAGGACCGCGGCGGGGAGCGGGTGCGGTGCGGGCTGCTCGCGGAAGTGCTCCGCGAGCGGGTCGGGATCGACTGACCGTATCCGGCGCTGCCGGTAGTCTGAGACGTGCCCGCGGCCCGATTGCCCTTTCCGCCGATTCCCGCTTTCCGCTGATTCCGAGTAATCTAATACCGCCGCCGCCCGATGGTCGGGCGAGCGTTCGGGGCGATGTGCGATGTCTGAGAGTCCAGTGGTGGAGGGGCAGGATGGTGCGCAGACGTGGTGCAGGGTCGAGGCCGAGTACAGCGACCGCATCAACTTCGCGATGCAACAGAACGGCGTCGCGTTGGTCGATTCGCTCCGGCTGACCGCGACCGGCCCCGAGCCGCTCGAGAACGTCACGCTCCGACTCGAACTCGAGAACGGCGAGGCGGCACCGTTCGAAGCGCGGTTCTCCAGGCTCGAGCCCGGGGTTCCGGCGCTGGTCACGCCCGCCGCGTTCACCCTCTCGGGCGCCGCCCTCGCCGCCCGCACCGAGGCGGAGCGATCGACCATCATCGCGACCGTCACCCACGCCGACCGCACCGCCCGCTTCCCCTTCCCCATCGATCTGCTCCCCTTCGACCAGTGGCCCGGCGTCGGTCACTATCCCGAACTCACCGCCGCGTTCGTCACGCCCAACCACGCACGCATCGCGGATCTGCTCGGCGAAGCCCGCGGCGTGCTCCGCTCGGCCGGCGGGCCCGACTCGCTCGACGGCTACCAGTCCGGCAGCCGCCAGCGTGTTGCGCAGATCGCCGAGGCCTGCTTCCTCGCCGCGGCCCGCCAAGGCATCGGGTACATCAACCCGCCCGCCAGCTTCGAGTCGTCGGGCCAGCGCATCCGCCTCGTCGACCGGCTGATGCGTGAGCGGCTGGGCACATGCCTGGACCTCTCCATCCTGCTGATGAGCATGTGGGAGCAGTGCGGGCTGCACCCGCTGCTGCTGCTCCCGCAGGGGCACGCGATCCCCGCGGTGTGGACGCACGATGCCCACCTGCCCGAGGCCGCGATCGATGAGCCGGCCCGGATCCGCAACTTGATCGAGCTCGGCGAGTTCGTGCCCGTCGAATCGACGCATCTGACTGATGCGGGCGCGGGCTTCAACGCGGCGGTCGCCGCGGCCAAGCAGCACATGGAGCGGCCGGGCGCCGACTTCTGTGCCATCGACATCCGCTCGGGCCGCAAACGCGGCATCCGCCCGCTCCCGCTCCGCAACGATGCCGAGGGCCTCGAGCCGGGCGCGGTGGCGCGGCTGGCAACGCCCGCCGAGACCGGTCCCGCGCTCGATCGCATTGCGCTCGCGGAGCGCGCGGAGGCGATCGCGGCCGGCGAAGCTGCAGCGCTCGAGCCACAGGGCCGCATCGAGCGCTGGCGCACACGTCTGCTCGATCTCTCCTTGCGCAACCGGCTGCTCAACTTCCGCGAGACCGGCCGCGTCGTGCGTCTGCTCACACCGGCGGTTGCTGCGGTCGAGGATGCGCTGGCCGAGGGCCGCGACCTGCGCATCCTGAGCAAGTCCAACACCGCGCCCGAGTTCCTCAAGGCCGAGCTCGATGCCGGGCATCTCTACAGCACGAGCACCGAAGCCGAGACGCAGGCGAAGCTGCTGAATCTCTACCGCATCGCCCGCGCGAGCATCGAGGAGACCGGCGCCAATCTCCTGCACCTGGCGCTGGGCATGCTCCGCTGGTACGAAACGACCACCTCCGACGATCCGCGGCTGGCGCCGCTCATCCTGCTCCCCGTCACGCTCAAGCGCACCGCGACCGGATCGGGCTACCACTACACGATCTCTCTGAGCGATGAACCGCTCCGGCCCAACGTCACGCTGCTCGAGAAGCTCCGCACCGAGTTCGGCATCGACACCGGCGGGCTCGATGAGCTGCCCGAGGATGAGCAGGGGCTCGATGTCGACCTGATCCTCCGCAAGTTCCGCCAGGCGATCCGCGATGCCGCGCGCTGGGAAGTTGTCGAGGAATCCGCGCTCGGGCTCTTCTCCTTCAACAAGTTCCTGATGTGGCGGGACCTCACCGAGAACCTCGGCAAGCTGCGCAGCAACCGGCTGGTCGATCATCTGGTCGAGCGGCCCGGCGACCTCTTCGACCCCAAGCCGCTGCCCGCGGCGAAGGACCTCGACGCCGCGGTGCCGCCCGGGCGCATCCTCTGCACCCGCGATGCCGACTCGTCGCAGCTCGCCGCGGTCCGCGCTGCGGCCGAGTCCCGGACCTTTGTCCTCGAAGGCCCACCCGGGACGGGCAAGAGCCAGACGATCGCGAATATCATCGCCGACAGCCTCGCGGCGGGGAAGCGAGTCCTGTTCGTCGCCGAGAAGATGGCGGCACTTTCTGTCGTGCGCAAGCGGCTCGAGGATGACGGGCTGGGCGCGTACTGCCTGGAGCTGCACTCTGCCAAGGCGAGCAAGAAGGAGGTGCTCGCGCAGCTGGCGGCGTCGCTGCAGGCCGAGCGGCTGGCCCCGCCCGCCGAGTGGGAGAGCCTGTGCTCTGACCTGGGTGGGCTGCGCGGGAAGCTGAACGACTATGTGGACCAGATGCACACAGCGCGGCCGAGCGGCGAGACGCTGTATCAGGTGCTGGGCCGGCTGTGCCGGCTGGGTGATGGTGCGGCGGCCGCGCCCGACAGCGCCGACATCGGCGCGGTGACAGCGGGTGAGCTGGCGAAGTGGCGTTCGCTGGTTGCGGACCTGCAGCGGGCTTGCAAGGCGATCGATCCGCCGGGTGAGCACGCGCTCCGCGGGATCGGGCGGACCGAGTGGAGCTTCGGGCTCGGGAATGAAGCGGCTGGTGTAATCGGTGCTTCGCAGGATGCACTCGCGGCGATGGCCGAGGCGGCCGCTGCGTTCGTGCGTGGTGTGGGCGGCACTGCGCGGGCGAGTGTGTTGTCGGGCGGGGCTCATCGTGCGCTCGCCGCGGCGGCGGCGCTCCTGGCGAAGTGCCCGGGCGCGGGGGCGGCGCTGATCACGGGCCGGGATGCCGCCGCGCTGCGAGGGCAGGTGCTGGAAGCGTGCGATGCGGGGCGGAAGCGTGATGCGCACCTGAAAACGCTGATGGGGCGGTACAAGGAGGAATTCGCGCAGTTCGATCCGCTGCCGCTGCTGGCGCGGGTGGAGACCGCGCTCGCGAAACCCGCGCTGCTGCGGTGGTTCGCTTCGTTCGGGATCAAGGGCGCGGTGCGGCCGTACTGCCGCGCTGCAGCGCCGGACCTGGCGACGTTGCGAGCTGATCTGGAGATGCTGCGCGAGGCGCGGCGGCTGGATGCGGAGCTGACCGGACGGGCGGATCTCGCGGCGGTTCTGGGAATGCGATGGCGGAACAGCAAGGCGGACTGGGACGAGCTTGCCGCGCTGGTGGGCTGGTGCGAGAAGTTCGCCGCGTGCATCGCGGCGGCGGATGCGGTCTTCATTCTCGCGGCGATTTTCGGCCTCGCGCTCCTCGCGGACGCCATGGGCGGGCTCTTCGTTCTCGTGAAATATGCGGGCGCGGCGTTCCTCGCCTGGCTCGGCTGGAGCCTCTGGCGGGCCGGCGC
>JBDZUZ010000183.1:0-2876 GCA_040255445.1 Planctomycetaceae bacterium | reverse complement strand
GATGCGGACCGGGGCGCTGCGGGGCTCGGAGAACGGTTGGTGCAGGCCGCGGCGTCGCCGCCGGCCGCGCCGCTGGGTCGCGCCTGCACGGAACTGGTTGCCGCGCGGGGGGCGTGGGACCAAGCGTGGGCGAAGGTCGCCGCGCTGCTGCGCTGCGAGGATGGTGATTCGGCGGAGTCCGAGTGGCTGCTGCGGACCGAAGACACGCTCACTCGCTGGCACGGCGGGCTCGCGGAGCTGGATGCCTGGTGCGGGTGGCGGAGCGCTCGGGATGCGGCCGCGGTCGGCGGGCTGGCCGCGGCGGTCGAGTTGTACGAAGCGGGCGGGTGCGGGCGCGAGCAGATTGGCGATGCCTTCGAGCGTGGGTACGGGCGGGCGTGGTTCAATGCCGTCGCGGATGCGACGCCCGCGGTGCGCGGCTTCAGCGCGGAGGGGCACGCGGATGCGATCGAGCGGTTCGCGGAGCTGGACCGGCGCTGCATCGCGCTGACGCGGTATGTGGTGTGCTCGTGGCTGGCGGCGGGGCGGCCCGATGAGGAGACGCCGGCCGCAGCGCAGTCGGAGCTGGGGATCCTGCGGCGCGAGATGGAGAAGAAGCGGAGGCACCTGCCGACGCGGCGGTTGATCGAGTCGATCCCGTCGCTCCTGCCGCGGCTGAAACCGTGCTTCCTGATGAGCCCGCTGTCGGTGGCGCAGTTCCTGGATGCGGGGCTGCCGCCCTTCGACATGGTGGTGTTCGATGAGGCCTCGCAGATCCCGGTGTGGGATGCGGTCGGCGCGGTGGCGCGGGGGCGTGAGGTGATCGTCGTCGGCGATTCCAAGCAGCTGCCGCCGACGAGCTTCTTCAGCACGCTCGAGGGCGAGGACGATGAAGAGCCCGATGAAGCGGTGGTCGACGACATGGAGTCGATCCTGCAGGAGTGCAACGCCTCGGGCATCCCGGCGATGCGGCTCAAGTGGCACTACCGCAGCCGGCACGAAACGCTGATCGCTTTCTCGAACCATCACTACTACCACAACGAGCTGCACACCTTCCCTTCGCCGGAGGACCGGTCGGAGCGGCTGGGTGTGTCGATGCGGTACATCGGTGATGGTGTGTACGACCGGGGCGGGACGCGGACCAACCGCATCGAGGCGGAGCGGGTGGTGGCGGCGGTGGTGGAGATGCTCGAAGCGCCGGGGGCGACGGGGTCGATCGGTGTGGTCACTTTCAACCAGGCGCAGCAGACGCTGATCGAGGACCTCTTTGACACAGCGCGGCGTGCGCACCCGGGGATCGAGACGTTCTTCACCGAGGCGGTGATGGAGCCGGTCTTCATCAAGAACCTCGAGAATGTGCAGGGCGATGAGCGGGATGTGATCATCTTTTCGGTGGGGTACGGGCCCGATCAGAGCGGGCGGCCGTCGATGAACTTCGGGCCACTCAACAAGGAGGGCGGGGAGCGGCGGTTGAATGTCGCGGTGACGCGGGCGCGGCGGCAGTTGATGGTGTTCTCCTCGCTGCGGAGCGAGCAGATCGATCTGAAGCGGACGCGGGCGCAGGGGGTGCGTGATTTCAAGACGTTCCTCGATTACGCGGAGCGGGGTCCGGCGGCGATCGCGCAGGCGAATCTGACTGGGGCGGGGAGTGCGCACGATGCGGGGCTCGAAGCGGCGGTGCGCGATGCGCTGGTGGAGGCGGGGTGGGAGGTTGATTCGAATGTCGGGTGCGGCGGGTACCGCATTGATCTCGCGGTGCGTGATCCCAGGAAGCCGGGGGCGTATCTGATCGGGATCGAGTGTGATGGCGCGGCGTACCGGGGCGCGGCGAACGCGCGGGACCGGGACCGGCTGCGGGGCGCGGTCCTGCGGAACCTGGGGTGGCGGCTGGAGCGGGTGTGGTCGACGGAGTGGCGGATCAATCGGGCTCGCGCGGCAGCGCGGCTGCTGGCGGCGGTTGAGCGTGCCGCGGCGGGGGGCGGCGATGTGGCGGCGGATGCCGCGGTTGAAGCGGCTCCGACCGTTGAGCCGCTGCGGGCTTCGCTGGCTGTGCGCGCGGTTGCGGCGACGGAGTTGGTGGCGGGCGGGCCGCCGGTGTATTGCGTGGCGGAGATCGATGCGTTGTCGCTGCGTGGTTTTGATTTCTTCGGACCCGCCGCGTTGGCTCGGGCGGAGCGGGCGCTGGTTGAGATCGTCGGGGTGGAGGGGCCGATCACGCCGGCGCTGGTTGCGAAGCGGATGGCGGGGTTGTTCGGTGTGCAGCGGATGACAGCGCGGTTCCACGAGCGGTGCGAGCGGGTCGCGGCGGGGTTGATCGAGCGGGGCGAGATCGTGCTGGTGGATGATGCGTACTGGCCGGCGGGGGCGGACAGTGCGGATGCGCGGGTGGTGCGGGTTCCGGGCGAGGGGGCGGAGAGCCAGCGCGGGGTTGAGGAGCTGCCGCGGGTGGAGCTGCGGAACGCGGTGGTGTGGGTGCTGCGGGCGCAATTCGGGCTGCCGCGTGAGGACCTGGTGCGGGAGACCGCGCGGCTGCTGGGGCTTGGGCGCGCGACGATCCGGATCAGCGAGCCGATCGGGGCGGCGATTGATGATGCGATCGCGGCGGGGCTCGCGGAGCGGGTGGGTGAGCGGATCATGCCGCGGTGAGCGGTGGGTCCTTACCCGATGTATTTGTGTGACATCCGCCGCGGTTCGGGCGGGGGCGGGGGTTTTCGCGCGCCGGTTTGGTAGAGGACGCGGAGGATGTCATGGTGGACGCCGTCGAGGGGTGGGGGGCCGAGGTGGGCGCGGCTGTAGTCGGCGGGGTTGTAGGGGGCGGGTTTATGAGGCGCGGGTTTGGGCGCGGGGGGCGGTTGGTCCTTTGGTTCTTGTGGTGATTTGGGTTGCGCTTCGGCGCG
>JBDZUZ010000182.1:0-6807 GCA_040255445.1 Planctomycetaceae bacterium | reverse complement strand
CCCTGGCCTTCGTGCTGCTGGTGGGCTTCAAGAGCATCGGCCCCGCCCTGATGGCGACCCAGGTCCGCGCCATGTTCCGCATGGCGATCCAGGGCCGCACCACCCTCCCACAGATCGCTGCGAGCATGAACGCGCAGCTCTGCCTGGACCTCACCGAAGGCCGCTTCGTCACCGCGTGGATCGCCGCGGTCGGCCGCCCCGATGAACCCGTCGAACTCATCGCCGCGGGCCAGGGCCCGACGCTCCACCTCCGCGCCGATGGCTCGATCGAGATGTTCGAGGCCGATCTCCCGCCGCTGGGCGTCGTGCCCGAGTTCGACCGCGCTGTGGTCCGACGCGTGACGCTCGCGCCCGGGGAAGCGCTGCTCGCGGTGAGCGACGGTATCTACGAGTGTTTCTCGCCCGCGGGCGAGCAGTGGGGGATCGCGCGGCTCCGCGAGGTCGTCGCGGCGAACCGATCACGTCCGGCCGCGGATATCGTCGCCGCGATCCGCGCCGGCGTCGAGCGCCACGCCCGCGGCCGCCGCGCCGACGACGACCGCACCCTGGTCGTCGTCAAGCGGGACTGACCGCCGTCAGTCTTCCGCCCGCTCGCCCTCCGGCGCCATCTTCACGATCTTGGGGTCGAACCGCGCCAGCGTCTCAACGAGGTCCGCCTGCGCAGCCATCACGCTGTGGATGTCCTTGTAGACCGAGGGCACCTCATCGTTGCCCGCGGACAGCACCGTGATGTTGTGGTGCTGGAACGTGCTCTTGAAGTGCTGCAGGCGGAAGGACTCCTTGGCTTTCTTGCGCGACATCACCCGACCCGCGCCGTGCGAGGCCGAAGCGAGCGATTCGGTGTTGCCGCGCCCGCGCACCACGAATCCCGGCGTCGCCATCGAGCCCGGGATCACGCCCAGCACCCCCGCGCCCGCCGGCGTTGCACCCTTGCGGTGCACGATCAGTTCTTCTTCGCGGCCGTCCACCACATGAGTTTCCTTCCACGCGAAGTTGTGGTGGTTCTCGACACCTGCGATCACATCGACGCCAAGGTGCTTCGCGATTGCCGCGTGAATGCAGGCGTGATTGGCCGCGGCGTACTCGCCCATCAGGTTCATCGCGTTCCAGTACTCCTGCCCCGCCTCGCTCGACAGGTGCAGCCACGCCAGATGCCTGACCTCCTTGGGCAGGTCCGGGTGCTTGCCCATCGCGATGTCCGAGTAATGCTCGCACACCGCCGCGCCCGTCCCGCGCGAGCCCGAGTGCGACAGCAGCGCGACATACTCGCCCTCGGCCAGGCCCAGGTCGGCTGCGCCCTCCAACACCGTCAGCAGCCCGAACTCAACGAAGTGATTCCCCGAACCGCTCGTCCCCAGCTGCGCGGCCGCCTTGTCGCGGTTGTACTTCGTGACCGGCGAGACGTCCCAGTCGGCGTACAGCACCGGGTGCTCGCGCTTCTTCTGGAACTTCGCTCCGATCCCGAACCGCGTCTCCTCCTCGATCGCCTTGGCCAACTGGTCCCGCCGGTGCTTCTTGGTCAGGTCCGCCGCGGGGATATCCAGCACCGTCATCTTCATTCGGCAGGCGATGTCGACGCCTACCGCGTACGGGATCACCACATCGCGCGTGGCCAGCACGCCGCCGATGGGCAGCCCGTACCCCACATGCGCATCGGGCATCAGCGCTGCCCGCGCCGCCACCGGCAGACGCCGCGCCCGCTCCATCTGCGCGATCGACTGCTCATCGATCTCCGTACCCCACACGCGGCAGGGAACACCTTCCATGCGAATGCTGTCATCCACGGATACCCGCTCCTCGTGCCGCGCCAACCGTGCGCGGCTCAGGCGGGATTGTTGGCCGCCGCGGCTGCGTCGGCCGCATCACGCGCGGCATCGATGCCCGGTTCCGAATTCTCCGTAGTTTCCGCGCCCCCGCCTCCCCCGCGCCGCACCAGCATCCGCTGCTGGGCCCGCAGCTCCCGCAGCCGCACGATCGTCAGACCCGCCCACACCGTCTGCCCGATCAGGAGCGGCAGGAAGATGCCCAGCAGCACGCCCCGTGGCAGCGGCGCGAAGGTGAACGCCGCCCACGCCGCGGCCGCCGTCCCCAGCGCGATCAGGATCACCAGCATCGGTCGCGGCCGCTTCACCAGCGCCTCGTTCGCGCGGCCGGCGATCTTCTTCGCGTACCCCGTGTAGCTCGAGAGCATCCGCCGCGCCCATGCGAACTCCGTCGCCAGCACCGCCAGCCCCAGCGGGATCACCACCGTGCCCGGCCCCGGCCCGAAGAGCATCAGCACGCCGACCACCACAGTCGTGATCCCGACGACCAGCACGATCAGTTTGCGCGCCTGCCGCAGCGTCCCCCGCGCCAGCCGCTCCGCATCGGGCCCCAGCGGCGAGTGCGCCGGCATCGCCCCCCGCGGCGCCCACAACGCCGCGGCGATGATCCCCATGCTCACCGCGGTGATCACGACCATCAGCGAGACAACCGTGGGGATGCGCTCCGCCAGCGGCGAGGCGATCATGAACGCCGTGTACATCAGCACCGCCGCGAGGCCGATCTTGACGTACCGGATCCAGCCCAGGAGCGGCAGCAGCGCCTGGTAGGCTGCCCGCACCACCAGCGTCGCGAACACGCTCGCCGAGAAGATGATGAAAGGGTCGGAGGCGATCGCGAAGGTCGCCGGCACCGCATCGAGCGAATAGATCAGGTCGCCGGTCTCGACCAGCACCATCGCCACCAGCAGCGGCGTCATCGCCGGCCGCCCGCCCTCCTGCGTGATCAGCCGGTTGCCCCACGCCTTGGTCTGCGGCAGGAACCGCCGCAGCACGCGGATCAGCAGGTTCTTGTCCGGCTCGGCCAGATCCTGGCGGATCAGCAGCATCCGCAGCGCTGCGAGCACCAGCAGCCCGGCGATGATGTACTTGGGCCATTCCGCCGCGACGATCGCCCCGCCCACCGCGGCGATGATGATCCCCTTGGTGATCATCGCCACAGGGATCCCGATCAACAGCACGCGGTGCTGGAACCCCGCCGGAACGGCGAAGTGCCTGAACACCGCCGAGAAGACGAAGACGCTCTCGAGCCCCAGCGCGAGCTGCAGCATGAAAGCGGTCACGAACCGGGCCGAAGCCTCCTCGCCCGTGAGCCGCACAGAACCATCGGCTCGGAGCCCCGCGCCCTCGGTGTGCGTCCCGTAGAGATGATGGACGGCGATGTTGAACAGCATCGCCGCGATGATCCACGTGCAGGCCCACAGCAGCGAGGTCGATGCCGACATCGCCCGCGCACGGCGATGCACCACCCCGAGGTCGATCGCGACCAGAAGGATCACCAGCGCCAGAAAGAGGACCCAGATCTCGATCATCGCTCAGGCCGCAGCGGGCGGGAAGGTCAACCGTAGGAGATCGGTCCGGGGTGGTGCGTTGGTTGCGATCACGGGGTCGGAGGCAGGACCCCTTCGCCCTCCTCCGGCTTAGCCGGGTGCAGGACCGAGGCGACGATCGCCCCGCCCAGCAGCCCCAGCACCACCAGGAGCGAGATCGTGGTGTCGATCTTGATCGGTTTCGACGCATCAAACTCGAAACCCATCCAGTTGAAGAGGTGGGGGAGGTAGGGCGGCATCGACAGCAGCAGGAGCTTCACGCCGACGAACGACAGGATCAGAATGAGTGCCGGCTTGAGGTACCGGAACTTCATGATGAGCGCCGCCAGGCAGAAGTAGAGCGACCGCAGCCCCAGGATCGCGAAGATGTTGCTGGTAAAGACGATGAAGGGGTCGGGCGTGATGCCGAAGATGGCCGGAATCGAGTCGACCGCGAAGATCAGGTCGGTGATCTCGACCATGATCAGCGCGAGGAAGAGCGGCGTGAGGGCGTAGGACGCGCGGAGCGTGCCCGCGGGCGGCGGGTCCTGCCTTGTCTCGCCGGTCGCGGGGTCCTCGCTGTAGGTGGGGGCAAGGGTGCGCTTGGTGAAGAACCGCTGCCCGTCGTAGAAGTCCGTCACCGGGTAGAACTTGCGCACGATCCGCACGACCGGGTTCTTCGACGGGTCGCTCTCCGAGTTGATCAGGGCCATCTTGAGCGAGGTGAGCAGCAGGAAGACGCCGAAGATGATCAGCACCCACTGATACTTCAGGATCGCCGCAGCGCCCAGGCCGATCATCGCGCCGCGCATGATCAGCGCGCCGATGATGCCCCAGAAGAGCACGCGGTGCTGATACTTGGCCGGCACCGCGAAGAACCCGAAGAGCATCGCGATGACGAAGATGTTGTCCATCGCCAGCGATTTCTCGACGACATAGCCGACCAGGTACTGCTTGGCCGCCTCGAAGCCGCGCACCTCGCCGCGGATGATCAGCGACTGCCCCGGCTTCGCATCGCCGCCCTCAGCGCTCGCGGCCGCCTCGATCTCCGCCGGCGTCGCGTACTTGGGCGTGTCGATGCCCAGGCCCAGCCAGTGGTTCTCGTACGCCAGATACACGAAGCCGGAGAACAGCACGCCGGTCGTGACCCAGATCACCGACCAGGTCATCGCTTCCTTGAACTTCACGACGTGCGCGTGGCGGTGGAACACCCCCAGATCGAGCGCGAGGAAGATCAGCACCAGCAGGATGAACCCGGCGTACGCCCAGAACTTGGGATCGAGCCCGCCCGATGCGGCGGCCGTTGACGGCTCGGCCGCCTGAGCCAGCAACTGCAGGTTCGAGATCGCGGGAGCGAACGAGGCGAGCAGATCCAACACGCGCGCAACCCTTCAGCGCCGGGCGCCGGGACAGCGGTGTTGGTCTCGCATTGAGCCGCAAACGGCTCCCCGATGGCCGGGGGTGATTGCCCCGTGCTGACGACCGATCGGGACCCGGCACACGGCCGGGAACGCTACTCCCCAACGGGAAAGAGGAGAAGCGTATTCAGCGGCGGAGAGGTATCAAGGGAGAGGGACAGAGGGACAGAGGGACAGAGGGACAAAGGGACTGAGGGGAAGGCACGAAGGCACGAAGGCACGAAGTGAAGACGGCTTCATCCGCGTGATCTCCACTCCGGCACTTGTCCACTCGAGCACTTCCGCACTTGACCACTCGGCCACTCGGCCACGCGACCACTTTCCCTTACCGCGACCCGGCCTCCGCCGTCTCGCCGCGGACCTCCTTGTACACCGTCCGGTCGACGAAGCCCTGCAGCTTCCGCGCCCGCACCGGGTGCTGCAGCTTGCGGATCGCCTTGGCCTCGACCTGGCGCACCCGCTCGCGGGTCACCTTGAAGATCCGGCCGACTTCCTCGAGCGTGTAGGTGTACCCATCGCCGATGCCGTACCGCAGCTTGATGATCTCGCGCTCGCGGTAGGTCAGCGTCTTGAGCACCGACTCGATCCGCTGCTTGAGCATCTCCTGGGCCGCGGCGTCCGACGGCGCGCTCTGGCTGTCGTCCTCGATGAAGTCGCCGAAGTACGAGTCCTCGCTCTCGCCCACCGGGCGGTCCAGCGAGACCGGGTGCCGCGAGATCTTCATCACGCGGCGGACCTCCACCGCGCTCATCCCCGCCTTCTCGGCGAGTTCTTCGATCGTCGGCTCCTGGCCCGTCGCCTGCACGATCTGCTTCTGGATGTTCCGCAGCTTGCTCATCGTCTCGATCATGTGGACCGGGATCCGGATGGTCCGGGCGTGATCGGCGATGGCGCGGGTGATGGCCTGACGAATCCACCACGTCGCGTAGGTGCTGAACTTGTAGCCGCGCTTGTACTCGTACTTGTCGACCGCCCGCATCAGGCCGGTGTTGCCCTCCTGGATGATGTCCAGGAACGACAGACCGCGGTTACGGTACTTCTTGGCGATCGAGACCACCAGGCGCAGGTTGCCGCCCGAGAGGTCGCGCTTGGCCTGCTCGTACTCCCAGAAGACCGTGTTGATCTCGCGGACGCGCCGGAAGAGGTCCGCCGGGTCCTCGAGCACCAGCGACCGCAGACCGTCGAGCTCCTCGCGCATCACCGCCAGGTCCTCGGGGTCGTACTTGCGGACCGGCTTGCGCGACTTGCGCCGCTTCTGGTCCGCCTCGGGATCGGCCGCGCGACGCAGCTCGTTCTCGATCTCCTGCATCTTCTTGGCGATCGACCGCAGTTTCCGCATCAGCGGGATGATCCGCCCCGTCCGCAGGCACAGCTCTTCGGTGAGCGCGGCCACGCGCCGACGCCGCACCGCGATCCGCTGCTTGGCCGCGAGCGCCGTCTTCTCATCGCCCGCCTCGCGCGCTGCGACCACGCTCTCCCAGTCCTCGCGGTTGAGCTCCAGCAGCCGCTCGATCGTCGGCAGGTTCGCCGGGATCCGCTTGGCCACCTTCTCCTTCGCGTTCGCCTCCGCCGTCGAGATCCGCATGGTGCGGTCGAAGGGCAGTTCGCCCTTATGCACCTGCCGCAGGATCTCGACCGCCTGCGCCACAACGTAATCGCTCTCGAGGCACCGACGCCGGAAGATCATCCGCGTCGTCTCGACCTTCTTGGCCAGCCGGATCTCCTCCTCGCGCGTCAAGAGCGGGATGCTGCCCATCTGCGAGAGGTACATCCGCACCGGGTCGTCGATCCGCTTGCCCGTCGTCTCCTCGCTGACGACCTCGGCCAGTTCCTTCTGGAGCTCGGCCTCTTCCGCATCGGCCTCACTCGTCTCCTCAGCCTTCTCATCGGCGGCGTTGAGCACCTTCCGCAGCACCGCGGCGTCGGAGCCGCGCTCGCCGCCCGAAACGCTCATCGCCCGGAAGCCGCTGCCCACCGCCTTGCCGTTCTTGATCGTGATCGACTCGGGACGCGCCAGCCCGGCGCCGTGCAGCCGCGCCC
>JBDZUZ010000181.1:0-6822 GCA_040255445.1 Planctomycetaceae bacterium | reverse complement strand
GTTCGTGCCCCCGTCCCCCGCGGTTCGTCCGGCGGGCGATTCGGTCAGCGAGGCTGGGGCTCGGCCGGGCCCTGATCCGCGGCGGGCTCGCTGGCTCCGGGGGGCTGGTACTCGATCGGGTAGTTGGGCCGGGGCTTGTACATCTCCCCGATCCACTCGAGGGCTTCCTTGAACCGTTCCGAGTCGGGATCGCGGAAGACCGGCCGCCACCGGGCGGTGCCGGGGCGATCGACCTCGGGGTGCTTGAAGAGCGCATCGTCGCGGTTCAGGCCCATGTGCAGGAGGGGCGAGCGAGCCGGCGACAAGTAGTCGATCAGCGGGAGGCCATCGGAGGTCCGGAAGCGGTCGAGGATGAGGAAGTTGGTGTAGACCGCGGCATCGGACCCGCTGCTGCGGTTGTACAGCCGGAGCCGGCCGGCCTCCTCGCCGCCGTGGCACTGGTTGGTGGCGCAGCTGTTGATCAGCCAGGTGCGGTGGACCCGGTCGCGGAAGAGCCGCATCGAATCGGGGTTCCCCATCACCCGGACCTCGCCGTACAGGTCGCGGGCCTGCAGATCGAACATGATCGCGAGGATGTCTTCGGGGCGCTTTCTATAGAAAGCGTCGCGGCCCTCGCGGGTGACGGGCACTTCACCCACGCCGGCGTACTGGTCGAGCACCTTTGTGACCGTGTCGCGGTCGATGAGGAGCCGGGGCGGGTCCTTCAGGTCGATCTCGTAGACCCGGATGAGGTTGATCTGGTGGTCGTTGAGGAGCGGGAAGTCCGGCCGCTGCGAGCGGTTGTTCCCTGGCCTGGGGCGCTCGGCATCGCTGGGAGGGACGGCCGCGAGCTTCTTCTGCTCCGTGACCAGGAGCTTGAGTTGCCGGGCGTCGGGGTGGAGGGGCTCGACGGCCAGGGCCCGCTCGATTTCGGTGAGGGCGAGGTCGAACCGGCCGCGGGCGCGGAGCCACTCGGCGAGGCGGAGCAGACCCTCGACATCCTCGGGGTCGATCGATCGCCGCAGGGCCTCGTAGCGCTCCTCGACCGAGGGGAGCACGCGGACCATGCTGATCTCGGCCATGGGGAAGCGCATCACAACCCCGCCGATGGACAGCGAGATGTGGGTCTCGGTCCGCTCCACAAGGTCGCCCGAGAGTCGGCGACCATCGCGCATCACGATCTCGGTCTCGCGATCGGAGTCGGCCTCGGCCGGTTCACCGGGCTGGGGCTCGGCCTCGGGTGCAACCGGCTCCTCGACCGGCGGCTCGACCTGCTTTGGGGGCGGCGGAGCCGGTGGGTTCTCGGGCTGCAGGCCTGCAACGCCGAAGGCGGCGAGGCAGAACATCGACGCGGCCGAGATGGCGAGGGCTGGCCGCGCGGGCGGGCGGATCGGGCTGGAGGGTCTCACGCGGGGGGGTGTCACGGCGGCATTCTCCCTGCAGCGCAGGACGGTGTAAAGCGGCGGGGTATCCATCCGGATGGATGCGCCGGTGCGGATCCGGGTCCATCAAAAAGAACCGCGGCCGCCGATGATCGGCGGCCGCGGCTGATTGTTGAGGTCCTCGGCGCTGCTGGCGCCGCAGCAGGGGATTACTTCGCCCCGGCCTTCTCGGCCTCGGAGCCCTGGGGCTTGGTGTTGAGCGCGGCCTGGAGGCCGTCGACCTGATCCGCCCCGGCGGGAACCTGGACGGTCGAGGGGGCGAGGTCATCGCCGATGGGCTGGAAGCGGCCGCCCAGGTGCTCGGCCAGGAACGCCTCGGTGATCGCGAAGAACGCGAGGTTGTTCTCCGGGCGGGCGAAGCCGTGGCCTTCATCCGGGAAGAGGACGTAGGTCACCGGGATCTTCTTCTCCTGCATCGCCTTGACGATCTGGTCGCTCTCGGACTGCTTGACGCGCGGGTCGTTGGCGCCCTGACCGATGAGCAGCGGCTTCTTGATCTGATCGACGCGGCTGAGCGGGCTGCGGGCTTCGAGGAACGCGCGGCCTTCCTCGGTCGTGTGGTCGCCGACGCGCTGCTTGAAGAGCTGGACGACCGGGGCCCAGTAGGGCGGGATGGTGTTGAGGAGCGTCACGATGTTGGAAGGGCCGACAATGTCGACGCCGCAGGCGAAGACATCGGGCGTGAAGGTGAGGCCGACGAGCGTGGCGTAGCCGCCGTAAGAGCCGCCCATGATGGCGACCTTGTCCTTCTGCGCGATCTTGCGGTCGACCGCCCAGTTCACGGCGTCGAGCAGGTCGTCGTGCATCTTGCCGGCCCACTCTTTGTTGCCGGCGTTGAGGAACTTCTTGCCCAGGCCGGTTGAGCCGCGGAAGTTGACGCTCAGGACCGCGTAGCCGCGGTTGGCCAGGAGCTGGTGCAGGCCGTTGTAGCCCCACGAATCACGGGCCCAGGGGCCGCCGTGGACGAGCAGGACCATCGGCACCGGGCCGGCGTTGGGGATGATGTCGCCATCGGGGTTGGTGCCGGTGGGGAGGGTGAGGTAGGAGACGAGCTCGAGGCCGTCGCGGGCGGGGATGATGACCGGGTGCATCGCGGCGAGCTGGAGTCCCTGCAGCGCGGTGCGGTTCATGAAGAGGAAGGTGGCGGATTTGCTGCCGCGGTCGTAGAGGTAGTACTCGACGGGGCCGGAGTCGGTGGTGAAGGCGACGACCCACTTGGTGTCGTCGTTGGTGCGGTTGAGGATGTTGATCTCGCCCTCGGCGACCTGCTTGAGCGCGGCGAAATCGGCCTTGAGGCCGTCGTCGATGAAGTGCCAGCGGCGGACGTCGTAGACGGCGGCGGCGGCCTCGGCCCTGCCGGTCTTGGGATCGGTCACGATGCCGGCGATGTCGGCCTTCTCGTCCTGCGCGATGACCGACCAGGAACCCTCGCCGGTGTCGATCTCGACGAGCGCGGCGGTGTCGCGGTCGCGACTGTCGAGCATGTAGAGATAGCGGCCGCTGTCGTCGAAGCCGAGCGGGCGCGTCGAGGCCGCATCTTCCATCGGGATGGTCTCGTAGGGCTCGAAGCCGTCCTTGACCTTCTGGAACATGTCCATGCCGCCGGACTGGTTGAAGCTGAGCGCGTAGCGGACGTTGTAGTCCTCATCGATCACGAAGCCGGCGTACTGGTTGTTCTCCTGCAGCAGTTCGCTCGCGCCCGTCTTGATGTTGACCTTGTGCACATCGTGGAACTGCGGGTTGCGGTTGTTGAGCCCGACGAGGATGTGCTCGGGGTGGTCGTCGCTGACGGCCTCGACGCGTGCGGCCACGCCGTCGAAGGGTGTGAGGTCGCGGGTCTCGCCGGTCTTGATGCTGGCTGCGTAGACGCGCCAGTTCTCGTTCCCGCCCTCATCCTGAAGGTAGATGATGTGCTCGTTGTCCTGGGCCCAGAAGTACTGACGGATGCCGCGCCTGGTGTCGTTAGTGACGCGCTTGGCCTGCGTCAGGTCAGCGCCGGGGGCGACGAAGACGTTGAGATAGCCCTCGTGCTCGGCGAGCCAGGCGATGTGCTTGCCATCGGGGCTGAGCAGGGGTGAAGCGCGGTCGGGGTTGCTGAAGAAGGTGTCCCGCGGGATGAGCGGGGGCTGCGCGGTGGCGACCTCCGCGGCCTTGGGCTGCGCTTTGCTCGTCGTGGGCTGACCGCCACCCTGGCCGAACGCGGCGGTGCTCAGGCCAGCGCTCACGAGAAGACAGGTGGTCAGGCCGAGGCCGGCCCCGAGTGTGGACTTGGTCAAATGCATCGATCGGCTCCTCAAACGTGTCATGGCCCGCGCGGCGATGTGGGCCGGGGGTCGCTCATCGACGGTACCAGCACCAACGGCGTGCGGCGCATCGGGCGGTCATCGTTCATGTTCTTGGAGTCGCGGCGGCCGGCGTTACGTCGCCCGATTCTGAGAACAGGCCTGCCGAGAAGGGGGCGAGGACCGGGTGGAGCCGCCACGGGAGAGCCGCGGGGGCAAAAACGCCCGACGGCCGGCGCCGGGGCGAACCCGATTCCGACCGTCTGATCGCGGGGGCTCCGGAGGCCCGCCAACGATGAATGCCCAGGAGAGGATTCGAACCTCCACGCCTTGCGGCGCTACCACCTCAAGGTAGTGCGTCTGCCAATTCCGCCACCTGGGCTCGTGGTCCGCTGCCCGGCACGGGTGAACCCGCGTCGAACAGGGTCCAGAGTGTACCCACGCACCCCCGTGTCGTCCCGTCCATCGGTCGCGGCGGGATCGCTTTCCGAACGCTCTCGCCTATTGTTGCGGGCCGTGGCCGGCCCCCGTTGCGGGCAGCTCAGGCGACGACCAGCTTCTATCCGGGCCGCGGCGGGGTTCCGACCTCCGCCCGGCGATCGGTCTTGACCCGACCTGTCCCTCAATCACTGACCGAACAGCCATGCCGAACCCCGCGATGCAGACCATCCTGAACCACGCCGCGTCCAAGGCCCGCGAAGCGGGCGTCTTCGGCCCCATCCGTTTGGAGGGTGGCGATGCGGGGATGCTGGTCTGCGAGGCCAAGGCCTCGGCGGCGCCGGCGCAGTACCGCGTCTTCGAGGAAGGCGGCAAGCTCTGGGTCTCGCTGGTGACGGCGGACCGGTGGCTGAGCGAATCGATCGAATCCGAACTGGTCGAGACCGGCGACAAACTCGAGGAGCTTCTCGAGGATGAACTGGTCGACCTGGGGTACGACGAGGGCACGCTCTCCTTCGAGCACTTTCGCTCGGAGGACAAGCTGTTCACGTTCCGCTCGCCGCTGCCGGTGGATCTCAAATCCGGCGATACGGCAAAGTCGGCGCAGGTCGCGACAACCTGCCTGCTGGCGTACGAGCAATGCTTCCGGAACCTGGGCGACATGGAAGATGACGGCGAGGAGTGATTGGGGAGAGGGGGCTGCCCCCAACTGCCGAGCCGACGACGTGTGTGACCGCGATCCGGGCGTGTGAGGGCGCCCGGGTTTGTGTTCCGGCCCCCGCGATGACCGCGGGCCGCGCGGCACCCCTCAAACTGATCGGTGGATGTCCGCTGCGGGTGCTGGCTGTTCGAGCGCACCGAGGGCGGCGAGGCGTGCTGGCTGGAGATCGAGATGCGGATTCTGATGCTGGGATGGGAGTTTCCGCCGTTCATCGCTGGGGGTCTGGGGACGGCCTGCTACGGGTTGACGCGTGCGCTGGATCAGCGCGGGCACGAGATCGTGTTCGTGCTGCCCAAGCCGGTCCGTCAAGCCGGGCTGATGCCCGTGGGTGTTGCGGACCCCGCGCCGATGGGAGTGGGGGCGTCGGAGGCCTCGGGGGCCTCGGGGGCCGCGACGCCGTCGCGGGATGACATGCCCAACGTGCGATTCCACGAGATCCCCGCGCGGTTCAGCAGCCCGTACGCATCGGGCGGGCCCGGCGGGCGGGTTGACGGTGGGCGGGCCGAGGGCGGCTCGACGATCCGCGTGCCGGTCGGCGGTGCCGAGTCTGGGTCCGGGCATGCGCCCGCCGCAACAAACTCGGCGGGCCCGTCGGCTTCGGCAGCGGGCGCCTCTGAAGCGTTCTCCGAAACCTCGTACACATCTCACGATCTGATCGGCGAGACCGAGCGGTACCTGCGGCTGGTGGTGTCGATGGCGCGGACCGAGCGGTTCGACATCATCCACGCCCACGACTGGCTGACCTACCCCGCCGCGGCGGCGCTCGCGGCAATCAGCAGGAAGCCGCTGGTGGTGCACGTGCACTCGACCGAGTTCGACCGCGCCGGCGCGGAGATGAACCAGCGGATCTACGACATCGAGAAGGCGGGGATGGAGGCGGCCGACCGCGTGATCGCGGTGAGCCAGTTCACCAAGTCGGTGATCGTGCACCGCTACGGCATCGCGCCCTCGAAGGTTGATGTGGTGTACAACGGCATCGACCGCGATGAGGAGCGGCCGAAGGTTCTGCCGCACCGCTCGCCCGATGGTGATAAGTACGTGCTCTTCCTGGGCCGCATCACGGCGCAGAAGGGTCCCGAATATTTCATCCACGCGGCCAAGCGCGTCGCCGAGCGGCTGCCGGATGTGAAGTTCGTGCTCGCCGGGAGCGGTGATCTGGCGATGCGGATGATCGATCTGGCCGCGGGTCTGGGGATCGGCGACCGCGTGCTGTTCACGGGCTTCCTGCGCGGCGAGGATGTCGACCGCGTCTTCGCGATGGCGGACTGCTACGTGATGCCCAGCGTGAGCGAGCCGTTTGGGATCGCCGCGCTCGAGGCGATGAGCCACGATGTGCCGGTGATCCTGAGCAAGACCAGCGGCGCGAGCGAGGTCTTGAAGCACGTGCTCAAGGTCGACTTCTGGGACACCGAGGAGATGGCCAGCCGGATCATCGCGGTGCTGACGCGGCCCGCGCTGGCGGAAACGCTGCGCGAGCACGGGCCGGCGGAGCTGGCGCGGCTTACGTGGTCGCAGGCGGCGGAATCGTGCGAGGGTGTGTACGACCGCGCGGGGGCGGCAGCGCTGGTGTGAGGAGTTGTGGCATCGGCATTCTGCCGATGCGGATCAGCGACGGATGCGCCGGCCATCGATCCTGTCGCGGCCGGTGCATGACAACCAGCGAGCCAACCGATCCGCTCAGTGTGGGGTGGGGCGTCCGCATCGGCAGAATGCCGATGCCACTGGCAAAGCCAAAAAACAGGCCGCCGGGCCGTTGGTCCGGTCGGGCTGTGGCGACGGGGTGGATGGTGGTGGTGGATGACCCCGCCGCCGGGTGGTGGAAATGCGCTCGGCCGGTGGTGGTCGGCCGAGCACGTGGGTGGCAGGTTCCGGGGCTTCCGCCTTGGGGTGGCTTCGCCGCGGCCGTTGTTGGAACCTTGCGGACCACGCGTCCCTGCGTGCCGTCAGGTTCCACGGGCGA
>JBDZUZ010000180.1:0-6837 GCA_040255445.1 Planctomycetaceae bacterium | reverse complement strand
GCGTCTTCGTCGTTCCATGGCACAACGATCACGTCGGCGGCGGCGGCCGGGTCCAAAGAACCTAGACTGATACCCAACGAATGGAGAACATCGCGGCCAGCCCGAGGGGCGTCGCCGCGGCACGGGAGGCTCATGGACCTTTGGAGCGGCAAGCGGCAGGAGGCGCGGGAGCGGGTGCGGCCGCTGGCGGTCCGGATGCGGCCGCGGACGATCGATGAGGTCGCGGGGCAGCGGCACATCCTTGGCGAGGGCAGACTGCTGCGTCGGATGCTGCAGGCCGATGCGATCACTTCACTGATCCTGCACGGCCCGCCGGGGACGGGGAAGACGACGCTCGCCGAGGTGATCGCGCACTACACGAAGCGTCACTTCGAGCGTGAGAACGCCGCGAGCGTGGGCGTGAAGCGGATCCGCGAGATCATCGACAGCGCGACGCACCGCGTCGAGGTCAGCGGACAGCGGACGATCCTGTTCCTCGATGAGATCCACCGCTTCACCAAGAGCCAGCAGGATGTGCTGCTGGGCGATGTCGAGCGCGGGCTGATCACGCTGATCGGGGCGACGACGGAGAACCCGCTCTTCGCGGTGAACTCGGCGCTGGTGAGCCGGAGCACGCTGTTCCGGCTCGAGCCCTTGACGGATGAGGACATCGTCGGGGTCCTGAAACGGGCGATCGCGGATCCGGAACGAGGGTACGGGAAGCTGGACCTCGAGGTGACCGAGGAGGCGCTGAAGGTCTGGGCGATCAAGTGTGATGGGGATGCGCGGCGGGCGTTGACGGCGCTCGAGGTCGCGGTGTTGTCGTCAGATGCCGGTGAGAAGGAGACGAGCGATGTGGATCTTCTCGCTCATCGGGGATTGGCTCACGGACATGCTGACCACGATGGTCGGCCGGGCGAACGAGGCGTACGAGGACCGAGAGGAGAAGAAGCGGCTGGAGAAACTGCGGAAGCAGGAACAGAAGGAAAGGCAGAGAGCGAATCGCGCCCGCGGCGGATCCTGATCGATGCCGCGGTCGCCGAGGATGCGATCCAGCAGAAGGCCGCGGTCTACGACGGCGGCGGCGATGAGCATTACGACACCATCAGCGCCTTCATCAAGAGCGTGCGGGGGAGCGACCCGGACGCCGCGATCTACTGGCTGGCGCGGATGATCGATGCGGGCGAGGACCCGCGATTCATCGCGCGGCGGCTGGCGATCCTGGCGAGCGAGGACATCGGCAACGCCGACCCCCGCGGCATCATGGTGGCGCAGGCGTGCTGGGAACTCGTCGAGCGGATCGGAATGCCCGAAGCGCGGATCACACTGGCGCAGTGCACCGCGTACCTCGCGCTCGCACCTAAGAGCAACGCCAGCTACACCGCGATCGATGAAGCGTTGGCCGATGTCCGCGAGGGACGCACCATCGCGGTGCCGGTACACATCAAGGACGGCAACGTCCGCAAGGCGGCGCAGATGAGTGTGGGCGGGATGAAGGGCGAGCAGTACCGCTACGCCCACGCCGACGGCACAAAGAGCACATCCCTGGGCATGATCGGCGAGCAGGACTATCTGGGCGTCGAGAAGAAGTACTACCGGCCGACGCAGCACGGGCATGAGAAGCAGCAGGCCGTAGCGCTCGACGAGGCGCGTCGGGCCCGAACAGCCGCTCGGGAAGCAGCCCAGGAGGCCGCCCGCGCGGCCGAAGCCGAGCACAACTCGAGCAAGAAGGGCCGGTCGTGACGGATGTCGCCGCGGCGAAGGCGCAGGCCCGCCGGGCCGTGCGGGCACGGCTCACCTCCCTTGCTCCCGAGCGTTGGAGCGCGGCGTCCGCGGCGGTCTGCGAGCGGGTCATCGCCCTTCCCGAGTTTGAGAAGGCCGCGGTTGTCATGGCGTACAGCCCGCTCCCCGGCGAGGTAGATGTGCTGGGCGTGGTCCGGGCCTGCGGCGAGCGAGGCAAGAGGGTCGCACTGCCGCGGGTCGATTGGGAGTCGGGTTCGATGGTCGCGGCGGAGGTCCCGGCCGGCGGCCTTGATGGGCTGGCGACGGGCCGGTTTGGCGTCGTCGAGCCCGGGGCTGATGCCGTAGCGATCGACCCGGCCCTGATCGGCCTGGTGCTCGTGCCCGGGGTGGCGTTCGACACCCGCGGCGGGCGGCTGGGGCGCGGAAAGGGCTTCTACGATCGCTTTCTCGCGGGGCTTCCGGCGCACTCCGCCGGACGGGCGCTCAAAGTCGGCGTGGCAATCGAAGAACAGATTGTCGACGACGTGCCGATGGACAAGTGGGATATCCGGCTGGACGCGGTCATCACCGACCGGCGGCTGCTCCGGGTGATCAGGGACGATTCAGAGAGGACCGCATGACGCTTCCATCGCAGAACGCACGGGCAACAGGGTTGGCGCGGCAGATCAACGCCCGCGGACGGGGGATCGGGATCACGCCGTTCGGCAAGCTGGTCTTCGCATTCGTCGGCCTGCTGATCGTGGGCGGGCTGGCGTGGGCGGCGTTCTCGATGTTCGGCGGCGACGGCAAGTCGGTCACCGGGCCGAGCACGGCGAACGCCGCGGAGATCCGCGAGCCGGGCGCGGGCGATACCCCCCCACCGCCGCGGCCGCGGTCGCTCATGGATGGTGTCTCGTCATCGCGTCAGGCCGAGCCGACCTCGGGCGGGCCGGTGGTCCTGGAGCAGGGCAACTCGAACCCCAGCAACTTGAACGCGGGAAACTCAAGCCCCACCACAGTCCCGGGGGCGAACCTCCCCGCCGGCAACACCGACCCGGGCGCGGGAAAGCCCGCGCCGGTCGACGTGACCAAGGACATGGAGCCGATCTCGCGCCCCACGCCGAAGGCCGAGCCCCAGACGCCCGCCACGGCCACACCGCCGCCGGCCACAACTCCCGAACCGCTGACGCCGTCGAGCTCGGCGCAGGCGGTCCGTCGCCTGATCGAGGCGGGCGACAGCGCCGCGGCGAGCGGCCGCCTGGTTGATGCCCGCGTGAGCTACAGCAAGGCGTACATCCACCCCGAAGCCGCGCCCGGCGACAAGTCCTCGCTGCGGGCCAAGCTGACGGCGATCAACGACGACCTGGTCTTCTCGAGCAAGGTGACGCAGGGCGATCCGCTGGCCGAGGTCTACACCGTGGCCCCCGGCGACAGCCTCGTGAAGATCGCGCGGAAGCGCGACCTGGCGACGGACTGGCGGCTGATCCAGCGGGTGAACGGGATTTCGCACCCCAACCGGATCCAGGTCGGGCAGAAGCTCAAGCTGCTGCGCGGCCCGTTCCACGCGGTGGTCACCAAGAACGACTACCGCCTCGACCTCTTCGCGGGCTCGCCCGATGAGCCAGACAACTGGCTGTACATCCGCTCCTACACCGTCGGTCTTGGTGAGGGGAACGGGACGCCGACGGGCGAGTTCGTCATCCGCAAGGGCAGCAAGCTCGTCAACCCGCACTGGGTCAACCCGCGCACGGGCGAGAAGTTCGACGCCAACGACCCCAAGAACCCGATCGGCGAGCACTGGCTGGGCTGGGAGGGCGTGGGTTCGTCGTCAATGCACACCGGCTACGGGCTGCACGGCACCATCGATCCGGACTCGATCGGGAAGCAGAAGTCGATGGGCTGCGTCCGCATGGCGGATGGCGATATCGCGGCGATCTACGACCTCCTGGTGGAGCAGGTCAGCCGCGTTCGCGTCGTGCCCTGAGCACGCCGCCATAAACCGCTGAAATCACGCAATTTGCGCGACACTGAAATCGCCTTCTCCCGGGCCGGAGAAGGCGATTTTTGCACGTTATCGACCTATGATCACGCGTCCACGAAAGGCAGCTTTTTCCATATCAACATTCGGTGTCTGGTCGTAGGGTTCCGGGAGGGGGCCGCGGCCGGATCGCCGTCGCCGAGAGGGTGCCCCTGGAAGGCACGCCGCGGCGTCAAGATGAGGCCGCGAGCAGCCCATGCCCGACACTTCGACCGCTTCGACTTCCGCCGCGATGGGTGACAAGGCTTCCGCGGCGGGCGGCGTCCCGCCGGTCCCCGCCGCCAAGAAGGGCGACTACGGCGCTGCCCAGATCCAGGTCCTCGAAGGTCTAGAGGCGGTCCGCAAGCGGCCGGGCATGTACATCGGCGGCACCGGCCTTAACGCGCTGCACCACCTGGTGTACGAGGTCGTCGACAACTCGATCGACGAGGCGATGGCCGGTCACGCGACGACGGTCACCGTGACGATCCAGGCCGATGGGTCCTGCTCGGTCATCGACGACGGCCGCGGCATCCCCACCGACCCGATGAAGCACGAGGACCCGAACCTCAACGGCAAGCCCGCCGTTGAAATCGTGCTGACCAAGCTGCACGCGGGCGGCAAGTTCCAGCAGGAGGGCTCGGCGTACAAGGTGTCGGGCGGCCTGCACGGCGTCGGCGTCTCGTGCGTGAACGCGCTGTCGGAGTACCTCGACTGCGAGGTCTACCGCGACGGCGACATCCACCACATCGGCTTTGAGCGCGGCCGCGTGGCCAAGCCGCTCAAGCGGATCGGCGATGTGCCCGCCTCGGCGACGCGTCAGCGCGGCACCACCGTCACCTTCAAGCCCGATCCCACGATCTTCCCCGATGTCACCTTCAACACCGAGACGCTTGCGAACCGCCTGCGGGAGCTGTCGTTCCTGAATCCCGGTGTGACGCTCAAGCTGGTCGACGAGCGCGTCGGCCCCGATGGCAAGGTGCGCTCTGAGACGTTCCGCGCCGACAACGGCCTGCTCGAGTACGTACAGCACATGATGACCGGCAAGACTCCGGTCTCATCGCCTGTCTATGTGAAGCGCGAAAACGAAGCCAACAGCATGATCTGCGAGGTCGCGTTCCAGTACCACAACGGGTACGCGGAGAACGTGCTCACCTTCGCCAACAACATCAACAACGTCGACGGCGGCACGCACGGCCAGGGCTTCAAGGTCGCGCTCACCCGCTCGCTCAACGCCTACGCCAAGAAGGCCAACATCATCCGCGACAAGGACCCGGTGCCCACCGGCGAGGACCTGCGCGAAGGCCTGATCGCGATCGTGTCGGTCAAGCTCCCCAACCCGACCTTCAACAACCAGCCCAAGGAAAAACTGCTCAACCCGGAGATCGAGGGATTCACCGCCGCGGCGGTGTCGGAGGGGCTCGAGCAGTGGCTCGAGGAGCACCCGGCGGAGGCCAAGCGGCTCTGCCAGAAGGGCATCGTCGCGGCTCAGGCCCGCGAGGCCGCCCGCAAGGCCCGCGAACTGACCCGCCGCAAGAGCGCGCTCGACTCGGGCTCGATGCCCCACAAGCTCCGCGACTGCAAAACGCGCGATGTCGACCGCTCCGAACTCTTCATCGTCGAGGGTGATTCGGCCGGTGGAACCGCCACGCAGGGGCGGGACATCGAGACGCAGGCGATCCTGCCGCTGAAGGGCAAGATCCTCAACGTCGAGAAGGCCCGCATCGACAAGATGCTCGCCTTCGAGGAGATCCGCACGCTGATCTCCGCGCTGCGCGTGGGCATCGGCGCCGATCAGGACCTCTCCAAGCTCCGCTACGGCAAGATCATCATCATGACCGACGCCGATGTGGACGGCAGCCACATCCGCACGCTCCTGCTCACCTTCTTCTTCCGGCAGATGCCCGAGCTGATCCGCCGCGGGCACATCTACATCGCGCAGCCCCCGCTCTATCAGATGCTCAAGGGCACCGGCCGCAACGCCAAGGCGACCTACGTCCTCAACGACAAGACGCTCGACGACTCCCTGACCACGATGGGCGTCGACGGCGCCGCCCTTTCGATCCGCGAACTCTCGACCGACGACCCGCGGAACATCCGCGCCACCGAAGTCCGCCGCCTCGAGGGCACGCCCCTCAAGCGCGTCGTGCATCTCCTCCGCCGCATGATGGAGCTCGTCGAGATCGCCGAACGCCGCGGCGTGCGGTTCAAAGATCTGCTTGAGCTGCGGGTGAAGGACCCGGCGATGGAAGGCCAGCTCCCGCTCTACCGCGTGAGCTCGCGCAACAAGGTCCGCTACGCGATCACCGAGCAGGGCGCCCTGCAGCTCGTCGCCGAGATGGGCGCCCGCCTCGAGGATGCCAGCGCTGAAGCCGTGCCCGCGGCCGACGCCGCCGAGACCGAATCGACCGCCGGCGAAGCCGCGATCGTCCGCGAGCTTCACGAGAACCGCGAGCTCGAGCGGATCTTCCGCGAGCTGACCGACCTGGGCATCCCCGTCTCGGTGCAGAGCTTCACGGCCCAGCAGGGCGAAGCCGTGACCGGCGAGGCCCTTCCGGCGATGTTCGCGTGGATCGATACGACCAAGGAGAAGGCCGCGGCCCCCGCCGGTCCCGCCGATGAGGCCGACGGCGAAGAGAGCGAGGAATCGCCCGAGGACGCGGCCGACAAGGCCCGCCAGAAGCGTCGCTCGAGCGGCGTTGTCGAAGCCGCCAACCTGCCGGCCATCCTCGAGTCGCTCAAGGAGATCGGGAGGCGCGGCCTCGAGGTCAAGCGCTTCAAGGGGTTGGGCGAGATGGACGCGGACCAGCTCTGGGAGACGACCATGGATGTCTCCAAGCGCATCCTGCTCAAGGTCACCTGGGACATGGGCAGCACCGCCGACTCGTTGTTCTCGGTCCTGATGGGCGAGGAAGTCGAGCCGCGGCGGAAGTTCATCGAGGACCACGCCCTCGAGGTCCGCAACCTCGACGTCTGACGCCCCGCGGGTTATGCCCGGTGGCGGGGCGGGCCGGGCGGGGCGGGACGGCGCAGGTGGTACGAACCGCCCAGCGCCACGTGCACGATGACGAGGCCGGGCGCTTCCCTCACGGCCCGCCCGCGACATGCCGATTGTTGCC
>JBDZUZ010000179.1:0-6843 GCA_040255445.1 Planctomycetaceae bacterium | reverse complement strand
CGTCCGATCGTGGACTGGATCGTCGCGAGGTAGGCTTCGCGCTGCGCGGCGAGGTGGGAGATGATGGCCGCGGGCTCGCGGAGGATGGGTTCTGCGCCGACATCGGTGAGCCAGGGCGTGGCGGTGTCGCGGTAGAGGGCGGTGTCTTCGACGCCCTTGGCGGCGAGGGGGCCGGAGAACTGCTGCCACTGCTGTGCGGCGGCGATGGCCTGGTCGCGGTGGGGCGGGTGGGCGAAGGGGCCGGCGAGGGTGAGGAGGTCGACGAGCGCGGCGAGGACTGTGGGGCTCGCATCTGTGGCTGATGCGGCGGCGGTGGTGATGCGGGCGCGGTCGGTGGCGGTGATGCCGCGGGAGTCGATGTAGGTGCGGTAGGGGGTGAGGTGGGCGGAGAGATCGATGATCGCTCGGTTGAGCGCAGCGCGGTCGTGGGTGATGGCGGCGGAGGTGAGTGCTGCGGAGATGCGGGTCGTGAGCCGGTCGAGTTCGGGAGCGAGGATGGTCGCCGCGGCGGAGCGCTTGCAGTGGACGGTGAGCTGGTGGAACTCGAAGGCGTTTCTCTCTGGGCGTGATTCGGCGTGGGCACGCAGTAAGCGGTCCTGCGCGGCTGATGCGCGGGATTGCGTGAGCTTGGCGAGTTGCGTTGCTTGCATCAGCGTCCGGTACGACTCGCGCGATGTCGGGTCGATGGGGGCATCGGGGTGCGAGCGGAGAGTGTGGAAGCCGTCGGGAGAGGAGGTGAGTTGCGTGAGGGCGGCGAGGAATTCGTAGCCGGTGGCGCCGTCGTCGGGCCAGGAGTCTGGGAGGTCCTCATCGTGGGCGAGGATCTTCTCAACAAGGATGGGAATGTGGGCGCGATCGGCGGTCGGGGGGGATGCCTCATCGAGCGCCGCGCGGAGGCGGCGGAGGTACGCGGCGGGGTCCTTGAGGCCGTCGATGTGGTCGATGCGGAGGCCGTGGATCTTGTTGTCGCGGATGAGCGCGAGGGTCAGGGCGTGCATCGTGTCGAAGACATCATCGTTCTCGATGCGGAGGCCGGCGAGATCGGCGATGTCGAAGAAGCGGCGGTAGTTGATGCGGGCGAGGCCGGTGCGCCAGAAGGCGAGTTCGTAGTGCTGGCGCGAGAGGAGGGTTCGGAGGTCGGCGGGTGATGGTGGGAGCGGGGGGAGCGGGCTGTCGGTGCGGAGTGGGAAGCGGTGGTCGAAGTAGCGGACGATCGGGCCGTCGGGGTCGGCGGCGTCGATCTCGAGTTCGCCGCGGTCGATGCACTCGTCGAGCGGCGAGCCGAGGACGGGGAGGACGATGCGGTTGTTGTTCTCGCTCCAGGCGACATCGAAGTAGCGGTCGAAGGTGGAGCCGGGACCTTCGCGGAGGAGGCCGCGCCACCAGGGGTTGGCGGCGTGCGCGGCCATGTGGTTGGGGACGATGTCGAGGATGATGCGGAGGTTGTGCGCTGAGGCGGCCGCGGCGAGGCGGTCGAAGGCTTCGGGGCCGCCGAGTTCGGTGCGGATGCGGGTGGGGTCGGTCTGGTCGTAGCCGTGTGTGCTGCCGGGGCGGGCTTCGAAAATCGGGGAGAGGTAGAGGTGCGAGATGCCGAGGCGCGCGAGGTAGGGCGTGATGGCGGCGGCGTGGTCGAAGGTGAAGGTGGGGGTGAGCTGGAGGCGGTAGGTGGCGATGGGGATCGCGGCGGGCGACCGTGTGTCAGCGCGTGTGTCAGCACGTGTGGCTGCGTGAGTGGATTCGGAAGTGTTGTCGGGCGGGGGTGTCATGCGCGGACTCGCAGACGTGCTCCGAGTGTGCGGATGATGTCGGTGGCGTCGTTGGCGTCGGGGTGATCGGTGTTGTCCGCTTTCGTGAGTGAGGGGCGGAGGTGGTCGAGGTAGAACTCCTGGAGGGGCCAGAGGTCGGCGGGGAAGGGGAGTCTCTCGGTGAAGGCGACGAGGGCGTCGAGGGTGCGGGCGCGATCGATGCGGTCGACTTCGGATTGTGGGATGGCCGCGGTCGCGGTGCGCATGGCGCGGGCGAGGGCAATGGTGGTGGTGTCCTTGTCGAGTTCGATGCCCTCGCGGGCGGCTTCTTCGGCGAGTTCGGCGGCGCGGTCGAGGTCGGGCGCTGGTGATTCGAGGATCTGGCGGATGGACTGGCTGAGGACGAAGGAGCCGATCATGCGGATGCGGCGGGGGACGGTGAGGCTGAGCGAGCGGAGGAAGCGGGCCATCGGCGCGTGCTGGTCGTAGATCTGCTGGTAGGAGGCGTCGATCTGCGCGAGCGAGGGGCGGAGCATCTCGCGGACGATGCGGTGCTGTTCATCGCGGAAGAGGGAGGCGATCGAGTAGCGTGCTCCGCCGAACTCCTGGTCGATGAGGCGGAGGATGCCGGCGAAGTCGGCGCGGTCGAAGGATTCGACAGCGCGGGACTTGACGGCGTTGAAGGTGTCGTCGCCGCCGTGGGGCCGGACGCCGCAGGAGACGGTGTGGTCGGTGGTGCGGACGGCGCAGTAGGTGAGGTGCGCGGATTCCGCATCGATGCTGGAGCGAAAGGTGGCGTGACCGACGACAAGGCTGGCGCGGCCGGAGGTGAGGCGCTGGTCGATGCGGTCGAGCACATCGAAGGAGTAGACCTCGTCGGCGGGGCCTTCGAAGAGGCGCTGGACAGCGCAGTGGGCGGCGACGCGGTCGAGCGAGAGCATGGCGGGGCGTACGGCGGTCTCGTAGACGGAGCGGCCGTCGGGCATTTCTCTGGTGTTGCCGGGGCAGTCGGCGAGGCGGGCGAGGAATTCTTCCTCGAGCTCGAGGCCCAGCGACAGGCGGGCGAGCTGGATGACGCGGGCGGCGTACTGGATGACCTGCACGGTCTCGATGCCGCCGACATCGTCGAAGAACCAGGCGCAGCTCGTGTACATGAGCATGGCGTGGCGCTGGAGCTCCATGAGGCGGAGGATGGTGCCGCGGTCGGCCGCGGAGAGATCGGCGCGCGCGTGGCGCGCGAGGAAGGCGTCGATGGAATCGGGTGAGCGGTCGAGTATGACCTCGATGTAGCCATCGCGGGCGGCCCAGGGGTCCTTGAGGAGTTTCGAGGCGGTCGATTCGAACGCGGGGTTGACGGTGTCGCGGAGCCAGTCGAAGGCGGCGCGGAGGGGGGCGCGCCACTTCTGGTGCCAGCCGTCGCGGCCGGAATTGCAGCCGCAGTCGGAGCGCCAGCGCTCGATGCCGTGGAGGCAGCTCCAGGAGCTGTCCTCGCGGATGCGGGCCTCCATGGTGGGCGGGTTGTGCTCGAGGAACTGGGCGTAGTTGGTGAGGGCGATGTCGGGGTTGTTGTGGATGTGGTGGAGCGCGGCGGCGAGGGCCATCTCGCCGTGGCGGTGGTGGTGGCCGTAGCTCTCGCCGTCGGTGGCGATGTGCATGAGCTGGTTGTGGGGGCGGTTGTCGTCGAAGCCGGAGAGGATGCGGTCGGCGAAGCGCTCACCGCTGTTGAGGAGGCCCTCGAAGGCGACGCCCTGGGAGACGGGGCCGTCGTAAAAGAAGAGGGTGATGGAGCGGCCGGAAGGGAGGTTGCAGCGGTAGGCCTGCGTGGGATCGACGCCCTCGCCGACGTGGTTCCATTCGCCGTTGTCGAGCGGGCGGACGCTGTCGCACTGGCGCGGGGCGAGGATGGTGAAGGCGATGCCGTGCGCGGCGAGGGATTCGAGCGTGGCGGTGTTGACGGCGGTTTCGGGCATCCACATGCCGGCGGGCTTGCGGTTGAAGCGGGATTCGAAGTCGCGGACACCCCACTTGACCTGGGTATCGCGGTCGCGGTCGTTGCAGAGGGGGAGGATGGTGTGGTTGTAGCCCTGGGCCATGGCGGAGCCGTGGCCGCCGAAGCGCTGGGCGCTTTCCTTGTCGGAATCGATGATGCGCTGATAGGTCTCGGGTTCGGCGTCTTTCATCCAGGCGAGGAGGGTGGGTCCGAAGTTGTAGCTGATTTGCGCGTAGTTGCTGACGGCGGTCTCGATGTCGCCGGCGTCGTTGAGGAGGCGGGCGCGGGTGTTGGTGTTGTAACACTCGCGGGTGATGCGCTCGTTCCAGTCGTGGTTGGGGTAGGCGGACTCCTGCATCTCGACGGCTTCGAGCCAGGCGTTCTCGCGTGGGGGCTGGTAGAAGTGGCCGTGGATGCAGACGGATTTGCGGGCGTTGGGGTTCATGGGGGCGGTCATGCGGAGGCTCCGAAGCGGATGAGAAGGGGGGGGGTGGGGCCGAGGGTAGCGGTTGGGGGTGTGGGCTTTGATGCGGGGGCCGATGCGTTGTGATCGCCGCCCCAGCGGGTGTCGCGGGAATCGAGGAGTGTGGTGCACTGGTCGAGCGGGGGGAGGAAGCCGTCGAAGGCGCAGGGGGCGGGCTTTGCGCTGGTGTTGGCGAGGAGCGCGTAGGGCGTGGATGGGAACGGGGGGTTGTAGCGGATCCCGATGACGGGGCCGATCGATCGCGCTTCGACGCTCGCCGAGAGCGACGGGATGTTGAGTTCGCGGCGGAGCCGGAGGAGTTCTCTGTAGTAGGTCAGGCGTAGCAAGTGCGGCGCCCGGTCGCGATGTGACCAGTCGAGCTTCGAGCGGTTGAAGGTGTCTTCGCTCTGCGGGTCGGGGATGGGCTTGCTCTGACCGCCGGGCTCATCCTGGAACGCGGCGAACTCGGAAGCGCGGCCGCGGCGGACGGCTTCGATGAGGTCGGGGTCGGTGTGGCTGACGAAGTACTGGAAGGGGGCGGATTCGGCGTATTCCTCGCCCATCCAGAGCAGGGGTGTGAAGGGCGAGAGGAGGACGAGGGCCGCGGCGACGCGGGCGCCGTCATCGCCGGTTGAGGCATCGAGCCGGTCGCCGAAGGGGCGGTTGCCGACCTGGTCGTGGTTCTGGGTGAAGGCGATCAGGGCGGCATGGTCAATGTCGCGGGCGGGCGCGCCGTGGCGGCGCTGGAAGCCGCTGGTGTACTGGCCGGTGAAGGCGAAGCGGTTGTTGATGGTGTCGGCGATCTGAGAAGGTGAGCCGAACGCGCTGTAATAGCCGCGGCGTTCGCCGGTGAGGGCAGCGCGGATGGTGTGGTGGTAGTCGTCGTTCCAGCAGCCGTCCATGCCGAAGCCGTTGAGAGCGAGGGGGCGGAGGAGGCGGGGGTCGTTCTCGTTGGACTCGGCGATGATGAGGACGCGGCGGCCCTGCGCTTCAGCGGCGGCGTGGTTGCGCGCGGTGAGTTCGGCGAGGAAGGGGCTGGCGGTGTGGTCGAGGATGGCGTGCACGGCGTCGAGGCGGAGGCCGTCGACGCCGCAGTCGCGGGTCCAGAAGAGGCTGTTCTGGATGAAGTACTCGCGGACGTGGTCGGAGTGGGGGCCGTCGAAGTTGAGGGCTGCGCCCCAGGGCGTCTTGTAGGCATCGGTGTAGTAGGGGCCGAAGTCGGCGAGGTAGTTGCCCTCGGGGCCCATGTGGTTGTAGACGACATCGAGGATGACGGCGATGTGGTGTGCGTGCGCGGCGTCGATCAGGCGCAGGAGGCCGGGGAGTCCGCCGTACGCGGGGTGGGCGGCGAAGGGGAGGACGCCGTCGTAGCCCCAGTTGCGATTGCCGGGGAACTGCGCCACGGGCATGAGCTCGATGGCGGTGACGCCCAGGTCGCGGAGTTGCGAGAGGCGGGGGATGACGGCGTCGAAGGTGCCGTCGGGCGTGAAAGTCCCGACATGGAGTTCGTAGATGATGTGGTGGCGGAGGTCGGGATTGAGGAAGGGGAGGGGCGTGCGCGGCTGCGGTGTGACGATGGAGGGGCCGTGGACGGTGCCAACTTGGGCGCGGGAGGCGGGGTCGGGGCGGTTGTGACCGCTGGGGAGCTGGAACTGGTAGTGCGTGCCGGCGGGGGCTTTGGTGGTGAGGGTGAAGTAGCCGTGCTCATCGCGCTGCATGGGGAGCGTGCGGTCGAGTTGCGGGAGGTGGAGCGCGAGGGTGTCGTGCTTCGGAGCCCAGACGGTGAAGCGGGTCTGCGCATCGTCGATCGGGAATGCGCCGGGGATGGGGAGGTTGGGGTCGATCATCGCTTCTTCTTGGGGCGTGCTTTCGCGGCTCGCGTGGCCGGCGGTTTCGCGCCGGCGCGGCGGTCGCGGACGAGGGCGCTGAGCGAGGAGTTGATGGCGGGGTCGCGGGTGATGCGGGCGAGCGGGCGGGCCGCGCGGCGTTGCCAGTTGGGGTGTTCGGTGGAGGTGCCGGGGACGTTCTGCGGTCGGCGTTCGGCCCAGAGGTCTTCGAGGTTGATGAGCGTGATGGGGGAGTCGCCGCGGGCGTGGAGGCGCATGAGGGAGAGGGCGGTTTGTTTCGCGGAAGCGGCGGGGAGTTTGAATGTCTTCAGACGGGCTTTGGTGCTGGTGCGCAGCCTCGTGCGTTCGGCGCGTTCGGCATCGGCCGCGTCGGGGGGTTGGATGCCGAGTGATTCGCGGAGGGTGATGTCGTCGCCGTGCCAGAAGCCGGCGAAGGTTGGGGTGTCGTGGGTGTTGAGGCTGGCGAGGGTGGTGCGGGAGCCGGTGAGGTTTGGTTCATCGCCGCCGAGCGCGAACTGCTGGACGTGCATGCCCAGGATGCCGCGACGCTGCATGATGCGGCGGACATCGGGCGGGACCGTTCCCAGGTCCTCGCCGACGACGATCGCGTTGGCGCGGGCGGCTTCGATCATGACGATGGCGAAGAGTTCTTCCTCCGGGTAGCGCACGTACGCGCCGTCGGCGGCAGAATAGCCGCGGGGGATGCAGAACATGCGGTAGAGGCCCATGACATGATCGATGCGTAATACGCCGGCGACGGAGAGCATCTGCCGGAGCACAGCGCGGAGGTAGGCGTAG
>JBDZUZ010000293.1:0-1575 GCA_040255445.1 Planctomycetaceae bacterium | reverse complement strand
GACGACATCATCGCCAGCAAAGCCGATGACCTTGCCCTTGATGAGCTTGCCGGGCACCAGGTCGGAGATCTGCTCCTTGAGGAGCGAGTCCATGTACTTGGCGTCTTCGCCCTTGGCGACAGCCGTGCCGTACGCCGCCTGGAGCATCGCCTCCGTCTCGTCGTCGGAGATACCCAGCGAAGCAATCAGCGATTCATCGATCATGCGATCCTTCCGGGCGGCAGACAGCCGCCCTGATCAACCCCGTCGCGTCCGTGCCGGTGGCGGGCTCGGATCTGCAACTCGGGTCCGGCGTCCGTCCCGCGCGGCCGTGGCCGGCGGGTCGGACACCCAGCCCGCCGTGGAAGCGGGCCAAGCGAGTTCGTCGGTTGTATCCGTCCCCCGCGCACGCGGAGACACGGGCCGTGCCACCCAAAGTTACGGCGAGGAGAAGTCTAGGCCGCGGCCCGCGGCGGGGGTGCGGGCCCTGCCGACACCCTTACGGCCGCGCCGCCGCCTCGAGCCGGAGCAGGATCTCGGGCAGCCCGTGGTCGAAGGCGCCCCGCGGCATGACCTCGTCCGACCCGGCATCGCGCGCGGCCTGGAAGAGGTCCTTGGCGACATGCGGTCCGAAGGCGAGGACCCGGGGGCGGGGGTTGGGAGCGAGTTCTCGGACCTGACGGATCAGGTCCAGCCCGATCTCGGGGCTCTCGAGGTCGATCAGAAGCGCCGCGACCGGACCCTCGGACAGGCGGTCTTTGAGCATCTGCGGATTGCGGACCGGGCGGGCCTGGAGCCCTACCGCCTCGGCGGTCGACTTGATCTTCGTGGCCCAGATGAGGTCGGCGGCGTGGTAGAGGAGCATCGCGGATCATTGGACGAGCGCAAGGGGTGGTCCGGTAGCCGCCGGGGCAAGGCGCCGCGCTGCGGTTGGTGGTGGAACACGCCGTCTTGATCCTTCCTTCATAGGGCAGTGCGAGGTACCATCCCCTCCACGCCCGCCGACGCCTCGAGGTTGCGTCACGGGGTTTTCTCACCTGCACGGCGAGGTCGCCGGATCGGAATAAAGGGAGTCATGAGCACCGTTACCGCCCCGACTATCTCCCCGGAAGCCCACCAGTCCGCTGATGATCACCCGATCTTCACCGAGCTGGGCTTCCCGAGCGACCCGCACAGCCTCTACCGCGAAGTCGTCGGCCGCATGCTCGTCGCCGCCGACATCATGGAGATGCCGCACTATCTCCAGATCATCCTCGCGCAGCCCAAGAACGAGGTGATGGTGCACTTCCCGGTGAAGATGGACGACGGCAAGTTCCGTCTGTTCAAGGGCTACCGGGTGCAGCACAACAACGCGCTGGGGCCGTACAAGGGCGGTATCCGCTTCCACCCCGACACGCACCTGGACGACGTCAAGAGCCTCGCGTTCCTGATGACGATGAAGTGCTCGCTCGTCGGCGTGCCCTTCGGCGGCGGCAAGGGCGGTATCAAGGTCAATCCGCGTGAGCACAGCCCGGGCGAGATGGAGCGCATCGTCCGCCGGTTTACGGTCGCGATCGCGCACAACATCGGGCCGGACTATGACATCCCGGCGCCGGA
>JBDZUZ010000178.1:0-6920 GCA_040255445.1 Planctomycetaceae bacterium | reverse complement strand
GCTGTTGTTTACCGACGGCGCGTGCTCGGGCAACCCCGGCCCCGGCGGCTGGGCGTTCGTGCTCCAGCACCCCGCGACGGGCAAGGAACTCGCCCGCAGCGGCGCCGAGATGCAGACCACCAACAACCGCATGGAACTGCAGGCCGTCATCGAGGGCCTCAAGGTCCTCACCCGGCCCAGCAGCGTCGACCTCACCAGCGACTCGCAGTACGTCCTCAACGGGCTCAAAGAGTGGATGGCGTCCTGGAAGAAACGCGGCTGGAAGACCGCCGACAAGAAGCCGGTCAAGAACCAGGACCTGTGGATGCAGCTCGATGAGCTCAAAGCGCCGCACGAGATCCGCTTTCACTGGATCCGCGGCCACAACGAGCACCCCGAGAACGAACGCTGCGATCAGATGGCCGTCGCCGCCCGCGAGGAACTCGTGCGTTCGCGATGAACCCGCTCAGGTCGGACGGCCGCGCACATCCAGAGCCCGATTACATCGACCGCACAACCGGCTTGCCCTCGGCGACGTCGCGGATCACCCCGATCAGGGTCGCGAGCCCGGCACGCTTCGAGACGAACCCGGCCGCGCCCGCATCCATCGCCTTGCGGATCGTCGGCTCGTCGTCGTACCCGCTGAACACGATCGCCCTCGTCTCCGGGCACTCCTGCGTCACCTGGCGGATCGCCGGGAGCGGGCACTCCCCGTCCATCGTGAGATCGATCACCGCGATCGCGGGGCGGTGCTTGCGGATAGCCGGGAGGATCTCGCAGGTGTGCGCAACCGTGCCGACCGAGCGCATGTCGCGCTCGTCGTCCACCAAGAGCGCGAGCGCGGCGGATATCGCGGCACTGTCGTCAGCGCATAGAACCGTGATGTGCTTGTTCAACGGGGTCTCGTTTTGCCGTGGCCACGGCCGTGCGGAGCGCCGGGGCGGGTCTTGATTCCGGCGCCGGCCCGCATCGGGGCGGAGCGGCGCCGCTTCGCTCTCAGTATAGCTGACCGGGGCTCTCCCCTGCGAAAAGGAGTGATCAAGAATCCGCGCTTTTCGCCTCATCCTCGCGCCGTGCCGAGCCTCGCAACAGCGATGCGACCGTCGCGAGTAATTCGGATGGCTCGATCGGCTTCGCGATGTGCGTCTGGAACCCTGCCATGAGCGCCCGGTTCCTGTCCTCGGGCCGGGCCAGCGCTGTCAGGGCCACCGCGGGGATCCCGCCCAGGCTCCCCTCCAGCCCGCGGATGCGGCGGATCAGGTCGTACCCATCGGCCTCCGGCATGCCGATGTCGCTCACGATCACATCCGGGACGCCGCCATCGATCAGCGAAAGCGCCTCCGACACGGATGCCGCGGTCCTGACCTGCGCGCTGCAGCCCTCGAGCAGATGCCGGACGAGCTCGCGGGCATCCGGCTCATCGTCGACGACCAGCACGCGCATGTCCTTGAGCTCGGGGTAGTCGTCGCACTCATCACCGTCATCGGACTGCCGGATCCGCCGCCCGCTCCGCGCCTCCTCGGGCTCGTCCGCCGCGGCCATCGAGAGCGGGATCCGCACGGTGAAGCTCGAGCCCCGCCCCTCGCCGTCGCTGTCGGCGGCGATCGTGCCGCCGTGCATCTCGACGAGGTTCTTCACGATCGAGAGCCCGAGCCCCAGCCCGCCGTGACGCCGCGTTGTCGAGGAGTCGGCCTGCCGGAACCGCTCGAAGACGTGGGGGAGAAAGTCGGCCTTCATGCCCTGGCCGGAGTCAGTGACCGTCACCACCGCGTGCCCGTCTTCCTCGCGGAGTTCGACATCGACACGCCCGCCCGCGGGCGTGAACTTGATCGCGTTGGAGAGCAGGTTCCACACGACCTGCTGCAGGCGAGCCGCATCGCCGCGGAGCACACCGCCGAAGCGGTCGATGCGCGTGTTGAGCGCTATCCCCTTCGCTTCCGCGGCGGGCTGCACGCTCGCCGCGGCCGAGTCGACCACCGAAGCAAGCTCGACCGGACCGACCTCGAGCCGGAGCTTGCCGGACAGCACCCGGCTCATGTCCAGCAGATCCTCGACCATCTGCGCCTGTGCCCGCGTGTTGCGGTCGATGACCTCCAGCGCCTTGCGCACCGTGTCGCCATCGTCGGGGCGCCGCCTGGCGATCTCCGTCCAACCCAGGATCGCGTTGAGCGGTGTGCGCAGCTCGTGGCTGAGTGTCGCGACGAACTCGTCCTTGATCCGCGCGGTCCGCTCCGCCTCGGTCCGTGCCACCCGCTCGCTCGCCAGCAGCCGCTCGCGTTCCTCATCGATCCGCTTGCGGTCTGTAACATCGCGCTGCACAGCGACCCACTTGGTGACCTTGCCGCTGTCGTCTCGCAGCGGTGTGATCCGCCACTCGACGACATACTCGGTCCCGTCCTTGCGGTAGTTGATCGTCTCGCCGTGGAAGGTCTGCTTCTCGCGCAGGTCTCGCCGCAACCGCCGAAGCAGCGTCTGATCGGTCCGCGGGCCCTGCAGGACCCGCGGCGTCTGTCCGATGATCTCATCGGCCGCGTACCCGGTCATCCACGTGAACGCCGGATTGACGTACTCGACCCGCGGGCCCGGGAGATCGAGCAACGCCTCGGTGATGATGACCGCATCGTTCGCGCTCTCGACCGCCGCCTTGAGGAGATTCAGGGCCTGCTCGTCCCGCTTCTTGTCGTCGATATCGGTACAGGTGCCGAACCAGCGGACGACCTCGCCGTCATCGCCGCGGACCGCGATGCCTCTGCCCATGAACCATCGGTACTCGCCCGATGCTGATCGGATGCGGTACTCGATGTTGTATGGTTCGCCCGACCGGACGCTCTCTCCCCACGTACGCCTGGTCCGCTCGATGTCGTCGGGATGGATGTACGCCGTCCAACTGTCACCAACATCCTGAAGACCGACCGGGTCGAGCGGTACGCTCGCGAGCATCCCGGTGTAGTCGTACCAGCGCGAGTTGAAGTAATCGACGTACCCGTCCGGCCGCGTCGCCCACACGATCTGCGGCATGCTGTCGGCGAGCGAGCGGAAGCGCTCCTCGCTCTCGCGCATACGCTCCTCTCCCGCACGCTGCGCTGTGATGTCCTGGGCAACCGCGACCACCGAGAGCACGCGGCCGGACCCGTCCCGCACCGCGTTCACACTGTTGCGAGACCAGAGAACCGACCCGTCCGGCCGGACATAACGCTTGTCGAACCCGAAGGGCGCACCGTTCTCAATGCAGAGCCGCGTCAACTCCCGCTGCCGCTCGATGTCATCAGGGTGCGTGACATCCGCCGCGGTCTTCCCCAGCAGCTCTTCCCGCGGCCGACCGACCATCTCGCAGAAGCGGTCGTTGACCAGCGTGATCCGCCCGTCCCGGTCCGCCTGCACCAGGCCCGCCGAGAGCTGGCTGAACACGATGCCCAGCTGCGTATCACGCTCGCGCAGCGCCTGCTGAGCCTCCATGAGTTCCGTGATGTCGCGCGAGATCACCAGCAGCCGCCCGGCCGACTCGCCCTCGCCGTTCCCCAGCGCCGTGACGACAACGTCCCACCAGCGCATCCGCCCCTTCGCCGTCGGACAGCGCGCCTGAAAGCGCCCTTCTCCCTCCGCCGCGGCCTGCTCGATCGCCGCCATCGCCGGCGCTGCCTGCTCGCCCCAGATTCCCGCGTACGACCGCCCCACGAGTTCCGCCGGATCATTCACTTCCATCAGCCGCAGACCCGCCGCGTTGATCTCCAGCACGGTCCCTTCACGATCCAGCACCTTGATGCAATCACCGCTCGCATCGCGCAACTGGCGGCTCAGATGCTCGGTCTCGCGCCGGCGACGCTCCGCATCGATGATCGCCGTGGTCTCGATCACCGCGACCGCCAGGCCGTCGATCTCCCCCTTCTCATCGCGCAGCGGCTCCACCGCGTAATCGAACGTCCGCGGCACGCCGCCCAGCTTGAGTGTCAAAGTCCGCTGCGTGCTCTCGCCTGTTCGCAGCACTTCTTCCTTGAGCGCGATCGCGACCGCCGCATCCTCCGGATCGAGGAACTCCTCCTCCCGGTGGCCGATCACTTTCTCGGGATCGACCTCGCCGGTCGGGTTGTACAACCAGGTGTACCGCCGCTCCTTGTCCATCGTGAACACCGTCACCGGCGACCGCTGCAGCGCGATCCGCAGCCGCTCGTACGCCAGCCGCTCCGCAGCCGCGGCCTCGTCGCGCTCCGTCAGAACGCCCAGCAGCGCCGAACGCCCCCGCGCCAACTGCCGGCTCACTCCCACCGCGATCAAGAGCAGAATCGCCGCCGCGGCGAGCGACCCGCCCAGCACGATGTAGCTCATCGCGCGTGCATCGTCCAGATCCCGCGACCGCGCTGCCAGCGCAGACTCCTCGGCTTCCCGGATCGCATCCGCCGCCTCACGCATCGCCCGCGTCCGCCGGCGGTGCTCGCCCGTGCGGATTGCGGCAACGACCTCCGCGCCGCGGCCGCTCTGCGCCGCCATCAGACCTTCACGCACCTCCGAGATCTTCGCCTCGACCCGGCTCTCGAACACCGCCGCACGCTCCGCCCGCGCCGCATCCGCCGCCGATGCCGCACGCAGTTCCGCCAGCGCTGTGCTGATCTCCCCGAATTCACTCTCGACCGATGCGAGGAACGCCATGTCTTGGGTCAGCAGGTACCCCCGCTGCGAGGCTTCCACGTCGCGCACCCGCGCCACGACAACATCCACATCATGGATGATCCCCGATGCCCGCTGCACGACATCACGCGCCGCCGCGACCTCGCCCAACTGGACGAACGACACCGCCCCCGTCACCAGGAGCGCGGCGATCACCGCGGCGAAAATCCAACGCCAGGAGTTCTTCAGCATCCGCAGCCGCTTCATGTGCTTCCTTCGCCGGGCCGGACCGCAGTGGTCACGCGGTGCGTCAACCTCGGCGGCCGAATGGTCAGGTCGGTGCGCACTCGTGGCGCGGCGCCCGTTCCGCCGCGAACCGCGTCCGCGGCGAACGTGTGCCCGGCATCATTACAGCAAAAAACATCGGAGCGGGGCATGAAATTGCTTTCACGCCCCGCCCCACGACCCTCGGACGGCCTCCTCCAGGGACGCTCGAAGGCCGCAACGGAATCCCGGTTCCGTTCTATCGCGCGGTCCTGCTCTGTCCGGCTCAGGCCGTCCTTGGCTCCGCTTCACCGATCCGCCGACCCGGCCGCAGTTCGAGCACCGCGAACACGATGCCCGCCACCGCGGCCAGCGCCGCGATCCACACCCACACCGACAGGTGTGTCACGCTCGCCAGCGTCGCCTTGCCAAGGTCCGGTGAGCCCAGCACGGACTTCACCCACGGATCAAGCTCGGCGTACACCGCAGCGCCCGCGACCATCCCCAGCACCGCGAACCACGCGTGCCGCGAACCGTCGCCCAGCGCGGCCACGCCCGTGCCCGGGCAGTAGCCCGCGATCGCCATGCCGATCCCGAAGATCAGCCCGCCGACCGCGTTCATCCAGATCGTCGCGCTCTTGATGTGCATGGGGATATCCATGCCCATCGCCCGCATCCCGTAGATCCCGACCGCGCCGACGACGATCGCCGTCAGCATCACCTTCAGCACCGTGAAGTCGCGGAAGAGGAACTGGTTGACGATCACGTTGAACCGCGTCACCCCGCCCTTCTGCAGCAGGAACCCGAAGACCAGGCCTGTCGCCGCGCCCAATGCCAGTTCAGTTGGTCCGGCGAAGATCTCACCCATTGGTCACCTCCCCATCGTTGATGCGATCGATCGCGTTGCCGCTCCTGCGCCCGTACACCAGCATCGCCGTCGCCACGCCCGACACGAACATCGCGCCGAAGAACGTCCACGACGACACCGCGAGCTGCAGCCCGCCCGAGATCCCGTGCCCGCTCGTGCAGCCGCCCGCCATGCGCGCCCCGAAGAGCAGCACCATGCCGCCGATGAACGCAGCGCTGAACCGCAGCAGCCGCCCATCACCGAACCGCCGCGACCACACCTCCGGCACGACTTCCTTGAAGGTCGACCGCGCCAGCCGCGCTGCGATGAAGGCGCCCACCGCCAGCATGATCACCAGGGCGAACTGCCAGTCGACGATCGCCTTGGGCGCTTCGACCGTCCCGATCTGCTTGGCGAGGTATGCGTTGCTGTCCGCGTGCCCGGGCGCCACCGCCCGTTCGATCGCGCCGGCCGCGCACACCATCGTCGTCGAGGTCCCCAGCGCCTTGTGCATCAAGGCGAACGTCGCCCACGACAAGGCCCCGATCCCGGCGCCCACCGCGTACGGCGACCACCGGCCCATCCGCAAGACATTCATGGTCCTTCTCCTTTCACCGCCGCGGCAGGCCGCCGCGGCCCATCCAACCCTTCAGTCTAAAACATCGAGATATCGCAACACAACGACAAATAAGCCGAAATAGAGAGGCCGGTCACCCGGCCGCTCGCCTGCTGTCATTGAAGCCCGATCAACCGCCCCCGAACCGCCTCTCGATGCATCGCATGATCCCCTTGAGCCCATCTTCCGCGATGCGGTAGTACACCTGCCGCCCGTCCTTGTCGCTGTCGAGCAGTCCGCGGTCCTTCATCAGCCGCAGGTGCTCCGAAGCCATATGGCTCGGGATCCCGCACGCCTCGGCGAGTTCGCCGACCGTGTATTCCCCGGCGAGCAGCATCTCCACCATCCGCAGCCGGTGCGGGTGCGCCAGCGTCTTCAGACACTCCGCCGCATCCGCCATCGCCTCCAGCGAGATCCACACACCCTGTTCAGCCTTCACACCCATACTTCAAATATATCGACACATCACGACATGTCAATCAATCCGCCCCAACAATTTCAACCCCGCCCCGGCCCCCGCCCCAGACGCGGGCGCAGCCCGCCGTCTCCCCCCTCCGTGCCTTTGTGCCTCCGTGCCTTCGTGCCTTCGTGCCTTCCCCTCTGTCCCTCTGT
>JBDZUZ010000177.1:0-6965 GCA_040255445.1 Planctomycetaceae bacterium | reverse complement strand
GCCTTCCGCGGCGAGCCGGGCGCGGACCTGTGCGAGCGTGTCGCGGGTCAGGATCTTGGAGGCGACGGCCGCGGGCAGGCGGTGGTTGCCGGGGGCGGGTTCGGGGGGGAAGTGCGCCATGGCAGACGCATCTATCGGACTGTGGGCGGGGCGATCCGCAGCGGGAGGGGGGCGTTGGCCCGATATTCGCTGGATAGGGGGGATGATTCTCCCAGTCGGCGGCCGCAAGGGTCGATAACCACGGCGATGACCCAGACCGCGCCGCCACCGCCCCGCATGACCATCGCCGACATTCTCCGCCTGGGGCAGTCGGGCCGGCCGTGGGAGTTTCTCTCGCTGGGTGCGCTGGCGCTGCAGGAAGTGCCCGACAACGAGGCGTTGCGGTTTGTGTTCGCGGCGAACCTGGCGCGGCTGGGGCTGGGCGAACTGGCGCGGGAGCAAATGGGGCTGTTGTCGGAAGCATCGCGGGGCCACGCGGATGTGGTGGCCCTGGGGCGGGCGGCGGCGGCGCTTCCGCCGGCGCTGATGCCCGCTGCTGAGCGGATCGGGAACGCGGAGCGGGCGGTTGCGGGGCTGGCAGCGCGCGGCGTTGATCTGGCGTCGGCGCTGGAGAGGTGGCGCGGGAGTCAGGGCGGGGTTGAGGTCTTCAAGACAGTTGATGGCAACTTCATCCGCCGGCCGGCGGCCGAGACCAACGCGCGGCGGTGGCAGGGGCTGTTCGATGGGCGGGCGTTCGCAGTGCAGGTGTGCCAGCGGGCGGTGCAGCTCGACCCGACTTTCAAGCGGTCGATCGTGTTCGAGGGTGTAGACACGCCGATCATGCTGCTCGAACTCGCCGCGGCGGCGGACCGGGCCACGGCGAAGACGGGGTTTGGCTATCGGGCGCGGTTCGTGGTGGTGCAGCGGGATTCGGCGGAGATGCTCGACGGCGCCTCGCTCTGCGATCTGAGCGGCTTCATCGCCGATGCGCGGTCGGAGTGGATCGTCGGCGGTGATGCGGGCGAGCGGCTGCGGCGGATGCTCGATGCGCAGATGACGACGAATGCGGCGTGGATGCTGGTGCGGAACTCGTGGCTGCGGAGCAAGGTGGAGCCCGATCCCAACGCGATGATCCAGGCGCAGCAGAGCGCGGCGACGGCGGAGATCAACCGGCTGCGGGCATCGATCGATGCGGCGTACGCGGGGCGGGATCGGGCGTGGTGGGCGGAGCGGTACGCGGAGGCGGCGAGCGGCGGTCCGCCGCTGCGGGTGCTGGTGCCGACTTCGCGCTACACGACGGTGCTCAAGTACGTTTCCGCGGATCTGGTTGCTGCGCTGCAGCGGCTGGGGTGCGAGGCGGAGCTCCTCATGGAGCCCGATGACTTCAGCCAGTTGTCGATGACGCACTCATTGAGCGTTGTTGATCGGCTGAAGCCGGATCTGATCGTGCTGGCGAACTACCCGCGTTCGACGACGAGCGGGAGCTTCCCGGCGAACGTGCCGTACATCACCTGGCTGCAGGACGCGATGCCGCACCTGTTCGATGCGGAGGTGGGGCGGTCGCTGGGTGATCTTGATTACCTGGTCGGGCACCTGTTCATCGAGCTCTTCGAGAAGCACGAGTACCCGATGGAGCGGGCGCTGGCGGTGTCGCTGGTTGCGGACGATCTGAAGTTCCACCCCGCGCCGGTGGAGCCTTCGTTGCGAGAGCGGTTTGCCTGCGAGGTCGCGATGGTGAGCCACCAGAGCGAGACGCCCGAGGCGATGCATGACCGGATCGTCGCCGAGCATGATCACGCGCCGGATATCCAGGCCGCGTTGCGGCGGATCTATCCGCGGATCGTCGCGGCGGTGGACGATGCGATGGGGTACACGGTGGCGCGGCGGCTGCGCGAGGTGTGCACCGAGGAGCTCGGCCGCGTGTTCGGGTCGAGCATCCCGGCCAAGGCGATGGATGTGGTGTACCGCGGCTACGCGATGCCGCTGGGCGATCGGCTGATGCGGCACCAGACGCTTGGCTGGGCCGCGGAGATCTGCGACCGGCGCGGCTGGCGGCTGCACCTGTACGGGCGCGGGTGGGAGAAGCACCCGACGCTGGCGCGGTTCGCGCAGGGCGAACTCAATCACGGCGACGAGCTCCGGGCGGCGTACCAATGCGCAGCGGTGCAGCTGCACGCATCATCGACAACGCTGGTGCATCAGCGGATCGTGGAGTGCGCGTTGTCGGGCGGGCTGTGCCTGTGCCGGCTGCATTACGATGCGCTCTCGGGCCCGCGGAGCGCGGTGCAGCGTGTGCTCATCAACCGCAAGCACGATGCGGTCCGCGACGATGGGTGGCTGGGCTGGACGATCGCCGATCACGCGGAGGCGATGGCGCTGGCATCGGCGATGAGCGCTGTCGGCGCTTCCTACCCGGATGGATACATCTGGCTGCCGCCCAACCGCATCGCGAACCTGAAGCGGCAGGCCGCGCTCCACAGCGAAGACCACGATGCGACATCGCTGCTGGGTGATCTGGCGGAGGCAACATTCGCTGATCACGCGGGGCTGGAGATGACGCTCGGTCGAGCGGTGAACGATGAGGCGTGGCGGGGCGCGGTCGCGGCGATGATCGCCGGGCGAGCGCGGGCGCGGTTCACGCACACCGCGCTGGCCGGTCGGATGCTCGCGCTCGTGTCGGATGATCTGCTGGGGCAGCGCGCGGCGGAACGGTCGATCGCGGGCACGGTTGCGGGGGCCGCGGCATGAACGTCGTCGGCATCCATCGGCCCGCGGCGGTGAGCGGGGTCTCGGCCTCGGGGGTGCGGCTGGCGGCGTTGCCAGAGCCGCATGTACCCTGGCGGCCGCTCGTCATCGGCGAGACGGTCGATGGCGATCCGCAGCGGCTGCTGCAGGTCTCGCCGTTGCGGGATGTGCCCGGCGTCGTATCGTGCGCCTGGAAGCCCGGGACGGATGTGCATGCGCGGCTGGCGATGATCCGCGCTGCGCTCCGCGAGATGCGGGCGGATGTGGTTGTGCCGAATGATCTGTGTGAGGGCTTCGTCGCCGCGGCTTTGGAGCCGGATGTGGCGATCGCGGCGTGGTATCACGCGGACCACTACGACGGTGATGAATTGCTGCTGCGCTGCGGTGAGCTGGCGGATGCCTGGCGCACCGTGAGCGATCGCGGGCAGCGGCGCGTTCTGGCGCGCCGCGCCGAGTGGGGGCTCTCGATCCGCGGCGTCGGCGGGGTGATGCCCTCCTGCGTCACGGTGACGCAGCGGCCGCGGCCGGTGCGGCCGGCCGATGGCACGCTGTCGCTCCTCTACGCCGGCCGGCTCGAGAAGCAGACCAAGCGTGTGCTCGATCTTGTTCAACTGGTCGCCGCGATCCGCGGGTCCGGGGTTCCGGTCCGGCTGACGATCGCGGGCGATGGCCCGGCGGGTGATGAGCTGCGCGTGGCGGCGCTCGCGGCGGGTGTGCTCGGGTCGTTCGACTTCCGCGGGGTCGTGCCGCTGGGATCGATGCCGGCACTGATCGATGCGAGCGATGCGCTCGTGCTGGTGAGCGCGAGCGAAGGGATGCCGACGGTGGTGATGGAGGCGATGGCCGCGGGCCGGCCGGTCGCGATTACCATCGGTTGCGGGATGGCGGCCTCGGTGGTGCACCACGGGATCAACGGGGTGATCGCGCCCACGGGCGATATGCGGATGTTGGGTGGCGCACTCGCATCGGCATTCCGGGCGGGTTCGCTGGGGGCGATGGGCGCTGCAGCGCACGCGACCGCTCTCTCGGCCTTCTCGCCCGCGGCGATGGGGCCCGCGTACGACGCGTTTGTCCGGGAGGCGAGCGAGGGCCGTGCGGCGCGGGAGCCCGCAGCGCAGCGATGGTCGGCGATCCTCGCTGCGGTCGAGTCGATCGGCGGCGTGCGGCCCGGGGATGTTGCCCGCATCGCCGCGGAGTTTGAAGGTCTCCACGGCATCGCGCCGGGATCACTGCCCACGGCGCTCCCCGCGCGGCCGGGCCCATCGGCGCGGCTCATGGAGGCCGCGGTCGGCAAGCTCGCGGGGCTCGGCGCCGGGCGCATCGCGCTGTACGGCGCGGGCCGCCACACGGAGAAGGCAGCCTCGGTGATCGCGGCGGAGACACGGATCGTGTGCTTCATCGACGACCGCGCGGGGACACGCGGCTTCCCGGCGGAGGTGATGGGACGGCCCGTGTGGTCGCCGCGGGACGCGTTGGCGGCGGGCATCGATGCGGTCATCATCAACAGCGATGAGCACGAGCGGGAGATGCTGCCGCGGGCGAGGGGCTGGGCGGGCGCGATCCCGGTGATCGGGCTCTACGAGACCTCGGCGGTTCCGCCCGCATCGTCTTCGGAGTGCTCCGTGTCGTCCGCGTCATACGCCGCGTAGAGCGGGATGACTCGCACACCGCGGGCCCGCGCTGGCGCGGACCTCCGCCACATCAGCGATTCGAACGTGTCGCTCGAGAGCAGCACGGTGTCGCCGGCGGCGAGTGTATCGGTGCGCTCGATCGGCAGGCCGTAGATCGGCTGGGCCTGGGGATAGTCATCCACGATCGCGGTCACGCGGATGCCCATCGCGTGCAGGTGCGGGAGCGCGCGGCCGGTATGAGCTCCCGAACCCCAGAGCTTGATCTCGGTCAGGCCCGCAGCGCGCTTAGGCCCGAGCACCTCGCGGATGCGCGAGCCCAGGCAGATGTCGGTCGCCCGCCGTGTGAGCGATGGCGTGTGCTCGCGTGCCCACAACCAGGCCATGATGAGCTCGCGTGTCGGGCCCTGCTCGGTCAGCCGCGATTCGACCTCCGCGATGCCCGGCCCTTCCTTATGGAGCACCGGCGTCATGACATGCTGCAGCGCGGCGATCACATCGTGCGCCGGCGCTGCGGGGAGCTCCAGCCACGCGTTGGCGAGCAGCCGTGCTGCGACCGCCGCCTGCTGGTCGGACCCGCTGTAGGAGTCGACCGCACGCTGGCGGTGCGTGTACAGGACATCCGGAGCTGCCGCGATCCTGCCGGACAGCCGCAGCCAGAGTTCCAGGTCCTGCGCCCGCGGCAGCGATTCGTCGTACCCGTTCAGCGCGATGAGCGCCGAGCGGCGCAGCAGCATCGAGCCGTGCGCGAATGGGTTGCTGATCAGGAGACGCCAGCGGGCCTCGCGCGGATCGACCGGCGGCCGGTGCACGGCGAGCCTGCGGCCCTGGCCGTCGACGGTGATGAACGCGCTCCCGATCGCCGCGAGCTCCGGGTGTGCCGCGGCGAACTCGAGCTGGCACTCGATCCGCTCCGGGGCGCAGGTGTCGTCGGCGTCCATCCGGACCAGCCACTCGGTCTGGGCCGCGGCGATCCCGGCGTTGAGCGCGCCGGCCAGGTGCCCCTGCGGCCGGCGGATGATGCGGACGCGGGTGTCCCGGGCCGCGAGCCGCTCCGCCGCCTCGGCCGTGGGGGGATCGACGGCGTTAAGGATGATGAGAAGCGCGAAGTCCTGGTGTGTCTGCGCGAAGATGCTCGCCGCGGCCTCTTCGAGGAGCGGGCCTTCGCGGTGGGCGGGGAGCAGGACGGTGACGGGTGTGGTCATTGCGGGGCTTGGATGCCCTGAACGGGGCGGTCGTAGCGGCCGGGGCTGTCGAGGGGTTATCGGCTGTCCGCGGGGGTGAAGCCAGCGAAGGGCCGCGGGCCACGGCAATCCCCGGATCCGATGCCCGACAGATCCCCAAACCCGCGGGGTGGTGGACACGCCGCGCGAATCGGACGATGTGAACCTGATCCGGTGCCCCCGGCTGGCCGATAACAGTGGCTGCAGACGGCATGGAACCACACACCGCAGACACCCTGGTGCTGGTCTTCACCCCCGGGGTGTCGCTGCGCACGTGGCGTGAGACGGGCATGCTGTCCCGCGAGTGGGCCCTGTACGAGCGGCTCGCCCCGCACTACGAGCGGATCGTCGTGGTCACGTTCGGTGATGCGGACGACGGCGAGCACCTGCGAGCCGCCGCGACACCCGAGACCTGGGCCCGCACGGTCGTGGTATCGAACACTGAAGGACTCCCGGCGAACGCCTACCTCGCATCGGTCCCGCAGCGCGCGGCGGATGAGGTCGGCTCATCCCGCGGCGTCGTCGTCAAGACCAATCAGATGCTGGTGGGCGAACTGGCCGCGGATGTGGCCGACGCCATCCGCAACCGCGGCGTTCCGGTCGGCCTGATCGCGCGTGGCGGCTATCTCTGGACTCGCTTTGTCGCCCATGAGCACGGCCCGCACTCGCCTCAGGCCCTCGCGGCCGAACGGTCCGAGCGGGCGCTGTGCACCGCCGCGGATGTGGTGGTGGGCACAACCGCGGAGATGGTTGATGATCTGGCCTGGCGGTACGGCCTCGACCCCGCGCGGGCGATCATCATCCCGAACTATGTGCTCACGGATCATGCCGATACTGACGAGCCGCGCGAAGAAGGTCTGGTGCTCTACGCCGGCCAGCTCGTGGCCCGCAAGCGTGTTGACCTGCTGATCGAGGCGATCGCGATCGTGGCCGAGGGCGGCCGGACCGTGACTCTCGAGATCACGGGCGATGGTCCGGAGCTCCGGCGACTCAAGGCGCTGGCCGAGGAGCGCAAGGCGCCTGTGACCTTCCGGCCGCGGATCCCGCACGATGAGCTGCTGGCGCGGATGCGTCGGTGTTCGCTCTACGCGCAGGCATCGGAACTCGAGGGGCACCCCAAGACGGTGATCGAGGCGATGGCGGCGGGCGCGCCGGTGCTGGTGGCCAACGCGACGGGCCTGGCGGGGGTGGTGACGCACGGGTCCAACGGCCTGCGTGTCGAGCCCGATGCCCATGCGATCGCTCACGCGATCGAGGAACTACTCGCGGATGCGGACTGGCGGGACAGCCTTGGCGCCGCGGCGGCCCGGACCTCGCGGGCGGCGTACGGCCTGCCGCGCATCTTCGAGCGCGAACTGGCCATCCACCGGGTGGCGTCCGAGGCGGGCAA
>JBDZUZ010000292.1:0-1610 GCA_040255445.1 Planctomycetaceae bacterium | reverse complement strand
GTGTCGTTGAAGGTCTTGTCGTCCATCAGGCCCTTGCCGACCGTTGCTTCGTGGAGCGAGCGGAGTTGCAGGCCGCCGATCATGTAGGCGCACTGGTACAAGGGCGAATACTGCCCGCCGATGAAGCGGCGCACTTCGCTGGTGGCGCCGAAGCGTTCGTGCCCGACGCGGTCGACGAGGAAGTCGATCATCTCCTGCGGCGTTATCTCGCTCAGATGGAACTTGAGGCTCACGATGATGCGGGCGCAGCGGTGCATCCGCCAGAAGAGCATGCCGATGCGTTCTTCGGGGGTGCGCGGGTAGTCGAGGTCCCAAAGGTGCATCTCCCAGTAGAGCGCCCAGCCCTCGACATAGAACGGTGTGCGGAAGAGCGAGCGGTAGGGGCGGATGCGCTGCGCGATGAAGGCCTGGTGATGGTGGCCGGGGATGAGTTCGTGCGGCGTAACGATGCGGGAGAAGTGGCGGTTGTTGCCGCGCATCGACATCAGCTTGTCGTCGTGCGACATCGAGGCGGTCGGGTAGGCGACGAGCATCGACTGACCGCCGTACGCGGCGAAGGGCAGGAACCGCTGCCGCTCGGCGGACAGCATCGTGATGCGCCAGGTTTCCTCGCTGAGGGGCGGGATGGTGAGGAGGTCGCGTTCCTTCAGAAACGCGATCGCATCGCGCGACTGCTCGGTGACGAGCGCGGCCTGTTCGCCGGGGTCGACGGCGTCCTGCTTGACCTGATCGAGCGCGGCTTTCCAGTTGTCGCCGTGCCCGAGTTCTGCTGCCGCCTTGAGCATCTCGCGCTCGCACCAGGCGAATTCTTCCTCGGCGATGACGATGAGCTGCTCGGGCGTGTACGCGATGAACTCGGCCTCGAGGTCGGAGAGGAGGCGATCGCGGCCGATGGGGTCGCCGATCAGCGGGTCGTCGTCGTTGCCCTTGACACCCGCAACAGTCTCGCGGAGGTACTTGGCGTACTCGTCCAGCGCCTTGCTCGCATCGGCGTAGGGCGTGCGGACCCACCAGGCGAAGGTGGGGTCGTAGGCCTCGTAGGCATCGTTCCAGACGCGGAGCTGGCCGCGGAGCGACTGCACGGCGGAGGCGGCGCGGAGGGCGAGGACGGGCGTGGAGGCGATGCCATCGGTGTTCTCGGCGTTCGCATCACCCTTCTTCTTACGGCCCGCATCGATCTTCTCGCGCAGCATCTTGACCTGATCAGGAATCTTCGCGATCGCCGCCGCGGCGGACTGGGGCTCGGGCCGCTCCATGTTCCGGCGTGCGAGTTCGAGTGACTGGATCGCCTCGCGGAAGGGGATGAAGGCATCGATCTCGGCGCGTTCGGTGAGTTCGAAGCCCAGTTCGCGTCGGGATGCGGAGAGGTGGCTCTTGAGCAGCACCCAGTCGATGCGGCCGGTGGGGTTGAGCGTTGCGGGATCGATCTTCTCGAGCCGCTCGATCCACGCGCGATAGAAGTCGCCCAGCCGCTTCATCCGTGCATCGGACCAGCGGAGGTCATGGAACTCGCGGACGCCATCAAGGTCGGTGCGGTAGGCCTCGATGAACCCGGCCATGTCGGAGGGCTCGACCTCGATCTCCCACCCGATCGAGGCGAGGGCGCCGTC
>JBDZUZ010000176.1:0-7083 GCA_040255445.1 Planctomycetaceae bacterium | reverse complement strand
CGCGCTCCCGAGCGCGCGGCGTTCGAATCGGGCGTCTACGACACCTCGACATTCACGCAGAACCCCGATGGCACGTGGAACGACCAGATCGCACACACCCCGGGTTCGCGCTACTGGATCCCAACTTTCGATCAGACCTTCAAAGCCTTCTACTACGACCCCAACCGCTACGGCGATGGCCTCGACGGCTACTGGATGTTCCCCAATCGGAGCAACACGCCGCCGGTCGCCGGACCTCCGGGAATCGGCACCACCAATGTCGGCAACGGCACCTTCGGCCCGTACATGTCCTCTGGGCTCTACCCCGATATCACGACGCCTTGGGGACTTCTCGACGCTTCGGGCGGAGCCGTAGAGTGGACAGAGTCTCTCTACAGCGATCACTTTCGCACGCGCTACTACATGGGGAGCGCAGCGGGCACGGATCCAGCATTCATTCCATTCTTTGATCGGGCCGACTGGTTCAATCCTGGTGCGGATCCCGTCGTCGGATACGGTTTTCGAGTTGCCTCGCTCGTTCCGTCACCAGGCGCTTACATCGTTGGTGCGTGCGCGTTGTCATGCGCACCGCGGAGACGGCGTCAGCGGCGCGGCGCTTGAGCACCTCAGCAAGGCACCAACCCCGGCCCATCTGGCCGCGGCGTTCTTCCACTTCAGCCCTGCCCGTCTCCGCACCCCCCAACCGCGACACAACCACCCGCGGGTCTCCCGCCGGGTGGTCGCCATTCCGATCGCCGCGCTCTCGCCGGCCCCGCAGATCCGCGGCCGGCTGAATCCGTACTGTGTGTCCTTGAGCCTTCAGCCTTCGCGGAGGACCGAACCTCAGCAGAGGGCCAGGAAGCTCAGCAGCCCGAGAAGGGCGACGCGGCGGTGGGTTTCATTGATGGTCAGGAGCAGCTTCATGTCGGTCTCCTCTTCAGTTGTGCCTTTCGAGGTTCAATCCGCGTGCCACACGGCCCGCCGGGGAGCCGCCGCCGCTGATGCCGCCCGCGGCCGGCCTTTCTCGGACGCGACCAGACTACCACGCCGCGGTGTTGCCGCGGGGCAGCGCGCGGCGTGTTGCCGGAACGCAACACCGCTGCTGATGCTCATCGCGCTCTTCCTCGCGGCTGCCCTGAACGGGCGGGCGCTGGCCCAGGCGATCGCCATCGCCCCGCCCGGCCCGCAGGAGGCCATGGAGGCGTGGAAGCTCGTCGATGCCTGGGTCCGCGCCGGGAAGGTCGATGAGGCCGCGGCCGCCCCCGCCAAGGTCGCCGCGGCGAGCGTGACGCTCCGGCTCGATGGCTCGGTCTTTGGCCGCGGCGTCGCGCTGGAGACCGATGCCCGCCCGCTGCACACCGCGGCCCAGGCCGCGATCGAGGAGGCCTTGTCGCGCATCCCCGCGACCTCCGCGCTGCGCGATCAGATCCGCGCTGAAGCCCTCGCCCGCGCCACCATCAGCCTCGAACTCGCCGGCCCGATGATCCCCGTCACGCTCGCGACCTACGACGAGGCGGACATGGTGATTAACCCCGGCCTCGAGGGTGTGGCCGCGCGGTTCGGCGATCGCGTGGCGGGCATGTTCCCCGAATGGATGCTGGTGAGCGGGCTCATGCCCGGCGACGGTCTGGTCGCGTGTATCTCGAAGGCCTCGGGCGATGCCGCGCTGGCGGTGCGGGTGGACCCGCGGGCCCAGCCGCGGGCGCTGGCCCGCGAGCACGGCGCAGTGTTCTACCGCTTCCGCACGACGCACCTCGCGCAGGTCGAGTCGGGCGGCACGCCGCGGTTCCTCCACCGCTGCGACCTGCTCGTGCAGCCCTCCGAGATCGACACCGCGGCGGTGCGGTCGATGGCCGATGACATGGCCGCGTGGCTGATCGGTCACGACGCCGCGGGCGTCGATCGCGACGATCTGACGGTGCTGGGCGGGCGCTACGAGATCACGACCAATAAGCAGGCGACGACGCTGGTCTTCGAGCAGGCCCTCGCCGCGCTCGCGCTCGCCGAGTACGCGATGGTGCTCGACGGCCCCGGCCGCGATGCGGCGATCGAGCGGGCGCACGCGCTGACCGCGACGCTCCTCGAACAGGCGGGCAACGGCTCGGGCTGGACCGATCCCGTCGCCGCGGCGTTCACTCGGATCGCGATGGTGCGGCTCGCCGCGGCGGGCCGGCCGGTGGCGCCGCCCTCACCGCTCACGGTCCCGCAGATGGACGCGGTGGCCGATGCGTGCTGGACCGGGGGCGAGTGGGTCGCGAAATTGCCGGAGGCGGCGCGGTCGATCATCGCGCTCAGTGTGGCGGAGCGGGCCGCGGCGTCCGGCGATGCCCAGCTGCGGGAGCGGGCCGAAGCGATGGTCCGCTCGATCTACCGCGAGACCGGGAACGACCGGCTGGTCTCGCACATGCCCTGGGTGGGCCGCGCCGAGCTGCTGCTCGCCACGGATGCACAGCAGGTGCCCGCCGCGGCGGCGCTGCGGCAGATGCGCGACCAGGTCTGGCGGCACCAGGTCACCTTCGAGGACGCCGGAGTTGACGATGTGGACCTGATGGGCGGGATCGTCTTCACCGCCGCCCCCGAGCCGCGGCCGACGTGGCACAGCGTCCGCCCCGCCGTGTTCCTTGCGCAGGCGATGGGCGACCCGCGGCTCACCGACGACGATGAGGTGCTCCGCGAGGTGGCGCGGATGACCCGGATGACGCGTTTCATCCACCAGCTCGCGGTGGGGGATGGGCTGGCGCGGATCGCGCGATCCCCTACACGGGCGGAGGGCGGGGTGCGGGCCGCGCTGTGGGAACTCGAGCAGCCGCCGGAGGCGACGGCCCTGTCGCTGATGTTCCTGACCGAGGTGATCCGGAGCGGGGAGAAGGCCGCAGCGCGGGCCGCGGCGAACGGCGGGTAAAGTGCTTGTAAATGCCTGTGATTGGACGGCTTGCGCGAGCAAAGATATCACCCTGACAGGATGAAAACACAGGTCGGCGCGCCTATCCTCCGCACCTGCTGATCGGACCTGGCACATCCGCCGGACCCAAGTGTCTCCCGGGCCAGATGTTCGATATTTAGCAGGTATCGGAGACGACGCTCGATGAGCTACCTGCGCCCGGATTGCCGCCTGCTCCGTTCCCCCGATGGTGAGGGCTCCGGCGGCGTCCCCGATGGGCCTGATGACTCGGCCGCCACGCCCCAGACCCCCGGCGAATTGCCCGAGGGCGGCACGCCCCCGGGCGGCGTGGTCGTCGAACTCGACATTCAGCGCGAGCTCAAGGACAGCTACCTCACCTACGCGATGAGCACGATCATGGACCGGGCCCTGCCCGATGTCCGCGACGGACTCAAGCCCAGCCAGCGCCGCATCCTCTTCGCGATGCACGGCCTGCGCCTCCAGCCCAGCCGCAAGCACGCCAAGTGCGCGCTGATCTGCGGCGAAACCAGCGGTAAGTACCACCCGCACGGCGAGGGCGTCGTCTACCCGACGCTCGTCGGCCTGGCGCAGGACTGGAAGACCCGCGTCCCGCTCGTCGATCCACAGGGCAATTTCGGCTCGATCGACCCCGACCCGCCCGCCGCGATGCGGTACACCGAAGCCCGCCTGGCCGATGGCGCGGTCGACATGCTCGCCGACCTGTCGCTCGACACGGTCGACATGCAGCCCAACTACGACGAATCGCGCGAGGAGCCGACGGTGCTGCCGGCGCGGTTCCCCAACCTCCTGATCAACGGCGGCACGGGCATCGCCGTGGGCATGGCTACCAGCCTCGCCCCACACTGCCCCGCCGAGATCTTCGATGCGATCATCCGCGTCATCGAGAACCCGGAGATCACGCTCGTCGAGCTCATGACCGATGTCGAGGTGGACGGCAAGATCGTCCGCCGCGGCGTGCAAGGGCCCGATTTCCCCACCGGCGGCGTGCTGCACGGCCGGCGCGGCATCCTCGAGGCCTACTCGACCGGCCGCGGCAAGGTGCAGGTCCGCGGCGAGTGCCACATCGAGGAGATCGGCAACAAGGCGGGCGACCGCCAGCAGGTCGTCATCGACTCGATCCCGTACATGCTCGGCCAGCGCACGCTGGTCGAGTCGATCGTCGAGGCTGTGAAGGAAGAGCGGATCAACGATGTGTCGGATGTCCGCAACGAGTCGGGCCGCGAAGCGCAGACGCGCATCGTGCTCGAGCTCAAGCGCGGCGCGGACCCGCGGGTGATCGAGAACCAGCTGTATCAATTCACGCCGCTGCAGCAGACCTTCTCGATGATCAACATCGCGCTGGTCAACCGCCAGCCGCGGACGCTCTCGCTCCGCGAGATGATCGACTGCTACATCGACCACCGCATCGAGGTCATCCGCCGCCGGACGATGCACCTGCTGCGTGAGGCCAAGAAGCGGGCCCACGTGCTCGAGGGCATGATCTACGCGGTCTGCGACATCGACGAGGTCATCCGCCTGATCCGCACCAGCCGCACCCGCGATGAGGCCATCGAGCGGCTGATGGAGAAGCGGTTCCGCATCCCCGCGGGGCACGCGCATGAGAAGCTGCTGCCCGAGGACTTGCTCAAGCGCGTCCGCGCTGCGGAAGCGGTGGGGGGCATGGCGCTGACCCGCGTGCAAGCCGAGACGATCGGTTCGATGCGGTTGATCCAGCTCGTCGGCCTCGAGATCGAACGCCTGACGGGAGAATACCGCGACCTGTCCGTGCAGATCGCCGGGTACGAGGAGATCCTCGGCGACCGCGGCCGCGTGCTCTCGATCATCAAGGACGATTGCGAGGAGATGAAGGGCCGCTTCGACCAGAAGCGCCAGACCCGCATCGAGGACGCCGGCGCCGATATCGACATCGCCGAGCTCATCCCCGTCGAGCAGGTCGCCGTCACGATCTCGCACAAGGGGTATGTCAAGCGCGTCCCGCTGGACACCTACCGGCAGCAGGGCCGCGGCGGCAAGGGCATCAAGGCCTCCGACTCGCGCGATGACGACTTCATCGAGCACCTCTTCGTCGCCAGCACGCACGACGACCTGCTCTGCTTCACCAACACGGGCCGCGTCTTCAAGATCAAGGTCTTCGAGGTGCCCGAGATGTCGCGCACCAGCCTGGGCCGTGCCATCGTCAACATCCTCGACCTGCGCGAGGGGGAGCGGACCTGCACGTACCTGGCGATCAAGAACTTCGAGGAGGGCTCGGACTACCTCACCTTCGTCAGCAAGGGCGGCATCGTGAAGCGCACCGCGCTGAAGGAGTACCGCAACGTCAGCAAGGCGGGGTTGATCGCCGTGGGTCTCAAGGAGGACGACCAGCTGCTCGATGTCACGCTGACCGACGGCAACGACGACCTGCTGCTCGCGACCGCATCGGGCATGGCGATCCGCTTCAACGAGCAGGATGTCCGCCTGATGGGCCGCTCCGCCGCGGGCGTCAAGGGGATCGAACTCGGCGACGACGATGCTGTGATCGGCGTGGTCCGCGTGCCCATGGCCGAGGACGCCGACGGCGACCTCATGACCGGGCAGACCGACCTCGCGCTGCTCACCATCACCGACCGCGGCTATGGCAAGCGGACGCCGATCGATGAGTACCGCGTGCAGCCCGAGAGCGGCAAGATGCGGTCGCAGTCCCGCGGCGGCAAGGGCCGGGTGGACATCAAGACCAGCGACAAGATCGGCCGGTCGGTCGCGGCCCTGGGCGTGGTGGCCGGCGACGATGTCGTCGTCATCACCCGCGGCGGGCTGCTGGTCCGCACCTCCTGCGACTCGATCCGCGAGTGCGGCCGCGGCTCGCAGGGCGTCCGCGTGGTGTCGCTCAACGACGGCGACGCCGTGATTTCCGCGGAACGCGTGGCCGAGGAGGCCGATGCGGGCGATACGGGTGGCGGCGCGGCCGGGGAGACCACCGAAACCACAGAGGATTCGGGCGACTGAGCGGCGGCGGCGGAGCCGAACTCCGGTCCACAGGGGCGGGAGGTCGGCCGATTCTGAACACAACCCCAGCGCGGGGCCGCTTCACGGCCGCCCCCGCACTCGCTAGGCTGGACGGCGCATGGCCATCGACTGGAACGAAGACATCGTCATTACCGAACTCTCGGACGAGCCCGCCCTCTCCGATGAGCTCTCCTCGCTGCACCAGCAGATGAGCGGCCTTAAGAAGACGCCGCACCTGGTGCTCAATTTCGCGGGTGTGAGCTACATCAACAGCTCGAACCTCGCCCAGTTGCTGCGGCTCCGCAAGCTGCTGGCCGAGCGGGCCCGCATCCTCAAGCTCTGCTCGGTGTGCGACGAGATCTGGTCGGTCTTCATGCTGACCGGTCTGGACAAGGTCTTCCGCTTCGCGCCAGATCCGCTCACGGCCCTGGCGGGCATCCAGCTCGAGGACACCGGCGGCAAGAAGTGAGCCGCGTGACCCGGCCCGCCCGACGGGGTGAATCCATGCCGCGCACGGTTCGTACACTCCGCCAATGACCGGTGGCGTTCCCACACACCAGGACCGATCAGACGCCGCGGCGAGCGGGGGCCTCGGTATCGCCGCGCCCGCGACAGCGCGCACCGCAGCGCCCGTCTGTGAACTCCGCAAGGTCCGCAAGACCTACTACAAGCCCGACGGCTCGATCATGGTCGAAGCCCTGCGGGCGGTCGATATCGCGATCGACCGCGGCGATTACGTCGCGATCATGGGGGCTTCGGGCTCGGGCAAGTCGACGCTGATGAACATTCTGGGCTGCCTCGACCGGCCCACCGAGGGCGACTACTTGCTCGACGGTCAGAACGTCGTCGAGATGTCGGATGAGAAGCTCAGCAAGTACCGCGGCGAGAAGATCGGGTTCATCTTCCAGGCCTTCAACCTGATCCCGCAGCTCACGGTCGTTGAGAACGTCGGCGTGCCGCTCTTTTACCAGGGCGTGCACCGCAATGTCCGCATCGACCGGGCGCAGGAGAGCCTTTCGCTCGTGGGCCTGGGTGATCGCCTGGAGCACCGGCCGCGTGAGCTTTCCGGCGGCCAGCAGCAGCGTGTCGCGATCGCCCGCGCGCTGGTCACGCGGCCGCTGGTGCTCATGGCCGATGAGCCGACGGGCAACCTTGATTCAAAGACCGGCGCCGCGATCCTCGAACTCTTCGAGCGG
>JBDZUZ010000175.1:0-7060 GCA_040255445.1 Planctomycetaceae bacterium | reverse complement strand
GCGCGCCCGTTCGTGACGCACATGAACGCGCTCGACATCAGCCTCTACATGCGCATCGCGCCCGAGCTCTACCTCAAGCGCCTCCTCGTCGGCGGCATGCGCAAGGTCTTCGAGATCAACCGCAACTTCCGCAACGAAGGCCTCGACAAGCAGCACAACCCCGAATTCACCATGCTCGAGCTCTACCACGCCTTCGGCGACATGGAGACGGTCATGGAGATGACCGAATCGCTGGTGCGTGCTGCTGCGCAGGCTGTCGCTTCAGCGCCCGAGTATGCCACGCTCGCGCCCAACGCGGATGCCGGCAAGCTCCACCTCCCCTTCGGCGACCTGCTCGTCGATTACGGCTCCCCCTTCGCCCGCATCGAGTACGGAGCCCTCTTCGAGAAGACCTTCGGCTTCTCCATGTTCGATGAAGCAAAGGTCCGCGCCGAGGCGGCATCACGCAAGATCATGTCGCCGGACGCCGCCAAGAACGCCGACCTCGTCCTCGTCGCCAACGAACTCTTCGAAGAGTTCGCCGAGAAGTCGATCGACGCCGCCCGGCCGACCTTCATCACCCACTACCCCGCCGCGATCTCGCCGCTGACCCGCCCCAACCGCGACAACCCCCTCGTCGCCGACCGCGCGGACCTCTTCATCGCCCACATGGAGATCGCGCCCCACTACACCGAGCTCAACGACCCCGATGTCCAGGAAGCCAAGTTCAAGGAACAGCTCAAGGGCCTCAACGACGACAAGACCGCCGAAGAAAACACCTTCCGCACCATGGACCACGACTTCCTCCGCGCCCTCAAGGTCGGCATGCCCCCCGCCGGCGGCATGGGCCTCGGCATCGACCGCCTCGTCATGCTGTTGACGAACCAGAAGACGATCCGAGATGTGGTGCTGTTCCCGCTGATGCGGCCGGAAGCGTGAGCGGAAGGGACGAAGGGACAAAGGGACGAAGGGACAGAGGGACAGAGTGGAAGGCACGGAGGCACAAAGGCACAGAGGCACAAAGGGAAGAGACAGGAGCGCGGAGCCGCGACCGTAACCGCAACGCGCACTGCCTTCCCACGCGACCACATGACCACGTGACCACGCGACCACTTTCCCGATGACCACGCGACCACTTTCCCCAACCCTCCCCTGGCCCTCCGCCCGCATCCTCATCCCCGGCGGCGCGGGCTTCCTCGGCCGCCATGTTGCGCAAGCCCTCCACGACCGCGGCGTCCCCGCCGACGCCATCCTCGCCCCCCGGTCGCGCGACCACGACCTCTGCGACCCCGCGCAGGCCCGCGCTCTCCTGCAGAACTCCTTCAACGGCGCAGGCCCCACCGTCATCATCAACTGCGCTGGGTATGTCGGCGGCATCGGCCTCAACCGCGCTGAGCCCGCGCGGATGTTCCACGACAACCTCATCATCGGCGCCAACCTCATCGACGCAGCCTCCGGCGACTTCGCCCGCCGCGAAGGCCGCTTCATCCAGGTCGGCACCATGTGCTCCTACCCGTCCGCGGCCCCGCTCCCCTACCACGAAGACTCCCTCTTCACCGGCCGCCCCGACCCCGAGATCGCCCCCTACGGCCTCGCCAAACTCGCCCTCCTCGAAATGCTCCGCGCCTACCACGCCCAGCACGGCCTCCACTCCAGCTACGTCATCCCCGTCAACCTCTACGGCCCCGGCGACAACATCGCCGACCCCAACCGCTCCCACGCCGCGGGCGCCCTCATCCGCCGCTTCTGCGATGCCGCCGACCAGTACGCCCCCGAGGTCGTCTGCTGGGGTACCGGCAGCCCCGTCCGCGACTTCCTCTATGTAGAAGACGCCGCCGAGGGCGTCCTCGCCGCCGCCGAACGCATCGCCGATGCGACCCCCATCAATCTGGGCTCCGGCCACCCCACCACCATCCGCACCCTCGCCGAGGCCATCGCCCGCCTCAGCGGCTTCACCGGCCGCATCGAGTGGGACCACAGCAAGGGCGACGGCGTCAGCCAGCGCGTTCTCGATGTCACCCGCGCCCGGGAATTGCTGGGGTTCACCGCCGAGATCGGCCTCGAAGAGGGCCTCGCCGCCACCGTCGCCTGGTACCGCTCCACGCTCCCCCGCGCCTGAACCCCCCGCCGCGCAATTTTCACGCGGCGATCCCACCCGAGAATCGCCCCTCGCCCGCGTCCCGGGTTGAGTCACGCCGCGATCAGGCCGATCTTGGGCCATGTGCCGCTCGTACCGGGGTCGTTGCCCCGTTCCGGGCGGCATCGCCGCGTCCACACGCGCCTTTCACACGCGCACACGCCGCGGCGGGACATCCCGAGCGAGTATCCTCCGAACGAACCCAGCCCCGCGAAGGGTGAACACGCGGGCAATTCCATCAGCGAACGCGGCAGACACGCCGCGGCAGGGAGAGTGGTTGTGAGCAAAGGCGTTGTCGTCGTCGCGGGTGCGGGCGGTTTCATCGGTGGCCACCTGGTCAAGGACATGCTCGCCCAGGGCTACAAGGTCCGCGCTGCGGACATCAAGCCCCTCAGCGAGTGGTACCAAGTCCACAAGAAGGCCCAGAACTTCGCCGGCCCCGTCGAGGGCGACATGCGCGACTTCCTCAACTGCCGCCGCGTCTGCAAGGGCGCGCAGGAGGTCTACCAGCTCGCCGCCGACATGGGCGGCATGGGCTTCATCGAGAACAACAAGGCGCTGTGCATGCTCAGCGTCCTCACCAACACCCACATGATCCTCGCCGCGCAGGAAGCCGGCGTCGAGAAGTTCTTCTACGCCTCCTCGGCCTGCGTCTACAACGCCGACAAGCAGAAGGACCCCAACGTCACCGCACTCAAGGAAGCCGATGCCTACCCCGCCCTGCCCGAAGACGGCTACGGCTGGGAGAAGCTCTTCTCCGAGCGCATGTGCCGCCACTTCCGCGAGGACTTCGGCCTGCACACCCGCGTCGCCCGCTTTCACAATGTCTACGGCCCCGAGGGCACGTGGGAAGGCGGCCGCGAGAAGGCCCCCGCCGCCATCTGCCGCAAGGTGATCGCCGCGGTGGTGAGCGGCAAGCACGAGATCGAGATCTGGGGCGATGGCACCCAGACGCGCTCCTTCATGTACGTCGACGACTGCGTCGAAGGCATCCAGCGCATCACGCACAGCAACATCCTCGAGCCCATCAACCTGGGCAGCAGCGAGCTCGTCTCGATCAACCAGCTCGTCGACATCGCCGAGGAAGTCGCCGGCGTCAAGCTCGAGCGCAAGTACAAGCTCGATGCGCCCAAGGGCGTCGCCGGCCGCAACTCCGACAACACCAAGATCGAGAACTACCTCGGCTGGGAGCCCAACACCCGCCTGCGCGACGGCATGGAGAAGACCTACCGCTGGATCTACGACGAGTTCACCGCCAAGTACGATGCCAAGACCGCGCACTTGAGCGCTGTCTCCAACTTCACCAAGGGCAGCCACCCGATCCCCGGCGACGGCTTCAACCCCGAGTCCAAGAACATGGACACCTGGAAGCAGGGCATCCCCGCCGGCTACAACCTCCGCGGCAAAGCCCCTTCAGGCAAGGCCCCTTCCGCTGCCAAGCCCACCAAGAGCGCCAAGCCCGCCCCCAAGCCCGCGGCGAAGAAAGCCGCAGCGAAGCCCGCGGCCAAGAAGTCAGCCGCCAAGGCCGCGCCCGCCAAAGCCGCATCGGTGAAGAAGCCCTCCGGCAAGAAGGCCGTCGCCAAGCCCGCAGCCAAGAAGTCGGGGGCGAAAGCCGGCAAGAAGTCCGCCGCCCGCTGATCAACCAACCACACACGCGGCCGGGCCACCGCCCCGCCGCGTGCTTTCTTCCCGCACACGCTCCCCCGGTGCCAGACCTGTGCCCAAGCCCACCATCCTCATCATCTCACAGGTCTACGTCCCCGACCCCGCCAGCGTCGGGCAGCACGTCGCCGACTCCGCCATCGAACTCGCCCGCCGCGGCTACCGCGTCATCGTCTACGCCTCCGCACGCGGCTACGACGATCCATCGAAAAAGTACCCATCGCGCGAAGCGCTCGACGGCGTCGATGTCCGCCGGCTCCCGCTCTCCTCCTTCGGCAAGTCCAGCATCGCCGTGCGCCTCCTCGCGCAGTGGCTCTTCATCCTGCAGGCCTTCCTCCGCGGACTCTTCACCCGCAACCTCGCCGGCATCATGGTCTCGACCTCGCCCCCCTTCTGCGGCTTCGCCGGCGCCTGGCTCAGCCGGCTCCGCGGCGTCCCCGTGAAGTACTGGCTCATGGATCTCAACCCCGACCAGATGGTCGCGATGGGCATCCTCGGCGAAACTTCCTTCCCCGTCCGTGTCTTCGAATTCTTCAACCGCACCATCCTCAAGCGCGCGGCCGACATCATCATGCTCGACCGCTTCATGCTCGAACGCGTCGAGAAGAAGGGCGTGCCGGTCAAAGACAAGACCACCATCCTCCCGCCCTGGCCCCACGAACACGAGATCCGCGACATCCCCCACGCCGACAACCCCTTCCGCAAGGCCCACGGCCTCGAAGGCAAGTTCGTCGTCATGTACTCGGGCAACCACAGCCCCGCCAACCCCATCGGCACCGTGCTCGACGCCGCCGAGCGTCTGCAGCACCGCGACAACCTCGTCTTCATGTTCATCGGCGGCGGCAACGCCAAGAAGGATGTCGAGGCCCGCATCGCCAAGGGCGTCAAGAACATCCGCTCGCTGCCCTACCAACCCCTCTCCGAGATCAAGTACTCCCTCTCCGCCGCGGATGTGCACGTGGTCTCGATCGGCGACGGCGTCGTCGGCATCGTCCACCCCTGCAAGGTCTACGGCGCTATGGCTGTCTCGCGGCCGATCCTGCTGCTCGGCCCCAACCCCTGCCACGTGTCCGACATCATCGCGAAGCACCAGGTCGGCTGGCACCTCCGCCACGGCGATGCCGACGGCGCGGTCCGCACCATCGAAGAAATGGCCGCGACGCCCAAGGACGAGCTCAAAGAAATGGGCCGCCGCGCCGCCAGCGCCGTCGCCACCGACCTCTCCAAGGGCAACCTCTGCGGCAAGTACTGCGATGTCGTGACCCGCGGCCTGCCCCGCCCCGACGCCGCTCCCACCGCGCCCCACGCTCAACCTTCACAGGCCCGCTGAACAACCAACACAGAGAAGAGCACGCGTGCAATCCACCAGCGGACAGCCCGACACCACACCCGCCACGCAGACCGCCACCGCGCGCCGAACCAGCAATATCGAAGTCATCATCCCCGCCTTCAACGAAGAGGCGAACCTCCCCCACGCCCTCGCCAGCGTCATCGACTGGGCCGATGCCGTCCACGTCGTCGATTCCGAATCGACCGACCGTACCCGCGAGATCGCGAAGGAAGCCGGAGCCAACGTTGTCGTCCGCCCCTGGCTCGGCTACGCCCGCCAGAAGAACTGGGCGCTCGACAACCTGCCCCTCAAGGCAGACTGGGTCTTCATCCTCGACGCCGATGAGAGTGTCACCCCCGAGCTCCGCGATGAGATGATGCAGATCGCCGCGGGCAATCCGGGGAACATCGAGCAGGCCGGCTTCTACGTCAACCGCCTCACCTACTTCCTGGGCAAACCCATCCGCCACTGCGGCTACTTCCCCAGTTACAACCTCCGCCTCTTCAAACGCGGCAAGGCCCACTACGAAGACCGCGAAGTCCACGAGCACATGGTCGTCGACGGCCCCACCCGCCGCCTCCGCCACATGATGCTCCACGAGGACCGCCGCGGCCTCGAACACTTCATCGCCAAACACAATCGCTACTCCACCCTCGAAGCCCGCGAACTCCACCGCGAACGCGCTCAGCACGGCAAGGCCGATGCCGGCCCCCTCGAGATCGGCATCGCCACCCGCCGCTGGCTCAAGCGCAACGTCCTCCCGCGCCTCCCGCTCTCCGGCATCTTCCGCTTCATCTACATGTACATCCTCCGGCTGGGCATCCTGGACGGCGTCGCCGGCCTGCGCTTCTGCCTCCTCCTCGCCACCTACGACCTCTTCATCACCCTCAAGCTCGCCGAGATCCGCGCGACCAAAGCAACGATCGAAGCCGACCGCGCGCCAAAGCCCGCCACCGTCGGCCTCGCCGTCCCCGAAGGCCGCGCCACCGTCACCGCCGGCGATGGCTCTGGTGTGACGCCCGCGCCCACCAACGGCGCAGCGCAGCAGAAAGCCGCAACCACAACCGCCGCGGCGGACCAGCCCGCGCCCCGCCCCGCCATCGCCGTCGGCCCGCCCCACACCGTCCCTATCCCCTCCGCCAACGGCCCCGCGCCAACCACCGCGCGCGTGCTCACGCACGCCGGCAAACCCGCCGACGGCGAACCGCCCACCGCCGAACCGCGCCGGCCGCAGGCCGATGAACTCGCCCGCCAGCTCGACCCCCACCGCTTCCCGCCCGGCAAATGGCCCGCGGTCGGCAGCGTGCCCGTCTCCATCCTCGTCCCTGTCAAGAACGAGGAACGCAACATCGTCGAGTGCCTCCGCCGCGTCGAGTGGGCCACCGAGCTCGTCGTCGTCGACTCCCAGAGCACCGACCGCACCATCGAGCTCAGCCAGGCGATGGGCGCCGATGTCTACCAGTTCCACTACAACCGCCAGACCGGCTGGCCCAAGAAGAAGAACTGGGCCCTCGAAGAAGTACCGTGGAAGAACGAGTGGGTCATGATCCTCGACGCCGACGAGTACATGACCCCCGAGCTCGCCGAAGAAATCCGCCAGGTCGTCACCGGCCAGTGGAAGCCGACCGGCGAAGCCAAGCCCGGCTGCGGCGATGGCTTCTGGGTCAACCGCCGCTTCATGTTCATGACCCGCTGGCTCAAGGGCTGCGGCTACTACCCAAGCTGGAACGTCCGCCTCTTCAAGCACGCCGTCGGCCGCTACGAGCGCATCGGCACGCTGGGCGACACCGGCAGCGGCGACAACGAAGTCCACGAGCATGTCGTGCTCAGCAGCGGCGAGGCCGGCTACCTCCGCCACGAGTTCCTGCACTACGCCTACCCCGATCTCTCCGCCTGGATCGAGAAGCACAACCGCTACACCACCTGGGAAGCCCACGCGATGGAGGCCAAGG
>JBDZUZ010000174.1:0-7134 GCA_040255445.1 Planctomycetaceae bacterium | reverse complement strand
TCCATCTGACCGAGGAACTGGCGGGCGTACGCCGACAGCGACTCGACGTACCGTCGCTGCCCCTCGGCGAAGATCGTGTCGAACGCGAGCGAGCTCTTCCCCGAGCCCGAAAGCCCGGTCATCACGATCAGCTGATCCCGGGGGATCTCCAGCGTGATGTTCTTGAGGTTGTGCTCGCGGGCGCCGCGGACGCGGATGATGTGCGAGTTGGCGGAGGCGTGTTTCTGCGCCCGCGCCGCGGCCCGCTCCCCGGGTGACATCGGCGCAGCCCCCGCGCCGGTCACACCGCGCGCGGCCCAGCCGTCGCCGTTCGTCGCCCCACCATCACCGCCGCCCGATACAGCACCACGACCCGCGGCGGCCCTGGTCGGCTTGGCTTCGATGGCGCTGCTCGCGGGGCTGTCGGTGGCGGCGAGGTTGTCAGAGGTGGGGGAGTCGTCGGTCGGCTTCGATGTCGCGGCGGGCTTGGCGGGAGTGGGGGGCGTGGCGGACTTCTTCGAACGCGCGGTGCTGCGTGGGGGCAAGGTCACACTCCACAGGCTTGGAGATTGCAATCGATCAACCACGCCGCCGCGATCGGCCGGGGCCGCGGCGGGTGGTGCTCTTCAACATGGCGAAACCCGCCGCGTGCGAGACGCGGCCGGGCGGGATCATAGCGCCGATTGTTCGGGGTTCGGTCAGGGTCCGGTGTTGGATGCCGGGGCGGGCCCGCCCGTCTCGCCGGCCGCGCTCGGCGCCGCCGGAGCAGCACCCGGATCAGGTGCCCGCGTCGCCTGGCCCGGCTGGGCCGCGGCCTGCCGCTGCTTCGCCTGCCACATCAACCCCAGCATCATGAACCCGATCGCCAGCCCCATCAGGTAGTAGGCCAGGCGACGCATGAAGTCAGATCGGTTCTTGCGGGGGGCGGGCATGCGCGGAGGGTATGGCCCTTCCGTGCATTGCGTGCCCCCGTGCTACGTGTCTTGGGGTACCCCCACACTCCGTGTGGGGGCTCGTGCTGTGGACGCACGCCCCGACGCCCACTCAGCTCGCGCACACCGCGCCCACCTCCAGAAGCTGCGCACCTCCACCACCACCCCACTCGGAGAGTGGGGGTACCCAAGGCAGCGAAGCTGCGTTTCTCACCCCACCGCAGCCCTGAGCTGCGACAGAATCGCCGGATCCTTGATCTCGCTGTCCCGCGCCAGCACGATCGCCTTCGTGATCACCTCCGCCGTCTTCGGGTCGTTGTCCGCGAACGGCAGGAAGACGCGGCCGCGATGCTGGCTGTGCACCGGCACGATCCAGAGCGCCCCGCCCGGCAGCATGTGGATCGTCCCGCTCCCCAGGTGCAGCGCGTACTCGGCCCGCTGCCCCTTGATGATCGCCCGCGACTGATCAAAGGTGATATTCGTCAGCCCCAGCAGCTGCGCCGTCTCGCGCAGCAGCGCAGCGCGCATCTCGACCGTGCTGTGGCTCGCCTCCGGGTCCACCTGCCCCCGGTGCGCCACGCTCACCACCAGGTCCAGGTCGCGCATGATTTCGCTGAAGAGCCGCGGCGGGATGTCCTTGATCGCGATCGGTTCGTGCTTTGTGGTGTGGACAAACGCCAGCCCCGCGAGCGTGAGCCCATCGATCTCCGCCGGCGTGTAGAAGCCTTCCTCGAACTCAACGTGCGCTGTGACCGATTCGGCGTGGAAGATCCGCTGCACGCCCTCCTCGGGTTTGGCCACCCAGCCGCGGCTGCCGAAGAGCGCGAGCGCCTGCCGCGGCTGGAGCTGCTGTCCCGCGTACCGCGAAGTGCGCGATGCCTTCTCCTTCGCGGTGGGCTTGAGCTCGGTCGCGGTGGGGGTGTAGACCTCGCGGAAGACCTGCTTAAACGGCTGCATCCGCTCGGCTGTGAAGCATTCCTTCTGCCACGCGTGCCACTTCTTCGTTGCGAGCAGATCCAGCGGGTGCGCGATCCGCAGCGTGTCGGTCGCCTTGAGCGGCTCGAAAGAGCCGTCGACGCCGCGGAGCACCTTGCCTTCTTTGTCCGGGTAGCCGATCAGCGTGCCGCCCGATTTGGTGGCCCCGATCATCACCAGGTTGCGGATTGCAGTGCGCAGGATCGGGTGGCCCCAGAGCGTGTGAAGCTCGCCGCCCGAGAAGGAATCGCCGCGGCACATCGCCTGCTCCAGCCCCAGCCGGATGCGCGAGCTCTGCCGGCGCAGCAGCGGCAACCGTTCGACGAGCGGCGCGACCTTCTTGTCCTTCTTGAGCGGGGGCGGGACGGATTTGAGTGGCTTCACGGTCGCCGCGGCGGGCTCGATGTCGCCCTTCGCCCCGCTCTTGGCAGTCGCGCCCTTCGCGACCCCCTTCTTTGCCGTTTTCGCAGCGCCCTTCCCGGCCTTCGCCGCCGCGCCCTTCGCGGCCTTGCCGGCAACCTTCTTCGCGCCCTTCGCCGCGATCGTCTTGAACGCCGAGAGCGACGGCACGCCCTCATCATCGACCGCGAGCGTCACGGTCGTATCGCCCACCGTCACCGAGACCGGCCCCTTCGCCAGGTCGCCGAACTCCTCGATCTCCATCGCCCACTGCAGCCGCAGCGGGTCCGGGTACCCCGCGGTCCACGCGAGATTCTCCATCCCGATCTCGACCGCCCGCTTCTCGCTGGCCTGCAGCATCGAGCCGCCGTGCTTGCGGCTCGTCCGCCGCATCTCCTGCAGCACCTGGTACCGCGCCAGCACCTGCGCCTTGCCCGCAGCGCCGGCCTTGATCTCGATCAACCCCAGCGCCCGCGCGGCGTCCTGGTGCCGCTTCTTTGTGATCCGCTCGGTGAGCTCCTTCTCCGTCACATTCCCGAGCATCGCATCGGCCCACAGCCGCGCCCGCACATGCCCCGTGCCCGAAGTCGCGTACTTCGCCGCGTCGTAGAGCAACTCCCAGCGCGATCTTCCGAGCGCCTTGTAACACCGCTCGAACCACGCCCGATCCACCGCCCCCGCGTTCCGGCTCACCTCGGGGATCCGCGTCCGCTCCTCGACCTTCCCTTCCCACGGCTCCTTGTCATCCTCGAGCGACCAGCTCTCCGCCTCCTTCGTGTGCGCCCGCAGCCACAGCACGCCGTCCTCAAATCCCTTCCAGCCCAGCGTGTGCTCGATGTGCGCGGCCCAGTTGGGCTGGAAGAGCGCGATCTCCACCAGCCGCTGGTCGGTGAGCTTGGCGGCCTTCGCGGCCTTCGCGAACGCCGCGGCGGTATCTTCCGCACCCGGCCGCGAGTTGCGGATGATGGTTGAGAGGTTGGCGGCCTTGCCGGTGCGGAATTCTCGTCGCGTGAGCTTGAGTTTCCCGAGGGCGGCCGTTGCGGGAATGACAGCATCGATTCCGCCCGAAGGGCGAAGGTCGAAGACCAGATGCGACGCCGGGGTGTCGGTATCACCACGGGCGCACTCGATTTCGAGTACGCGTTTACGCAGCCGGTCGAGTATCCCACGCATCGCGGGCGGATTCGGGTAGTCGATGCGCCGCAGAGTAAACGGGTGCTTCCTCTCCGGCCGGAAGGCACGCTCCATCAGAAGAGGGAGATCCGTGTCCGATCCATAGACGACGTACCCATCAGAGCTGTCACGAAGACTCTCAGGACCGGCGAGGCGGAGATAGAACTCCGCATCATCCACCTTGCCAGCCTCCCACAGCCGCACGAAGTCATCCGTTGGGATCTCGCTCTTATGGAATTCCTTCCAGACCTTGTGGGATTCCGGGCAGCGGAAGTCCTCGGTCTCACGGTAGTCCGCGGGCGGTTGTAGCGGACGCACCACCTCGCGCACGCCGCGCACGATGTCACTGAACCGCTCCAGTGTTGCGAGATCCGGCGAACCTCGCCACGCGGCCGGGCAACGCTCCACCGCCTCGAGCCACAGTTCGGGCAGGATCGTGCGGTAGGAGTCGACCCGCTTCTTCGGACTCGCGGTCCGCACCGCGTGCATCACGGAATACTCGAACTGGTCGAGCATCCATGGCAGCTCGAAGACACCCTCGAACCGCATCGCCCATTCGACCAGCAGTGGGAGCGATTGCTCGTGCTTCAGCTTTCCGGTGCGGCCCTTTGGGGCAAGCGCTGTGAGCGGATTAGCGCCGCCGTTCCAGTGCATCCGCTCATCACGCATCCGAAGGAGAATCCACGCGCGGATCAACTCCCTCCCGTCCGCATCGCGAGAGGATGGCGGGCGATTCCGGAGCCAACCGGTGATGATCTCGGGGATCGGGCACCGTTTCAGATCCTCCTCGCGGGGGACATCGGGTCGGGGTCGTGTTCCGCCATAAATCGACATGCCCCCGAGCCGGGCATATTCGCTTACGTCGTCGTCGTCCACCTCGTCGTTGTCCGCCCCACCATCATCTTCGTCGTCGTCAGCGCCCTTTGTCACGACCGGTGTGTGCTTGTGTTGCTCGGCCAGATCATTCAAGAGCCAGAGGCAGGCCACCGCGGCCCGCGTTGTTTCGTCCACCGGCCCCTGCCGAAGAACCGGCGGAGTTGGCGGCTTGTACCCGGCGGCGAGGCCGAGAGCATCGTCGAGCGTGATCCGCTCGCTCGCACCGGTCGCGAGTTGCTGGAGCCGGTCGTGGTCCTCCCGTGTGAGCGCCCGATCCTTGCGATCAATCCCCTGCGCGAGCCGCCGCGCCTCCGAGACGGAGCGCTTTGCGCCCGCCATCGCGCTGAGTATCTCGATGCCCGCGCGCAGCCGGGCCTTCCCCGCCGCGAGCAGCCGCGCTGCGGCGGCGAGAGCCTCCGCATCGGGCAGAGCAAGCAGCCTGGAGATCGCCCGCGAGCGGATGTCCCCCGGAGCGCGAGCGAGCAGTTCTTCGTGCCGCGCAATCTCCTCAGTTGTCAGCTCGCCCCGCGCTGCGAGGATCTCCGCGGCGTTCTCGCGCACATCCGCCGAAGCATCGCCGAGCAGCTTGATCAGAACCGACCGCGCGATCGGGGACAAGTCGCGCCGTTCGAGCTTCTGCGGCACATCGTCCAGGTTGAAGGTTCGCTCGCGTGATAGAAGCTTGGCAATAGCAATGCGGCCGCCCGGCCCGAGTCTGTCCACCAGCGGAGCGGTCTCCTCTGCCCGCTCCGCCGGACACCATGTGATCATCGATCGTGCGACCTCGCGCACGTCCAGTTCGGTCTGGTCCCAGGGAAAGACCGGCGCCGGAAACTCCGCGTTCTTCCATTGAAGACGCTCCAACAGCGCACGCAAAGTGTCGAACACCGTGTGCGCGACCGGGTTGAGCGTCGGGTCGCTCTCGTGGGATCTGTACTCGATACAACCGACCGCGGCCCACGCCTCGTACACCACCGCTACGTTCGGATCGGAGAGCCGCCTCACGACATGTTCCCGCCACCCCTGACGCTGCATCTGGGCAAGCGTCCGCACCCCGACGCACCGCATGCCCGGGCGTTCCGCATCCAGCAGTCTGACCGCCGCGGCATGGGCCCTGTCCACATCGCTCATCGCGGCACACCAGACCGCGATGAACGCGGTCTCCGGATCCTCGCCATTCAGCGCATTGTCAAGCGCCGCCGGATGTTCGAGTTGCGTGACCATGCGATCTATGATCGACGATGCGTGCGCGGTTGCGATCGAATCCCACTGCATCCGCAGCCAGCCGTTCAACGCGTTCACGGTCGATGCAAATCGCACAAGATTCTCACGCTGAATGAGCTTGAGCAGCCGCAGAAAGACCTCCGGTGGTGCGTCGTATGCGCCAAGGAGGATCGCCTGCCGCAATCCCTCATCGCGCTTCGCCGCCAGGAGCAGCCCCTCGATAACGTCGAAGGCCTCTGGCCGCTTGCACCGGAAGAGAGTCGGCAACAACCCGTCGCTCATCCCCCCGATCTCATGCGTCCCGGCGACCGACTGCTTCAAGATCTCCAGCACCGCATCGCCAGTAGGCCCGCCCGCATCAACCGCCGCGGCCAGAAGCGTCGGGGCGCTCGACTGCCCTGTGAACCCGAGGTGACCAAACCACGCCGCGACCCACTCCGCATCCGCGTTGTAGCGCAGCAGATCATGCCATACCCACGAGAACCAGTGCCGCCGCTCCTTGGCCACAATCCCCGGATCGTTCGGCGCGCGCAGGTGGTACCAGCCGTGGTCCGGAGATGAGAACGGCCCCTCCCCCGCCCGTTCCCACGCCGCCTCCATCAATCCCGCCATCCGGGGGAACAGCGTCTCGAACAACCGCCGGCGCTCCGCATCCGAAAGTGCGCCGACGTCAAAGTCTGGACGCTCGCCCTGCGCCAACTCAGGCCCATCCGCGGCAGCCCCATCCGGATCCGCATTACGGAGCGAGCGCTTGAAGTACGCCTGCGCTGCCTCGAGCCCCTTGAGCGCCCCGATGCGCTTCCGCGCCTGCACCCAGTCCGTCATCTCGTTGAGATGTACCCTCGCCTCCGCCTCGTTCAACATGCTTCAAGCCCCCGCCAAAAACACCAACCGCACAAACACAATCCGCGAATCCGGCTTCACATACACCTGTGCATCCAGATCCCGCGCCTCCACCCCATCGATCGCCACCAGGTACAACCCATCCTCGAACGCCTCGAGTGCCACCCCGATCGCTTCCTCAAGATCCGGCGCGGGCGACACCTCCCGCGCCTCCGGCCGCACCGCCCCCGCCTCCGCTCCCTGTTCGATCTCGCCGCGTGACAGCACCCGGTCCAGCCGCCGCGCCTCCCGCCGCTTCTCGTACGCCTCCACCTCCGCCGCCACCACCCTCGCGATCACATCGCGCAGCGTCATCCCCTCCCCGCCCCCGAAGTCGTCGGGGTTCAGCGGGATCGACCAATCCGCGAATAACGGCTTGCGCGAACCAACCGCGCGGCCGCAGATCGTCACTGCCATCCGCGGCAGACTACCGACCGCTCTTAGAAATGCAAACCACCCCACCGGCCCGCCAAGCTTGATCGTTTGCTAACAAAGCCCCGTGGCCCGGCCGCGGACGCCGAAAGACGCCGCCACGGCCGCCCGCCTCAATCCGGCCGCCGCGACTTCTTCCCCGATCGCTTCTTCCCGCTCCGCGTCCCCGGCGCCCCCGGCACCGCATCCGCCTTCGCCCCCCGCCCCCCACGGCCCTTCCCCCCGCCCGCGAGCTCCGACCGCCGTGCCTTGGCCGGCATCC
>JBDZUZ010000173.1:0-7308 GCA_040255445.1 Planctomycetaceae bacterium | reverse complement strand
GACGTCGGCTCGACCGCGCAGCACATGGCGTGGATCGCCGACACCTACACCTTCCTCTCCGAGGTCGCCGGGCAGAACGCCGTGGCGGTCATCACCGGCAAGCCGGTTGAGTACGGCGGCTCGCTCGGGCGCGAGAAAGCGACCGGCCAGGGCGTCGTTGACACCCTGGTCGAGATGCTCCCCGAGCTCAAGCTCAAGCCCGAGCAGTGCACCTTCAGCGTGCTGGGCTTCGGCAACGTCGGCTCGTGGTCGGGCCGGATCTTCCAGGACAAGGGCGCGAAGATGATCGCGGTGGCCGACCACACCGGCTTCATCCGCAACGACAAGGGCATCGACGCCCACGACCTCGCCGCGTATTGCAACAAGACCGGCGGCGTGAAGGACTACCCCAAGGCGACGGCGATCACCAAGGACGAGTTCTACACGACCAAGGTCGATGTGTTCATCCCCGCCGCGCTCGAGCAGATGGTTCAGGAGAAGGAAGCCAACCAGCTCGACTGCAAGGTCGTGGCCGAGGGCGCCAACGCCCCCACCACGCCCGGCGGCGATGCGATCCTCTCCAAGAAGGGCGTCGAGGTCCTGCCCGCCATCCTGTGCAACGCCGGCGGCGTGACCGTGTCGTACTTCGAGTGGGTGCAGAACAAGAACTTCCAGCGCTGGGACCTGGACGCGGTCGACCGCGAGCTCAACAAGCACATGGTCCGCGCGGCGGGCAAGACCCGCGAGGCTCGCAAGAAGTACAACGTCGACCTGCGGACCGCGGCGTACATCGCGGCCCTTGATCGTCTGGCCAACGTGTACCAGATGCGCGGCATTTTCCCGTAAGCCTGCTGCAGATCAGAGCAGAAACACAAAGGCCCGCGGCGATCGCCGCGTCCCTTTTTCGTTCTTGACAAAGCAGCGCCCGTCTCAGCGCAGGTGCCTCACTGATTGCCAGGCAGCCTCAGCCGAGCCGCGCTCGCTCCGCCGCGGAAACGCCCAGGAACCCGACATTCACGCCTGCGGCCCGGAGGGTGCTCGTAGCCCGGGCGCTGATGACCAGCAGCACGATCAGCGAGATGCACGGAGCGAGCATCAGCACCGCCAGCAGCACAGCCAGGCCAGTGCTCTGCCAGATCGCCAGCGCGAGCTTGTACACCTGGATCAGCGCGAAGAGCCCGACGGCCAGCATTCCCAGCGCCGAAGTCAGTACGACCACGGCTAGCAGCGGCGAGGCGTCCGGCGGCACCGTGTTGTTGGCCTGCGCAGCCGCCTCCGCAGCACCCAGGGACATCCCGCTGACTAATAAGGTGATATAGAGGACGATCTGTGCCAGCACGCACAGGATCAGGCGGCGCTGATAGAGCGCGATCTCACGGAGGTGGGGGTTGCGATTGAACGGCGGAGGGAATCGTGACATGTAGAGGAAGATACCGAGAGAACCGTGCGTTTGCACGAGCTACCGAAAGCTTCCACGGGCATCGCCAAGCCGATGATCTGACAAAGAAGTACAGGGGGTCAGCCCCGCCCGGCGAGCCGGTCCCGTTCCGCACGCGGCACGCCCATCAACCCCATCCGCACCCCGCTCGCCCGCAGGCGGCGGCCCGCCGCGATGCTCATCGCCAGCAGGATGATGAAGTTGACCCAGGGGATCCAGATCAGGATGGCCAGCAGGGCCGCCAGCGCAAACCCACCCCAGAGACACGCCGCCATCCGCAACGACAGCGTGAGCGCCCAGAAGTTGACGCCCAGGAACAACGCGCCCACAGCAAGGAACACAAAGAGTTCCGGCAGGAAGTTCGGGGTGGGGTTCTGAAAGAAACGATTCAGCAATGCGCCCAGTGCCCGCAGCAGGAAGTAAGGCACCACGAGCATGGCCGGAAGGCAGATGTTCATCCACCAATGGAGCCGGGCGATGCGGTAGAGCTCGGGCTGTGCTGCGCCCGAGTCACCGGGGATCGGCGGGGGAAGCGACGCCATGACCGTCGGCGGCGCGAGGTTTGGCAGGGCGGGGGGCGTATTGGCGGGGGTTGCGGTGACAGGGTGCGTTTGCAAGCCCAGAGCGTAGCCGGCGCACGAGCGAAGCCGCGTGCTCGGCTACTCCCCCCACGCCGTGGTATCCGCCGCGGCGCGGCCCGGCTCGATCTGCCACGGCAGCATCGGGCGGGGCCAGGTCAAACGGCGGCCCAGAGCGTCGGTCCGTATCACGGCCAGCCGCACCAGGTGACTCAAGTGATCGCTGCGGTTGTTGCTCCGGCTCTGAGCCGGTCGCGGTCGGCTCGCGGAACGCCCATGAACCCGATGCGCACGCCGCTGGTACGCAGCCGCCTGCCCGCGCTGATACTCATCGCAAAGAGCACGATGAAATTGAGCCAGGGGATCCAGACGACGACCGCGACCAGTCCGAGGCCGACGAATCCATTCCAGAGAGTCGCCGCCATGCGCACGGAGAGCTTGAGCGCCCAGAAATTGACAGCGAGGAAACTCAGGCCAACCGCCGGGAAGGCAACCAGGAATACCACGCCACGCGTCGAAGGCGACTTGCTGAAGATGACGCTGTCCAGGAATTCAAAGAAGGTCCAAAGCAGCAGAACAGGCAGGACCAGCAGGAGTGGCAGGCAGATGTTCATCTGCCAATGCAACCGCGCGATGTGGTAGAGGAGTGGCGGTTCGCCATCGCGCGTTCCGTGCTCGCGCGCGGGCGGGAAGGGTGGTGGCATAGCCGGCGCGGTGTACGCCGAGGATGTTGGGGTTACCATCTGCAAGCGAGGATGGTATCTCGGGAGGCTCGAACGACGTGCGCCGGCTACTCCCCCCACGCCGTGGTATCCGCCGCGGCGCGCCCCGGCTCGGTCTGCCACGGCAGCATCGGGCGGGGCCAGGTTGACCGGCGGCCCAGAGCGTCGGTCCGTATCACGGCCAGCCGCACCAGGCCATCGAGCTCCACCGCTCCGGGCGGGAGTTCGAGCCGGAAGGTCCAGCGGTCGGCCGCGCGGATCACCTGCACCGTCGAAGGCACGCTGATCAGCTCGTTCCGCCTCCGCTCCGCGACGACCTCACCGGCGATGTCGACCCGAAGCACGCTCGAGGGAGCGCCGGTCGGCCCGAAGTAGAGACGAACACTTTCGTTGGTGAGCGAGCCCACACCCGGCACGAGCCGGCACTCGACGAGCAGTTCCCAGACCCGCGAGCGCGCAGCCGTCGGAGCCGCGCCCGGCGGCGGCGCGGGGCGATGCAGCAACGCGGTCGTGCCCCACTCGAACCGCTGCTGCGGCGGCGTTGAAGCGAGCCACGCATCCATGGTGAGATCCGGCGACAGGGATGTGACCGACAGGCCCGGCGGCGTGACCGGCACCGCCCCGGGCAGGACCGACAGCGGCCGCTCCCAGTCGCCCGCGTGCGCGGCGAGCAGGGAGACCGGCACGGTCGCATCCGGCGTGGGCATTACGAGCGGCGTTGTGATCTCGACCGCGGTGTAGGGCGGCAGCGGCGCGACATCGCCGCTGGGCGCAGCGCCAGCGGGCTGGGCCCAGGCGAGCGTGCCGCGTTCTTCGAGGTTCGCGATGCCGACAGCGCCCAGCGGTCGACGCTGGGCATCGAGCACGCCGCCGTCGTCGATGACCCAGGCGACGGCCTGCGGCTGCGCGGCGATCCACGCCTCCGCGACCTCGGCGCGGCGGCCCGCCGACAGCCGCGGATCCAGCAGCGAACTCAGCAGCCGATCGAGCGCGGCGTGATCGGTGGGCCATGCGGGTGCTGAGCGGTTGTCCGCGAAGCGCACGATCGCGGAGAGTCGGCGCTTGAGGCGGTTGGCCAGGTCCGCATCCTCGACCCAGAGCCGGAAGAGAGCGATGCGCCAGCGGTCCTCGTTCTGCTGCGCGATCGCCTCGATCACCGGGTTCTCGAATGGCGGCAGCACGGAGGGGCCATCGGGCTCGCCGATCGCGAGCGGGCGCAGGCCGTCGACGATCAGGCGGTAGCGCCAGCGGCCCAGCGGCGTGCGCGACTCCGCGGCGATCGCGTCGATGAGCTGGCGGGCATCCGCCTCGGCCGGTGCGCTCGGCCGCCACGGATCGCCCAGCGGCCCGGTGGGCGATGCGAGCGTGGTCGGTACGGGGAGGTGGTTGAGCGGGTAGCGCGTGTTGCCGACGACGATCGAGGGCGATGATGCGATGTCGGCGGGAAGGTCGACGAGCGCGACGATCGTCCCGCCGCGGGCGCCGCTGCGATCGCTTAAGGGTTCGGCGGTCCACGCGCCCGGAAGGGGAAGCCAGAGGTCACCGAGTGTCCCGCTCGCGGGCGACGGCTCGACCGTGACACCGACACGGTAGAGCCGTGCGGAGAGTTCGCGGCCGTCCTCGAGCGACACGGGCACTGTGCCGGTGGCGCGGTCGGCGTTGACGGGGACCGCCGTGAGCGGCAGCACCAGCCGTGAACCGACGACACAGTCGATGCGTGTTTCCGAGACGATGACCGCGGATGTCATCGCCGGCGCGCTGCGCTGACCGCCGCCGCACGAGAGCCCGAAGAGCGAGCAGAGGGTCATCGCCGCGGCGGCGAGACAGAAGGGAGCGCTGCGCATCAGGCGGTCTCCACCGGGAGCGTATCGATGAGGTTGCGGATGATCGCATCGGGCGTGACGCCCTCGGCGTGCGCCTCGAAGTTGAGGATGATGCGGTGCCGCAGCGCGGGCAGCGCCGAGGTGCGGATGTCCTCGATCGATACGGCGGCACGGCCATCGAGCAGCGCACGGCACTTGGCGGCGAGCACGAGCGTCTGCGCAGCGCGGGGCGAAGCGCCCAGCCGGATGAACTGGTTCACCATCGGCGTGGCGAAGTTCTCGCCCGGGGGCGAGGTTGATTCGGGGTGCGTCCCCAGCACGAGCCGGATCGCGAAGTCCTGGATGTGCGGCGCGATGGCGACGCGGCGGACGAGGGCCTGGTGGGCCAGCAGCGTCGGCGCATCGAGCACGGGCTCGGCGGAGGCGGTCACGCCCGCCGTGGTGCGATCGAGAATCTCGGCGAGCTCGGCGCGACGAGATGGAGTCACGAGGAGCTTGAAGAAGAAGCGGTCGAGCTGAGCTTCCGGCAGCGGATAAGTGCCTTCCTGCTCGACCGGGTTCTGCGTGGCGAGGACCAGGAATGGCGCCGGCAGTTCGTGCGTCTCGCCGCCGACGGTGACCGACCGTTCCTGCATCGCTTCTAGGAGCGCGGACTGGGTCTTGGGGGTAGCGCGGTTGATCTCGTCGGCCAGCAGCACCTGCGCGAAGACCGGCCCGGGCTGGAAACGGAAGATCCGCTGCGTGCGGCCACCCTCCCCCTCGACCTCGACGACGACCGTGGTGCCGGAGATATCCGCGGGCATCAGGTCGGGCGTGAACTGGATACGCGAGAACGACAGATCGACGGCGCGGGCGATCGTGCGGACCAGCAGCGTCTTGCCGATACCCGGCACACCCTCGAGCAGGATGTGCCCGCCGACGAAGAGCCCGATCAGCACACCTTCGACGATGTCGGCCTGGCCAACGATCACGCGGCCGATCTGTTCCTGCACGCGGCGGAAGTCGTCGCGGAACTTCTCCGCGGCGGCCTGAACGGCTTCGGGCGTCGAGGGTGGCGGGCTCTTGGATGGCGTGGGGTCGGGCATAGGCGGGATGGTACCGGCTGGGGTGCGGGGCGTGACGCCGCGGAAACGACAACGCGGCCGGGCTCATCGCCCGGCCGCGTGTGCTGTTCGTCAGAAGTCCGCCGATCGGTTCAACGAACGGCCTGTGAATCAGGCCGACATCGCGGCGATCTTGCGCGGGTCGGTCCGGGCGATGATGTCGCTCACACCCTGCTGATTGAAGCCCTTGAAGCCGTCGTTGCGCTCGAGGTTCTCGAGGTGGCTGCCCAGGGCGCCTTCCTTGCGGAACTTCTCGGCCTGCTCGGCGGTGATGAAGCCCTTGTCGAGCAGGGTCTGAACGCGCTCCGCACGGACCGCCCAACGCTCACCCTCAGTAAACGCCTGCCGCAAGTAGGGGAATGTCGTGAAAGGCGCCATGGTCTTGACGCCGCCCTGCTTCTCGAGCTGCTCGACCAGCGCGTGCCAGTCGAACTGGCACTCGAGGTGGTGCATGCCCGCCTGCAGCACGGCCTCGCCGTGCAGCCCGCACCAGAGGCCGACAGTGCCGAGCTGATCCCGCTTCTCGGTGAAGCCCAGGTGCGCGAAGTCCTTGAGAAGCTCCTCGGGACTCATGTCGACATCGTTGAAGGTCGTGATGTTCGTGACGGGCTGCTCCATCACCTGCGCGCCCCAGCCGGCCTCGGCGCCCGCGTAGAACGCCTCGCGGCAGTTGAAGCCGAGCTTCTTCCACAACGCCACCAGAGCCGGGAAGTTCTCGCGGCCGCAGCGGTAGGTGTGGTGATCGTGGTTCGCCCAGCCCAGGCCCAGCTTCTGCTGCCGGGCGTACTGCACCTGCGCAGCGCGGTTTCGGCGCATCCAGTAGCGACGCTCGGCCTCGAAGAAGAGGTCGCAGGTCCAGTCCCGGCCCAGGTCCTTGATCGCGGCATCAACAAGGCGGTTGACCTCCGCGAAGCCTTCCGCGTCGGTCGCGAAGTCGCGGCCGCGGCGGCAGAGGTTCTCGAGATGCTGCTGCGCGGCGATGCCCTTGCCCGGGTTCGGCGCCAGCGCCGCGAAGCCGCGGTAGCCGTGCCGCTCGGTCGCCCAGAGCTCGGCGTTGCTGCCGGGGAACGCCTTCGCGGTGCGGTACTGCGAGAGGGGCTCACCCTCGATCGGTGTCGACGGATTGATCTGGTGCGTGGCGAGGAACTCGGCGACGCTGTCGACCTTGATCGCGATCCGCGTGACACCGCCCTCGACCAGCACGATCGCCGGGAAGATGCCCAGGTCGTTGACGAAGCAGCGGTCCGCGCCGGGCTGGGGCTTCTGGACGTACCCCACTTCCTTCAGCCGCGGCTCGACCCCGCTGGATGCGGGCACGAAGATCGCATCGATCCAGTCCTTGAACCGCGTGCCGGTCTCGGCGGTCATCCGCTGCGCCAGCGTGCTCGCCGCGGGGTTGGCGGCGAGGAACTGAGCGATCAGTTCATCCACCAGTCGCTGCGCGGCGGGCTGGGGCTCCCAATGAAACTTGGTGAGGTGGCTGGGAACGGCGGTCGTCATGGATGGTTCTCCCGTGGGTGCCGTGGCGGTTAAATCGGACCCATCGGTCTGATTATTCGCGGCCTGGGCGGTCTGATCGAGTCGAAGAGGCGGGGTCCGGGCCCGGAGGGCGGGCTTGGCCGCCGCGAGCGGACCACACCTGACGGATCGGTGATACCCTTGTGG
>JBDZUZ010000172.1:0-7310 GCA_040255445.1 Planctomycetaceae bacterium | reverse complement strand
GTTCCTGAGACCTCCGCGCGAGTCACGCCACCCACCGGCGAGCCGCCGGTGCCACATCACAACGACTAGCCTCCCCCGTGCCCACCTCCCTCCACCACGGCGACTGGCTCACACTCGCGGCGGCCCTGCCGCCCGCATCCATCGACTTCATCTACGCCGACCCCCCCTTCAACACCGGCAAGGACCGTACCGACGACGCCGGCTCCTACCCCGATGCCTGGGACACGCCCGCCGCGCACATCGCCTGGCTCAAGGAGCGCATCGCCGCCACCCTCGCCGCCCTCAGCGACCGCGGCACGATCCTCATCCATGTCGACTGGCGCACCAGCCACCTGGTCCGCTGCCTGCTCGACGATCTGCTCGGCCCAACGAACTTCGTCAACCACCTCATCTGGTCCTACGGCCTGGGCGGCTCCTCGCCGCGGCGGTTCGCCCGCAAGCACGATGACCTGATCGTCTATTGCCGCGACCCCGAGCTGTACTACTTCGACCCGCCGATGGTCCCCGCCACCAGCCGCCGCATGGCCGGGCAGCTCAAGAAGGCCACCGATGTGCTGGACATCCCCAGCATCAACAACATGGCCGCGGAGCGAGTCGGCTACCCGACCCAAAAACCCCTCGCGCTGCTCGACCTCCTCGTCCGCGCCTTCTGCCCCCCAGATGGGCAAGTGCTCGACCCCTGCTGCGGCTCGGGCACGACGCTGGCCGCCGCGGCCGCGGCGGGGCGCTCGGCCATCGGCTTCGACATCAGCCAGAACGCGATCGCGGTCGCCCAACGCCGCCTGCAAGCCCGCCTTCACACAGCCGACACCCCCGCCCAACCCAAGGTTCATGAGGGCTAACATCCCGACCTTATGGCCTGGCTCACCCGGCTGTACGACCGCCGGATCGTCAACGTCAACGTCAACATCATCGTCGCTGGTGTGCTCGCGCTGCTCATCACCGTCGGCGTGATGCACGCGCTGGACACCTCGGGCCTGCTCGCGAAACTCGGCGGCCTCATCCCCGACTGGTCTGTGAGAGCGTTCGGCCGGACCTGGCGATTCTTCGGCGACAAGGTCACCGTCACCGCCCTCACCTTCATCGTCGACCTCGTCGCGGATGTCGGTGTGTACTACCTGCTCCACTGGATCGCCAACCACCGCCCGAGCCGCAAGGCGCAGCCGAAGAACCCGGCCTACGCCGACCTCTCCTTCATGCGTGATGCCACGCTCGTGCAGTTCGAGCGGGCGATCCTCTCGCCGGTGCTGTACATCGCCGCGCTGGGCCTGCAGAACAACATGCTGCACCGCGGCTATTCGGTGACCATGGCGACGGCCGTCGGGTTCGCCGTGGGCATCTGCCTCACCCGCGTGCTCCACACCATGTGGATGCTGCGGCAGGAACGCGTCGCCGGCCGCCGGAGCGCGGCGGACATCGTCGGCCCCGACACCGCGCCGCCGGAAACCGCAAAGCAGCCCAAGGGCGAGCCGCCCCAGGACAAGCAGCCCTCCTGACTCGGTACGCTCTCTCCCATGTGCGGCATCGGCGGCATCCTGCGCATCGACCCACCCGGCGTGACCCCGCCGCCGCTGCGCGAGGCGATCCCCGAGCGCTGGCTCGACCTGCTCGATAGCTCCATCCGCCACCGCGGCCCCGACGGCCACGGCCGCTTCCGCGACCGCGCCCGCCGCGCCGATGGCTCGACCGCCACGGTCGCGATGGTCCACCGCCGCCTCTCGATCCTCGACCACGCTGGCGGCGCGCAGCCCATGCTGATCCGCGGCGAGGACGCCGGCGGGGCCCGAATCGACAGTGCTGGTATCGACTGCACCGGGGACGACTGCACCCCACTGCTCTTCCACGGCTCCCCCAACAGCGCCGTCGACTACCGCCCGGTGCAAAGCGCCCCCGCCGACCGCCTTGCCATCGTCTTCAACGGCTGCATCTACAACCACCGCGAACTCCGCAGGGAACTCGCCGCGGCGGGCCACACCTTAACCACCGACCACAGCGACACCGAAGTCATCCCCCACGAATGGCGCCGCAATAAGTGGCGTCTTCTCGACACCCTCGAAGGCATGTACGCCGCGGCGATCTGGGATGCGGCGGAAGCGGAAATAGTGCTGATCCGCGACCGCTTCGGCGAGAAGCCGCTGTACGCGGCCAGGTGGGAGCGTGATGGTGTCCGGCTCGGCGCGTGGTCCAGCAGCGTGCCGGGACTGATCGCGGTCGGCGAAGCGTTCGGAATCCCGCAGACAATCCGGCCGCTCGCGGTGCGTGCATGGATCGCCGACGGTGCGTTCCTCGTGCTCCCACAACGCGACGTCGTTGAACAGTACAGCGGGAGCGGGAGGTACCTGCTGCCGACCAAACAACAGGGACGAGGCTCGCAGTTCGGTTCTCTCCCAACCGACCTGCAGTCATCCAAGCGTCCGCTCGATGCCGACACCGTCGAAGCCCAGCTGCGCGCATCGGTCCACCAAAGGCTCGAGGCGGATGTGCCGCTCGGCTGTTTCCTGAGCGGCGGTATCGACTCCGCGCTCATCGCCGCGTTCGCGCGACAGGTCCGGCCCGACATCAGCGCCTTTACCGTGCGCATGCCTGTCGGCGGATACGACGAATCAGCCGACGCCGCCGCGACCGCTCACCATCTGGGCATCAAGCACCACATCCTCGACTGCCACCCGGATCCCGTCACAGACCTCGAATCGCAGATCCGCGCACTCGGCCTCCCCTTCGGCGACAGCTCGCTCCTCCCCACCACCTGGGTCAGCCGCGCTGCGCGCAACCACGTCACCGTCGCGCTTGGCGGCGACGGCGGCGACGATCTCTTCCTCGGGTACGAGCGACAGCTCATCGCGCCGCTCCTGACCGCCGCGACCTGGCTCCCATCTCGACCGCTCCGCGCGGCGGCCCGCGTGATCGAACGCACGGCGCATCCACGCTCGCGCCGAAGCAAACTCGCCCGCCTCCTCAACGCCGCGGCGGCCACGGGTTACGACCAACTGATCGCGATCTTCCCCGCGCCCTTGCTCGATGCGCTGGTTGAGCCACAGCCCGGCCCCGACCACGGCTCCGTTGAAGCGATGCGTCGCCAGCACGGCCGCGACACACGCCTCGATGATCTCAACTACCTCGAGTGGGACCTCCTCCGCAAAGCCGACACCGCCACCATGTCCTGCGCACTCGAACTCCGCTCCCCCTTCCTCGACTCCACGCTCGCCCGCTCCGCCCTCACCGCCACCCGCGAATCGCTCCTGCTCAACGGTCAGCGCAAGGGCCTGCTCCGCGAGGTCGCCCGGCGTTACTTCCCGGCTGAGATCGTCGACCGCCCCAAGCGCGGCTTTGCCATCCCCATCGGCGAGTGGTTCCGCTCCGACTTTGGCGGCCTGGGCACGCTCCTCTCCGACACCCTCCACTCCGCCGACCCATTCCCGGAATCAAGACTCGGCCTCCGTATCCGCACCGAGGTCGCCCGCCGCTTCCTTCATGAACACCTGACCAGCCGCCGCGATCACAGCCAGCGGCTGTACATGCTGCTCGTCCTGGCGATCTGGGCCAGGAGCCTTCCGCCCGGCTGATCCCCTTTTCCTCGCCGCCCGCATCGTCGTCGCCGGTACAATCCGGTCCGCCGAAGCGAGAACTCGCGGCCGGAGGGGCCGCTGACTCGCTCTGCACCGGGGAGCCTGGTCCTATAACTCGGCCCAAACCCCGATTTCAAGACCCGCGGGGACGACCGTCCGATGCATAACTCCGTGAGGAATGAACTATCAAGGCGTGAGGTGGTTGTCGGCGGCATGATCGCCGGCGCGGCCGCGTTCCTGGCCGCGTGCGAATCTGCGTCGCCGACGCGCTCCGCCGGCCTTCCCGGTCCGCTCTGGCCGGATGCGGGCACCGGCGCCACCGTCCCGCCCCCTCCGGTGCGCACGCCGCCCTCCGGCCCGGTCGCCCCGCCCCGCGGCGTGATGCCGCGGACCGCGTGGACCTCGGCCGCGCCGCAGTGGTCGGTCGCCACGCCGATGCGCGGCATCCAGCGCATCACCATCCACCACGACGCCATCAACTCGCTGGGCCTCTCCGGCCAGGGCAACATCGCCAAGCGGCTCGAGAGCATCCGCCGGTCGCACCGCGCCCGCGGCTCGAACTGGGTCGACATCGGCTACCACTACGTGGTCGATCCCGATGGCCGCGTCTGGCAGGGGCGGCCGATCTCGATCGAGGGCGCCCACGTCTCGGAGAACAACCCGCACAACCTGGGCATCATGGTGATGGGCAACTTCGATGAGCACCGCCCGACCTCGGCGGCGCTCGCGGCGCTCAGCTCCTTCGTGGCGGACCAGATGCGGCGGTACCGCGTGCCGGTGAACCGCGTCTACACGCACCAGGAGATCAAGGCCTCCGCCTGCCCCGGCCGCAATCTGCAGGGCTACATGCTCTCAGCGCGTGGCCCGGGCGGACCGCTGCGGTACGTCTGACGCTCACCGAACACCAGAACAGAGAACGCCGCCATGGGGCGGCGTTTTTCGTTGGGTGTTTGCGTTCTTGCGATGCTTGAGCCGCGGCAGTGGCTCCGCGAGTCTCAGGCCGGTTCCTCTTCGCCCTCTTCCTCGGGCTCGGGCTGCTCCTCGGGCACCGGCGCATCTTCCTTCTCGCCGAAGATCGCCGAGCCGACGCGGACAATGTTCGCGCCCTCGGAGATCGCGACCTCGTAATCGCCCGACATCCCCATAGAGAGGATGTTGAACCCGGCGGGGTCCGCGAGGCCCATGGTCTTCATCTCTTCGTAGAGTTCGCGGCAGCGGGCGAAGGTCGACCTCGCCTCCTCCGGGTTTTCGCTGTAGGGCGCCATGGTCATCACGCCGCGGAGGCGGATGTTGACCATCGTCTCGATCTGCTCGGCCAGCGGCATCGCCGCGGGCATCGGGCAACCCTTCTTGTTCGCCTCGCCCGAGCAGTTCACCTCGAGCAGGATCTCGATGACCTTGTCACGTTTGAGCGCGATCGTCTGGAGTTCCTCGGCGAGCCGGAGCGAATCAACGCTGTGGATCAGCCGCACGAACTCGACGACCTTGCGGGCCTTGTTGCGCTGCAGGTGGCCGATCATGTGCCAGCGGACGCCGTCTTTGCTGCCCGGCTCGGGCCGGAGCTGCTCGCTGGTGCCCATCGGGAAGAGGGTCTCGGCGGCCTGGTCCTGGCGTACGCGGCGGTTGCTGGGCAGCAGCCGCTGGCGGTTGAGGTATTCATCCACCATCGCGGCCCGCTGCACGAGCTGCTGTACACGGTTCTCACCGAAATCACGGTGGCCCAGTTGCAGGAGCGAGCGGATCTGCTCGGGGTCGGCGGTCTTGGTGACGGCGACGAGGATGACATCCTGCGCCCGGCGGCCCGACCGCACCGCCGCGGCCCCCACGCGTTCACACACCTCCGCGTAACGGGCTTCCAGCGATTCCGGCCGTGACTGCGTTGCGGTCATCCGATTCCTCCGTGCACTCGGCGCGGCGGGGGCGTCCAACTCGCCGGGTCGCATCCCGGCGCCCCGCCGCTGTAAGAGTATCAACTGGGGCGGGGCCCGTGGACGCCGCGGCGAGGGATGAGGCCGGCCTGAGGAATTCACCCCCTGTCGGCACCGCCCTCGGCCTCCCGGCAGCGGGCGTTTGCTCCTACGCTGGGCTGACCATGCCGGGCGAATCCCGCCGCGGCCACGACCCGAAGGAACGCCGCATGAAGAACGAACACCTGACTCCCCGCTCCGCGCCGCTCGCCGTCGGCGATGTCGCCCCCGATTTCACGCTGACGACCCAGGACCGGGCCGAGTGGAAACTCTCGGATGCGGTCAAGAAGGGCGACGTCGTGCTGGCGTTCTACCCGTTCGCTTTCACGGGCGTTTGCTCGACCGAGATGAAGTGCATCAGCCAGGATTTCTCCGACTGGACCGGCAAGAACGCGACGGTCGTCGGCGTGTCCTGCGATTCGTTCGCCGCGAATAAAGCGTGGGCTGAGCAGGAGAACTACAAGCAGACCCTGCTGAGCGATCTGCACCGCTCGGTGTGCAAGGCGTACGGCCTGTATTGGGCCGATCTGAACGTCGCGAACCGCGGCACCGTTGTCATCGGGCAGTCGGCCGACGGCAAGGGCAAGGTCAAGTTCGTCGAGGCACGGCCGCCCGGCCAGGCCATGGACTGGAAGAAGGTCCTCGAGCAGGTCTGACGCTCGCCCGTCCGGCCTGCAGGCCGGGCGTTGCCACGCCCCCCGCACCGTCCAGTTCATCCACGCCGCTCCGGAGCGCCGACCGCGATGCCGACGCAAGCCCGCAACACCCCGCTGGTCCTGATCATCCGCGATGGCTGGGGCCACAACCCGCACCCCGAGCACGACGCATTCAACGCGATCAAGATCGCGCGGACGCCGGTCGCTGATGAGTTGATGTCGCGTTACCCGACCACACTGATCGCCACCAGCGGTGAGGATGTGGGCCTGCCCGAAGGAACGATGGGCAACTCGGAGGTCGGCCACCAGAACATCGGCGCGGGCCGCATCGTCGACCAGGAGTCGGTGGCGATCACCAAGGCAGCCCGTCGGGGATTCGAGCACAACGAGGTGATCCGCCGCGCGATCGAGACCTGCCGCGACCGCAACGCCGCACTTCACCTCATGGGGATCGCATCGGATGCCGGTGTGCACGGCCAGCTCGAGCACCTCTTTGCCCTGCTGCGGGCCGCGAAGACACTCGGGCTGAGCAAGGTTCTGATCCATCTCTTCACCGATGGTCGCGACACCGGCCCGTTCACGGGCAAGGAGTTCGTGTCGCAGGTGGTGAAGCAGTGCGGCGCCATCGGCGTCGGCCGCGTGGTCTCGATCATGGGCCGGTACTACGCGATGGACCGCGACGATCGCTGGGAGCGGGTCTCGCAGGCGTACGGCTGCATGACCGGGCGCGGCGAGGCGGCAGCGGGCGCGAACAGCGCGACCGAGGCGGTCGCGGCGGTGCAGGCCTACTACGACAGCCCCACCAGCAAATCGATGGAAGGCGACGAGTTCATCTGCCCCACCGCGATCGGTATTGACGACGCCGATCGCGCCGCCACGCGCATCGCCGATGGCGACACCGTGATCTTCTACAACTACCGCGGCGACCGGCCGCGGGAGATCATCCGGGCGTTCCGCTTCGATCCCTTCGAGGGCGCGGTGGCGCCCTCGCCCGACACGGGGCGGAAAGGCTTTGATCGCGGCGCCAAGCTCGATCTGCACTTCGTCACCATGACCGCGTACGACACCGCGCTGGGGCCGTACATCGAGGTCGCGTTCCCCAAGCCGCCCAAGATGAAGAA
>JBDZUZ010000291.1:0-1657 GCA_040255445.1 Planctomycetaceae bacterium | reverse complement strand
CCCCCACGGTGCACCACCGCACTATCTCGGTCGATGGGCTCGAGATTTTCTACCGCGAGGCAGGCCCCAAGGATGCGCCGACCATCCTCCTGCTGCACGGCTTCCCGACCTCATCGCACATGTTCCGCGACCTCATCCCGCAGCTCGCCGACACCTACCGCGTGATCGCCCCCGACTATCCGGGCTTTGGATACAGCTCGATGCCCAGCGTCGATGAGTTCGAGTACTCCTTCGACAACCTCGCGACGGTCGTCGACAAGTTCACGCGGGTTGTGGGCGCCGATTCGTTCGTGATGTACGTCATGGACTACGGAGCCCCGATCGGCTTCCGCATCGCCGCGGCCCAGCCGCAGCGCATCGAGGGCCTGATCGTGCAGAACGGCAACGCCTACGAAGAAGGCTTGGAAGACTTCTGGACGCCCTTCCGGGCCTATTGGAAGGAGCAGAACGCGGCGAACCGCGATGCTCTGGCCGCGTTCCTGAATGTGGATGCGACGAAGTGGCAGTGGACGCACGGCACGCGGGACGAGTCCGCGGTCAGCCCCGACACCTGGACGATCGACCAGGTCGGGCTCGATCGGCCCGGGAACAAGGACATCCAGCTCCAACTCTTCCTTAGCTACGGCACCAACCCGCCGCTCTACCCCGCGTGGCAGCAGTACTTCCGCGAGCACCAGCCGCCGACGCTGATCGTGTGGGGCCAGAACGACTACATCTTCCCCGCCGCGGGAGCGCACCCGTACAAGCGCGATCTCAAGAACGTCGATTTCAACCTGCTCGACACGGGGCACTTCGCCCTGGAGGAGGACGGCGATGTGATCGCCGCGAAGATCCGCGGGTTCATGGAGAAGAACATCCGCTGAGCCGCACCGACATCCCTGTATACTGACGCCGCCGGCCACCGCCGGCGGCGTTTCCTGTTGATGCCTGCATGTCCGTGCACCTGCGCGATCAACGCCGACACAACCCGGGTCGAGACTCTCGAGATGCACCCACCACCAGAACAGACCGCGCCGGCGCCAGCATCGTCGCCGCCGGCCGATGAGCAGGCCCTGCTGCAACGGCTCCAGGCCGGTGAGGACGCCGCGTTCGAGGAGCTCGTGCGGGCCAACACCGGCCGCCTGCTCGCCGTGGCGCGGCGGGTAACCCGTACCGAGGCGGATGCGGAAGATGCCGTGCAGGAAGCGTTCCTCTCGGCCTTCCGATCGATCGCATCCTTCGACGGCCGGTCGTCGCTGAATACGTGGCTGCACCGGATCGTCGTGAACGCCGCGCTGATGAAGGCCCGCAAGGCCAGCAACCGGCACGAACGCTCGATCGAGCCGCTGATGCCGCGGTTCGAGGGCGGCGAGCACAAGACCGACCCGCGGGCGTGGAAACCGGTCACAGAGGATGGGGGGATCAGCATCGAACAGAAGCGGGCTCTCTGGGCCGCGCTCGACGAGCTCCCCGATGAATTCAGGGCCGTCATCGTGCTCAAGGATGTCGAAGGCCTGCAGTCCAAGGAGATCGCCGCATCGCTGGGCATCAGCGATGCGCTGGTGCGCCAGCGGCTGCACCGCGGCCGCCAGGCCCTCATGACACTGCTCGCCCCCGCGATGACGGATCCGCATGCGGAGAATGAACCGTGACCACCCCCGCCCCCACCCCCGACCCA